>NC_007426.1:2270818-2595221 GCF_000026045.1 Natronomonas pharaonis DSM 2160 | reverse complement strand
TGCGGCGCTTCAGGCTCCGTAGCTGTCGTCCAGCCACGCGAAGGCCGCCTCTCGAAGTCGCTGCTCTGCCGCCTCGGAAAAGCGGTGTCCCTCGTCCGTGTACGTCTGCAACCGGACGTCCGTTTCCAGCGCGCCGACGGCATCGAGACAGCTTTCGAGCGGGACCGTCGCGTCGGCGCGGCCGTGAAACAGCGCGACGGGAACGTCGACCTGTGCGGCAGCCGCCTCGAAGTCGTAGGTCTCGAAGTCCTCGAAAAAGGCCGACGAGATGGCGTGGTCCGCATCGAGTTGGAGCCGCCCCTCCCGTTCGACGGCCTCCCGATAGGCGTCGAAGACCCGGTTGTAGGTGACCGGCGCGCGACCGACAAGCGCCCGCAGCCGCGGGGCATCGGCAGCGGCGTGGAAGGCGGTCTTCGCGCCAAAACTGGAGCCAAACAGCGCATACGACGGCGGGTCAAAGTGGTCGACGACGGCTTCGAGGTCCGCAATGCGCGTGCTCAGGCTCGTCTCAACGAAGGGGCGGTCCGAGTCGCCGCTGCCGCGGAAATCAAACCGGACGGCGTTGAAATCCGCCGCGACGGCTTGCTCGCACCGCTCTTCGTAGCTGCCGTGCTTGTCGCTTCGGAACCCATGGCAGAAAAACACCCAGCGGTCGCCGCCACAGGGGTGATAGACGGCGGCTAGCTCCTCGCCGGCTTCGAGCTCGATTGTGTGTTCAACTGGCATCCCCGGCTCAGCCGTCCGCTGACGAAAGCGCCGTCCGAAGCGACTCGGAAAGCTCCTCGAAGCGGTCTATCGACATCGAGTCGGTCGTCACCCAAACGCCGTGGTCGTTCAGCGTGACTCGGGTCAGGTAGCCGTTGTCGAATAGCCGAATCGTCGCTCGGTAGTCGCCGAGCTGGCTGTTCCGGTATTTCTCGTCCGCTTCGAAGCCGTTCCGCTCTAGCTCGGCGAAACCGAAGAGGTCGGCGGTGCGGTCCAAATCCGAGCGCAGGTACAGTTGTTCTACGTCCTCGTCGGTGAAGTAGGTGATACTGCGAAGCTCGTCACCGACGGCGGCCCGGCAGATGCTCTGTAACTCCTCGGCCAGTTGCTGATTGGGTTGGTCTTCGCTCACACGTCGCATGGACTCGTTCCCGTGATATAAATGTTGTATTTATTGTGTATCTCGCTCGGAAGCGAAAAACTGCCACGCGGACCCCTCCGGTGTTGTGTGCATGGCAGCTGCTGTCGAGAATAGTTACAACGACGGCGTTTCGGGGGCCTCCGGTAGCACAATACTGTCTACCCGGGCTGGCCAAGTTGCGGTAGCTCGCCGACCCCGTTATACAGGTAGCATAGCCCTCACTCGGTGGGAAGTGCCTCCACGAGCAGGTCCCGCATGTGTGGTTTCGTCTCCTCTTTGAGCAGGTTCAACGCCGGACAGTCAGCGAGCTGCTCGACGAGTTCGATGCCTGCGGTCGTGTTTGTCGTGATACCGGTGACAAGGTCCGGCGACCAGCCGAACGCCTCCTCGATGCCGACGACTGCGTAGGGGTCGGTCGCACAGAGAAGCGTAAACGCGACCTGGTCTTCAACGAGGTCGACGGCGGCCGCCCCGTTGTACGGCTCCAGCGGACTGGCTCCGACCTCGGCAACCACGACGTCGGCGTCCTGCATCCGTTCGAGAACGCCGCCGGCGGCTCTCCGGAACCTGTCTTCAGGGACAATCGTTGTCGGCAGCCCTCCGTCAACGAAGTCACAGGCCGGGTCGGCCCCCGCAACGCCCAGTGACTGGATGTCGTCGTAGGTCCCCGCTCCTGTCAGTTTGCAGGCCGCCACGTCGTATCCTTCCTCGACGAGCACTCGGGTGACTACCCGGCCGCTCATTGTCTTGCCGGACGACATGCTCGTCCCGAGCACGAGCACGACCGGCGTATCGAGCGCTGGCGAGGCAGCTGACAGCCCGTAGTCGTCCATCCGGGCGATGTCGCCGTCGATGACGACGTGGCCCTCGTACTCGATGTCAATCGGCGACGGAGCGAACGGCGACGCCGAGGTGACCCGGCCCAGTACGCCGCCGCCGGTCATGACGTGCATTGCTCCGCTGTCGTCGACATCGCGCCAGCTGCCGACGACCCCGCGGGTCGCTCGACGGGTGCCGAGCGCGCCGACGATCGTCTCGCCTTCCATTGTCTCGACGCGCCGACCGTGCGGGTTCTCGACGCGTACGTCGACATCGGGCCGCCGCGTGACGGTGGCAAGCACGTAGTCTCCTCTTCCCCACCGATTTCGTGGGCGTGGCTCGATCTCGTAGGCACGCCCTTCGAGGTCGGCGATTCGTGTCACTGCGGTGTGTATATTCGCTTTCATGCGTCCTCCAGCTCCTGTTCGTACTCGTCCGGTAGCGGCTCGTCGAGCAGGCAGGCAGCAAGCAGCGCGACCCGGTCGACGAGCGGGTCAAGCCGGACGTGTTCGAACTCTTGATGTGCACCGTCGCCGACCGCACCGAAGCCGTCAATCGTCGGCGCGTGCCGGCTGGCGTCATTGCCGTCGCTGGCGCCGCCGACGCGAGCGTCCTCAAGCGCAAGCCCGAGGCGGTCGCCGACCGTCCGGACTCGCTCCCAGAGCAGCCGGTTGCCCGGCGTCCGCTCCATCGGTGGCCGGCCGAAGCCGCCCTCGATGGTCAGTTCGGTCCCCGGCGTCTCGGCGTCGAGCGAGCGAATCGCTTTCTCGACTGTCTCGGCCGCCTCGTCGGTGGGTGCCCGTACGTCCACCTCGGCACGGGCCTCGGGTGCAACGACGTTCGAGCGCAACCCCGCCTCGACTTCGCCGACGTTGACGGTAACGCCCGAATCGAGGTCGGTGAGCGCGTGCAGCCGACGGATGACGGAGCTCAGCTCCTCGGTCGCGCTGGCCCCCGCTTCCGGTTCGAGGCCGGCATGCGCCGCCTGTCCCTCGATGGTGACGGTAAACCGACCGACCGCCTTCCGGGCGGTCTTGATTTTTCCTTCCGGGCCACTGGCGGGTTCGAGAACGAATATCCGGTTGGCTCGCTTCGCGAGGTCGATAATGTGCGGCTTCGACTCGGGGCTGCCGACTTCCTCGTCGCTCGAAACGAGCACGTAGACCGGCAGCTCCGGGTCGGCGTCGACCGCGTCCAGCGCCCGGAGCGCGAAGACGAGCTGTGTCAGCCCGCCCTTCATATCGAGCGAGCCGGGACCCTCCAGAACGTCCTCACGGATTTCCGGCGGATTCTCCTTGACGGTCCCGAGCGGCCAGACGGTGTCGGCGTGGCCGACGACGAGCTGAATCTCGTCGGCCTCGTCGCCGCCGGCCGACCAGGCTTCGAGCCGACCGCCTGTCTCGTCGCCTTGGATGCGCTGGGTTTCGAGACCGACCGCTTGCAGGTCGCCGCCGTAACGGTCGAAGAACTGGTCGAACGCCTCCGGCTCGTCGGACGGCGTCTCGATTTCAACTAACTCCAGCAGGTAGTCCGCAATCTCATCGCGGTGGGACTCGCTCCAATCCTGCAGGCGGTCTTCGAGTGCCGGCGGCTCCCCGGTCGGTGTCATCGCTCGAACCCCTCCGGGAACGGGAACGCTTGCGTCTCGCGTATCTCCGCGAACCGGTCGGGATAGAGGTACGCCAGCGCCGGAGCCTGCTCCAGCAGGACTTCCGGTTCCTCGTCGTGGGTCCGGTGAGCATCGGTGTGGACGTGCTTGGCGACGGCCTTGCCGGCGACGAGGCCGGCGTCACCGAACCCCGCAACGATTCGGTCGAGTTCGCATTCAAGGACCGCGTAGGCGTCGGCGACCGCCGGCGCGTTGACGCTTTCGCCGGTCGCTGTCTCGATGTCTTCGAGCGTCGGCTTGTCGCCCTCGCTGTCACGGGGGGCGGCGGCCAGACTGGCTTCCAGTACCTCGTCCGGCCGCGGATAGCTGACGGTGAACTCCCCCGTCCGCTCGACGTTCTCGTAGGTGCCGTGGGCGGGCTTGCAGACGAAACCGAAGTGGTCTCCCCACCCGAGCGGAAACGCCATATGCTTCGGAGCCAGGTTCTCCGACCCATCGGCCTCACGCGTGCCGATGACTACCAGCGGCGACACGGTGTATAGCGTCTCAAAGAACGGTTGGTCGGGCTGTAGCGTCACGAGGTCCCGGTCGTCAGTTAGTCCCATGGTTTGATGTGACATCACTCGCGTTCCCCTGTGACAAACACGTTACGGTCCGACGGGTGTTCGAACTGCCTACGCGTGGAGCCATGCCTTCGGCTCGTCCCGATTTCGGCGGCCTAGAACGCTCGTCTCGTTCTCGGAGACAGAAACAGACAATCTGCCACGAATCGGCTCGAAAGGAAGTCCGCCCTCCCCGCCCGCAGGTACTCACGGGTCGGAAAGCGCGGGTGTGGAACTTGCTCTGAATCATACGTCTGGAAGGTGAGAACGGCGTTGTTCGGCCTTCTGGCGCTCGGAACGACGGTCGTAGTGCTTGTCGAGAATCTCCTCGCTGGCATCCATCCGGTCGCTGACGACTTTCTCGTCCACCTCACGCAGTCGGTAGAAGGTGAGGCGACCGCTCCGAACGTCGTGCGGCGAGCGGGATGACGGGCATTTACTCATGCTGCCGTCGTCGGTCGCTTCGCACTCATCGGGGTCCCGGTCGTGTGGGCAGCCGTCGTTGTACCAGCAGGGGCGCGTCACTCGATAGAGCTCCTGCCGAATCGCTGACCGGCTCATCCGGCCGTACCGCGTGGAAATCAGCGGCCGACGGCCGTAGTCGTCTTCGGCCTCTGTTCGGCGGCTGGCGATGTAATCCTCGATGACATTCGCGACACCTTCGCTGATTGTGTTCCAGCGTTCGCTCTTTCGCTTGTTCTTCAGCGGCGTCCCCTCGTCAGGTCGGTGTACGAACTTGATACCCGGACCGGTGGCGTTCGGTCGGTCGCCCGCAAGGTCGAGGTCGTCAACGTCGAGCGCTCGGAGGGCACCGACACGGCACCCAGCGTGCCACAGCAACAGCACGATGACGTGGCGCTTCGAGGCGTACTCGAATTGCTGAAGATATTCGAGAATGGCCTGCGCCCTATCGGGGTCGAGCGTGCTGGCGCTGACATCAGCGCCCCCGCTTACCGAGGGGAGCGGAACGCGGTCGAAGAACTCTGGCGGGACCGCTTCGACTTCACCGCAGAACCGGAGGAACGCGCGAAGCGTCGCCAAATCGCCCCGGAGCGTTGCCCCCGCGAGTTCGGTATCGCTGTAGCCGCCCTCCCGTCGCCAGACGCGATAGGCGTATAGGTCCCGACCGTCCAGTTCGTTGAGGTTGGTAATATCCTCTTCGTCGCACCACGCCAAGAACGCCTGTAGCCGGTAATACTGCCCCTCAATCGTGTTCTCGGTACAGTCGTCCTGCCGGGCCTCGATATACATCTCGACAGCCTCCGCAGGGGCAATCGGTTCGAGGTCGTCGCTCATCGACCGACTCCCCATTCGGCGCGGCGGCGACAGCCATCTGAACAGTAATTGTCGTGCTCTCCGTCGAAGATGGGGGATTTGAAACGGCGGCCACAGCACTGACAGACGACCGAGATTCGCCCGTCGCAGCGGTGGACAGGCTGACCGGGTGGCATTAGGCGTCGACCTCCGCCAGTCGCTCGATGACGACCTCGCTGGCCGCGTCGTCACAGCGGAGCTGGTCGGCAAGGTTCTCGACGACGGCCCACTCGCTGGTCCACTCCGAGCGGAGCGTCAGGTCACCGAAAGACAGTTGCAGCCGCCAGCGCGGGGTCGCTCTCGAAGCGCAGTCGGCACACACCGGGCCGTCGCGAAGCGCCCCGTAGCCGTCTGCCGGCGCACCACACACGCAGCGGTCGTCGGTATCGTTATCAGCCGCCGATTCATCTAGCCGGTCGGACCCGCAAGGGTCCGTTGTAGTTCCAGTTGACATGGTCGGTCTCTGGAACCGACTTTCGGGCCGTGTTCCAGCACGGCCCGGTCTTCTACACCGCCAACAGAATCATCATCAGCCGAGTCGCCGGTTCGCATTGACACCGATGACGCGCTATCACATATAAGTTATGCTGCCGAGCATAGGGCGAATTACTGACTATTACTAATTAGATGCCCCATATGTTGATTAATGAGACAGCCCGGAACATGGATGACTATCTGGGATGACAGAATCTTAGAGCATATTCGTGCGGAAGACGGCGGGCGAGTCGGTGAGCTGGCCGACAAGGAAAATATCCGAGTGACTAACACACACGTATCCCGGCGATGCAAGAAGCTCGCCGAGCACGGCCTTCTACGCGACCTCGGCAACGGTGTCTATGTCATCACCGAAGAGGGAGAGGCATACTTGGATGGCGAGTACGACGCGGAGAATCACGTCTACCTGAACGACAACGAGACGGAAAGCGGGCCAACTGCAGGCGAAGAGCCAGGTGAGATATGAGCGACAGACAGCATCGACATCCTGCTGAATGGATGTGTATGCTGGATGAGCGGATTCTCGAACATCTTGAACGGGAAGGCTGGTCGACAGCGAGCCTCATTGAACAGGCAACGACGATGAACGCCTCAGAATCCCGTACCCGTGAGCGGCTCCGGATGCTGACTGACTGCGGGCTGGTCGCCCCGATCTTCGAGGGGTCACGAATGTACGAACTTACCAGCGAGGGACAGCGCTACCTCCGTGGCGAGCTTGACGCGAAGAAGCATATCGAGCAGCCGAACCCCCACGCCGTTTAATCCAGCTCTGGATACTGTCGTAGGGTGTCGATTGCGTCGCCGTAGATACGAAGCGGCCAACTGTCGCCGCGGATGTCGTCGGGATTACCAACGACCGACTGTAGCAGCTCCTTCAGCGCCCGACGGAAGCCCTCACTTCGCTCCGCCATGATCTGCACGAACCGGTCCGGTCGGTCGTCGCGAATGATACCCCGTTGCTGGGTGTGGACGCGAGCGAAGTCTAGCCGAATCTGGTCAGGGGCGCTTTCCAAGAACGCCGGAAACGGTACTGCGTGGTTCTTGTCGCCACGGTGGCCGAGCCACGTATAGAGCACCCGGCCGAGCACCGAGGCTGATTCTGCCGGCCGCCACTCCGCCGGCCGGTCGTCCTCTGCCTCACGAGCCTGCTCGATGACGACGTTGGCACGGTCGGCGTGGTGGCGTAGTGCGTCAGCTTCGTCGTCGCCGTCAGTTACCCACGTCGGCGTCCAATGCTCGTTGATACTACCGCTTGCGAGCGTCCACGCTGCCAGCATCGCCATCGGGCGGGCTGTCTCGTCACTCCAACTGTCGAGTATCCAGCCGTTCGTGAGGGCAGTCTGGAGCCCCCGGTAACAGTCCGGCATGCCGTCGCTGTCGACCCACGACCGGATGCGGCCCCGTGGGAGGTCAGTTGCTGTGCTGACTGCTTGCGACCCTTGCTGAGGATGGGCGGCGGTGTATCGTTGGACGTGTTCGTAGTCTTCGACAGCGTCCCACGGGTCCTCGTAGCTCGGGTTGTCGTATGTATCGACGAGCTTTCGTTTGGCGGTGGTGGCGTCTACTGGGCTGGGAAGCATGTGAAACGAAAGCCAGCAAATGGCTTCAGTTACCTTCTTAGTCGTCTACTTCGAACGTGAACAGGGTAGCGGTTCGGTCGCCACCGGGTGCCTGCCATGTGACGCGGATTTCGTCTTCATCGTCGAGTTCCTCGTCAAACTGATCGCCGTCTACATCATACGTACCGACAATCTGAACACGATCTCCAGCGCTAATTCGGTCTCCGCCAGTCCATATAGTCGGTCCATCATCGCTTGTGTCGGCTTCGTCAACATCGCTGTCGGGCTCTACGCTGGCAGCAGTCTGTCCGTCGACAGTAATCTCTATTTCATTCGGATTGATTGCGTCTCCACTTTCATGCGTTATTCGCACAGCCTCTTCGTCATCGAGGTCTCCCTCATCAAGAGTGATTTGTTCACCGCTAATCTGCGCGTTGGGTGCGGTTTCCTGAACTTGGTCACCCAGTCCGAGGACAAAGGTCCCGATGACGGCCGCAAGAATGACGGTAATCGCGACCATGAGAATTACCCCTATAACTGGCGATACAGCCCGTCTATCGTCGGTTTCCGTGTTGAGTAGGTCACTCAGATTCATAGTTTGGTTTTTGAATGCAGCCGCATTCGGTGTAGTCCGTCCCCACCTGCGGGGTGACTTTTTGCTCCGACTGCGTAGCACTACATACGTTGGTAAGGATATATAAACTCTCGGCCTTATCTCATGGCTTGACCTGACCGAAAACGGGTTTCAGACCACGTCGACGGTCCGAACTGTCCACTCGCCGTCGTCAACCTGCTCGATGACAACGTGTTGGTCGTCTTCGATCTGGCCGTCGTCGCCGAGTAGTCCGTTCTCGCGGAGGTCGTCTTTCGGGAGCGTCACACCTGCTGAATCGTCGTCGAGCTGCCGGAGCTTCCGAATCGGCATACCTGCTCGTACCGTCTAGATTAGGATAAGCGTACCGCCGGTCCCTAGGGACCGTGCGGATTCCCGACCATCTAGGATGGGGGCGGGCTTTCTCCGATGGGTTACCAACCAATGACCAGAGCAACCCCGACGGAGATGGCCCTGACGGCCGTCTTGGCGATTTCAGCCCTCAGTTGGACTGTTTTCGGACTGTTCGGATTCAACATCCTCGATGCGATGGGTCCCGAGATGACCGGCGGCGTCGCGATGCTCATCGGCGGTATCGCGATTTACGACGCCGCAGACACCTTCGGAATCATCGACAACTGCTGACAATGACACGAACAACCCTCATTCTGACCCTGACAGTCGTGCTGGCAACCACGTTCGCCGGAGCGGTCGCTGCCCCGGCACTCGCAGAGGAAACGGACGACGGCACTGACGATTACGTCGAACTCACATTCGATGAGGTGGACGACGAAATCGTCGCCTCGGCGGTCGACACCAACACCGACCACGATGTTACCAACGTCGACGACGAGCTACCCGACATCGACCTGTCCGGCCTTGAGATCGGGACCACAGTCACGTTCGAGTGGGACGCTGTCGACGCTGACGAGCTGCAAATCGAAGACGAAGACGGCGACGTGCTCGAAACCGACGACGGCGACGAGCTGACCGACGACACCGGAACGCTAGAAGCCGACTGGAACGACAGCCTCGACGACGACGCCGACGCCTACCACTTCGACAACGCCGCCCTCTACGACGACGACGAAGACGCGGTCGGCACTATCGGTGGGAGCTTCTTCGGCGGCGGCGGAGTCGGCGACATCGGCGACGACATCGACAACACCAGCCTCGGTATCGGCGCGGTCGGCGCGCTCGTGCTCGTGGTGGGCGGTATCGCGCTCGCCGGGAGGGCCAACTAATGCAGCTCCTTGACCGGCATCTCCGGGCCGAGGAGGTGGCGCTGTATCTCGCCGGAGCCGCGACGGCGCTTGCAGGGGCCGCGCTCGCCTCAGGGGTGACGCTATGAGCAGCGACGTTGGTAAGTCCGGCAGCACCGACGACGGGGAGCCTGAGACATACCACACGGCGGGGGCCAATATCGGACAGTCTCGACTCTCTCGACGTGGATTTGTGCGAGCGGCCACCGCTGCTACTGCGGCAACTGCCGTCGGTGCAGGTGGCCTCGCCAGCCAGACGGCCGAAGCCGAGGCGCTAATCCCGGCAATACCTGTCGGGGCTGCCGGCGCTGCGAAGGCTGCCGGAGCTATTGGCGGAAGTGCTGCCGTTGGTTGGGCGCTGCGCGAATTTGAAGTGTTAGGTTCCGATACACCGCCTGAAGGACTTACTCAGGACGCACTCAAGCAAGAGGCCTATCAGACACTTAGAACCCGTTACTCGACAAACCAGAGTACGTTTATCGACAATGAGAACATCCTCGAAGGCATCGAGCATACCGCATACACCGAGGGTAAACTGGATGCCATTAAGGAGCTAAACGAGCAGTCTCCACAAGATGATGTGTATAGTGCTGCTGAATCAACTGTCAATGAACAAGAAGCCACCGTGCTTAAGAACCTGCTTGAAAGTTGGAACGAGACAGTCGTTGAAGTAGGGTCTGTTGGTGACGCTATTAACGAACATTCCGACCTACCAGAGGACGAGGTTTTTGATGATTATAGTACAGTGTCCTACGAGACTGATAAATTCGACTACGAGCTTCCTACTGGCGAAGTGTTCGGTCTGAACGGTCTGTTTGTGCGTGATTGGCGCGGCGGCGGTGCCGGTGAAGGGTACTACAGCATCTTCGAGAAGGAACAGACTGGTGATTACACACCTTCTGATAATGCTCCGGTTGATATGTCCGGTGAAGACTATGAAGACTATGAAGACTTCATTTTGCTGGACGATAGTGAGTGGAGAAACCTTGTTACTGACATTGAAGACACTTTTGACGAGGTACGCAGCGGCCTTGCGATGTGGGTTGATGAAGTGTATGGTGAAGTGCAGTCGGGCGAGCTTGACGTTGAAGACCTTGTGACGCCCCGCGAGCGCGCTGAGATGATGGCCGAAGATGAGGATTTCCCGCAGGCTGTCGCTGACCTTATTGCGCTTAATATGCCGGTTGATGTAGAGCGAGAAGCAACGATACATATTCCCGAATATGACGCGACGCTTCGCGGTTCATTCGCCACAACGTCCGAGGACCTAACTCTCGAAGTTGGGGAAATCTACGACCCCGACGACCTCGATGACGACCTTTACTTTACCTATGACATATCGCAAGGCGAAGGTATCTGGTCGGATTATGACGAATCTGTTGATGGCGGTGTAGCAACGTTTACCGACAAACCGTTTCCCGATACGCTTTATCGCATTGAAACAGGACACGGGGAGACTGTCGAAGTTACTAGAAGCGACTTTAACGAGTCAGATGGTTACTGGGAAATTGACCTGTCCGACCAGCTTGAGACAGCGATAACGGAAATAGAGTCTGTCAGCTACTATGCCGATACTGACGAAACAAGATACGAAACAGTGCAGATTAAAGAGCCGTTCGAAGTGGAGAAATTCGAAGATTCTGACGGTGAGGAATATGATTCCGCTGAGTTCGAACGCTTCACCGAGCCACAAGAAGATGACAACTACATTACGCAAGAAGAATGGAATGAGATGGAGCAACGGAATGATGAACTAATTGAGAAATACGAAGAAGCACATAACGACGGTCTTGGGATAGGCGGCGGTATCGACCTCGGCGGCATCGGCGGCTGGTTCTCCGGTATCGGCCAGTCGGCCGCCGCAGCCGGCGCTGGCGTGCTGGCCCTGATATTCGCCGGTATCGCGCTGGGGGGCGAGTGACAATGCTCCGGCTGCTCGGCACGGTCGCCGCGGTCGGCCTGTCGGCGTGGGCTCTTGAGACGGCTGGCTACATCGACGTGCTGCCGGTCTGACGACGACGTTACCAACGATGAAGCGAATAACCACCGTACTCCTTGTTTTTGTCGCTGTCGTCGGCTGTCTCACGGCGCCCGCCGCTGCCCAAGCCGAGACACCAACGCCGACACCGGACGGCGACGAGGCACAGACAATTGAACATCAGCTGGGTAACAGCGACGTGCTGGAAGTCGACTGGACCGACCGCACGGCCCATATCACCATCGAGGCAGACAGTCGCGCTCGGGTGGCTATCACCGACGCCGGAGCCATCGACAACCTTGGGTCGGGAGGTAGCGAGCGTATCGGCTTCGAGACATACACAATCCCGCCCGGCGAAACGCGCGAAATCCAGTTTACCACCGCGAGCGACCCGGTAATCACCATCCAAGAGGGCGGCGAAATGGTCGCTGCATCCGGCGACCGGCAGGTCCTCGATATTATCACCGGCGCGCCGACGGTCGCCCTGGTGCAGTGGGCGGCTGTCTCCGGAATCTCCGGAACGCTGCTGTCGACCGGGCTCTCCGTTGGCCTGCTGAAACGCCGCCACCAGAACAGCTACCGGGAGCTTACCAACGACGAACGGCATCGCATCGAACGCGACCCCGTCGACGGCGTCGTCGGTCGAGCAAAGCGGTTCCTCGCGGACCACTACGTCGCTATCGCGCTGGCAGTTGTCTCTGGCGTCTACGCGCTGTTGATGGCCTTCGGCGTCGTGCGTGGCCCGCTGGCGTTCTGGGGCGACCTCGCCGACGCCCACCGGGTTATCATCGCCGGCACGGCTGCCACGACGGTCGTGGCGCTGCCGCCGGCCTTCGCACTGGTGAGCCGTGTGTGGTCGCCCGATGTCGAGTTCGTGCTGGATATCGACGTGGACGATATCATCCAGTCGGCGCGTGGCGTCGAGCCTGAAGACGGCGGCTTCGCCATCTATTCCGGGCCGCCCGAGAGAATCCGGCAGATGGACCTGCGGAACGCCGACACCGACGCCGGCAAGTCGAAGGCGGAGACGCCCGGCGGCCGCGCTGTCGTCGTCCGGAACATGGACCCGACGGACAACGAGGCAGATGGAACGTGGCCCGGCCTCGCGGATGACCGAGAGCTGGTAGCCGACCAAGCGAAGATTCGAGACAACCGCAACCGGCTGCTTGACTCCGCCGAGCTGGGGAAGAACCTGCTCCGTGAGATTAGCGGCATCAGCATCGCCAGCGATATTGCATCAACCCGCGCTGTCGACAAGGCCGTCCGTAGTGCCCTGTCGACCGACTCCGGTGCCATTGACGACATCCTCGATGAGGCGGCGGAAGGGACCCGCTGGGAGGATTACTACACGCCCGGTGAGGCGGCCGAAGACGACGAGAATGCCGACCACGCGAACGAATCGCCCGACGAGCGAGCCGACATTACCAACGATGACGATACGACGGAGGACTCAACATGACTGATGCTTCTTGGAGTGCCGCAGAATTAGCTGACCAGATTCGAGACGGCGACGTTGACGCCCACATCGACGCAGTGCTGGCTGACGACCAAGATGTGGGCGACGTGATGCTGACGATGGAACACGCCGGCGTTGACGACGGTCCGCTGGCGGAGATGCTGTCCCGAAAGGGGCAGACCGATATGCTCCGTCAAGCCCGCCAGAGCGGCGACGTGGCGAGCATGAACGCTGCCACGGGGCTGTCGGAGTCGCGGACGGACGCGACCGGCTACCAGCGGCTTATCGACGCCTGTCGCCCGGCCGCCCAGCAAATCCTCATCAAGGGACCGAAAGGTTCGGGGAAGACCGCGAAGGCGCTGGAAATCGTTCGCCGGCTATGGCAGGACGACATCATCGACAAGGTGCTGACGAACATCGGTCGAGACGATCCCGACGACCCCGCACCCGAAGACCACGACGCTGTCGAGTTTGCCGAAGACATCAGCCGGTATCTGGAGTTCGCTAAAGAGCCGGGTGAGAAGGTCGCTATCTTCGACGAGTTCAGTACCTCGGGTAACGCCTACACCGGCCAATCAGACGTTGAGGCGGTGATGAGCCGAACCATCAACGCCTTCCGGAAGTCGGAGGGCGGCAGCCTGCGGACTATCTTCATCGGCCACGAGAACGACAACGACATTCACCCGCTGGTAAAGAAGCAGTCCGACGTAGTGATTCAGGCTGACGGAAAGGTCGATGAGGGGCTCATCGACTGCATAACGGTCTATCGCGGCTGGAACGCCTACATGACCGATGAGGTTTGGTTTCGCGTTCGTGGGCTCCGGGACATCCCCGAGTGGTCGGACTGGAACTACTCGACAAACTACTTCGCCCATCTGGAATGGGACCTCGACGAGCCGGAAAAGCAAATCAATCGCGGCCAGCTCATCGACAACTGGGAAGCCTACCAGGAGCCCGATGAGGACCCTATCGGTGACGGCAGCAGCGACGAGGCAACGAAATACGTCGACTGTCGTGGGACGAAGACCGACGGCTCCGACTGCGGGGCGACGGTCACCCACGAGAGCGGTTACTGCCACGCCCACCGGTCGCAGTGGGACGGCGAGCCCGACCCCCGGCTGGAGGGAGATACATGACTGACGAACTCACGCAACTTGCCAACGACGAGCGAGCCGCGGAACTGGAACGGCGGATTGACGACCTCGAAAGCCGGCTGGAGTGGCTGGAAGCCACCGACCCGGACGACCTCGATGCTCCCGACGACGCTGACGAATCTGTCCTGCGGGGGAAAATCAAGATGCGGAGGCGGCTGGCCCGAGAGCAGCTGAAAAGGTGCCGCGAGATGTACAACGAACTTACCAACGACGAGGGGGCAGACGACGAATGAGTACGATAGTCACGAAGAAAGTCGACGGATACGGACCGTACGCCTACCGTGTGACCTACACGGGCGACGGCCACCACTGGGAGTATCTGGGGCCGGCCGGGAAGGTCGACCCAGCCGAGTTGACGGACAAAGAGACGGCGGAGCTGCGTGCGGAGGGCTTCGCGCTTGCGCGGTACCGCGAGACGACGACGGCCGAGTTCGGCGACCTTGAGACAGCCAACGCCGTCCGAGACGAGCTGCCGGACGGCGTGCTGGCCCCGACGGACGACCGACGAGACACCACTATCGAAGTGTTGGGTGACGAATTGGACGCCGATGAGCGAGCCTATCTCGAAGGCGCGGCGGCGGACTCGAAGCGCCGCGAGACGTACCAGCACGGGCAAGCCGAGTTGACCGACGCAGAACGGCGGGACGTGGACCCGGACAACCTAATGCACGCTCGCAGCGCGAAGGCCATCCTGCAGGGTGAGGGCGTCGACGACTGGCGAGCATACTACGACCCGGAGCTTACGCCGAGCGAGCACGTCGACGTGGCCGAGCGGGCCCGGAGAGACGAGTCGGGAGCCCGGGCCGACAGAGAGGGCGCACGGGAGACGAGGCGGGCTGCAGACCAATTCAGAGCCGCCCAGGGGGCGATGGCCGACCACGCCCGCGAGGCCTGCCGGGAAGGGCATGAGGAAGCCTGTGCGGAACTTCGAGAGATGGGCATCGAGCCGCCCGAGCCGGCCGGCGTCTGATTTTCTTACCAACGATTTTGCTTCGCGCTCGCGCGCATAGCCCCGGTGTTACCCCCTCCCCCTGAGGTACCTGTAGCGGGTGTTTCGGTGTGACCGCACGCGGTTGCACATCGAGATGCGGCGGGTCCGCAATATGAACACGAACAGGGCTGTGGTCGTGTTCATATTCAGGTGGGTCCGTTGGTGCTGACGGCGACTGACAGCTGTGCCTCACCGCGAATGACACGTTGTTTATATACGCTGACCGCTTGGACGACCGCAGAACTCTAGGAATAGCGGGTTGTGTTCACGAGCATGGCCGACCAAGAGGTTCCCGGATCGGTCCGAATCCGGACCGGAGATGGCAACGAGTGGCGATTTGATGCGATGGAGAAGGCAGCAGAGTTCTACGACTGCAATCGGAGCAACGCCGTGGCGTTCGCCTGCGATGATGTCGCCCAGCTGGTCGAGGCCGCCCACGAAGTACTGGCCCGCGACGATTTGACCGAGCAGCAGCGCAGAGAGATGGCAGAGACTCTTTCGACGCGGACCACTTCGTTCGAGGTTTCCGTCAGAGTCGACGCTAATGTTCAATAACCTGTCTGTTGAGCCTCTTGCTGACAAACACGGCTGGTGGACAACTGAACTGAATCCTCGCTACCTATACGAGGAGTGCGACCGCTCACGATTCTGAGGGAAACGGACTGCTGAATATAGAGAATCTATCCATCAGAAAGTCACCAGTATAGTCAGAGCCAATGATATCTGCTGTTCTGGGATCTTTTAGTAATAACACCACGGGCCAGTGCAATCGTAGGACAAGAAGTAAAGAATAATTGTAAGCGGAGGCGAGCGTTTGGTATGTCGGAAAAACAGCGTGGTGACGGATGGACAGTTGAGATTGACGACGGCGTGATGATCTGGGAGTTCTTGCCTGGCATGGAGCTGTCGGCATTCCGCGAGGACGCATATCCAGTCTACGAGGATTTGTTGGATCAGTATAATGTGGATGGAATGGTGACTGTGGTCAAGCTTGACGACGCCTTCAACGAGCAGGTCTTCGAAGTCTGGGAGAAATCCGCACAGCGAGCCGAGCAAGCTGGCATCGAGCGGTGGGCGGTCGTCGCTGACGGAATCAAGGCGCTGTCGTTACGTGGAAAAGTCGAGACTGGTGGATTGGACACGCTGACGACTGAAGATCGTACCGAGGCTGTTGAGTGGGCTCGCGACGGGTGAGTCCGAGTATCCGTCGCCCCGAAACAGCGTAGTAGCTCCGCATTCTGCAAGACTCGCGCCCTCTATTCAGCACGACTGCCGAAACCTGTCATTGATTAAAGGCGTCAACAGGTCAATAATCTCAAAATCTTTTGCGCGCCCTCAGGGGGCGTTTCGCGTGCGCTTTCGCCGAATTGCTGGCTGGTAGTTTGAATTGTGTGGTCTTAACCACACCCTAAGCGGGAATCCAAGGGGTCCCCCCGGATTTCGAGCCGCCCAGCGCCGTCGAGACCGTCTCGATACCCACGGCTCAACACCCCGAAAACTCCACCTGAAACAGAGGGTCAAACCGGATGGTGGCGGTACAGCCCCTCAGCGTACAGAATAGTCTCGAAGCCCCGAACAAAAAGACAGTGATGCCTCTATCCAGCCGCCGGTCAGCCCATCAGGTCATACGCCCGCATCTGGTACCGACCGCCGTCCAGCCGGACCTCGACCTCGGCCTCCAGGAACCGCTCGCGCTTCCACCCCGCCTGCATCCACTGGTGGAGCCCTGTCGTCAAGGCGACGCTGAACTCCTCGCGGGTCATCTCGACACGACCGAACCGAAGCGCCAGCTGGGCGTCGCGACGGTCTTCAACGTCGACGCCGAACCGGTCGACCCACTCGACGAGCGCATCGTTCGCCAGCTCCAGACCGACCTCGTGTTCGAGCGACCGCGCCAACGTCTCCGCCGCGTCCACCGCACTCCGTCGCGCCGACTGGACGTACTCACAGACCTTTTCGGCGATGTGGTGGGACCGTAGCGACAGCTCTCCGTAACTGTGGTCGATGATGTCCTCCAGCCGGTCGACGGCCTTGTAGATCGTCTCGACGTGCCAGTCCTTCTGTTCAGCAATGTCCTGCGGTGACACCTCACCGCCGTCGGTTACCAGGGCGTCGAGTACGTCGGCGTCGCTGTCCTCGAAGCCGCCCGCGAGATGCTTCATTACCAACGACTCCTGTTGGTCTTGCAGCTCTGGCGTCGGGTCGTCCAGGAGGCGGCGCTGCCGCCGGCTCGTCTCGGCACCGAAGTATTCGTCTTCGACGAAGGGGCCGCGGCCGCCGGGCGGATCACCGCCGTCACGGTCGCCGGCTTCGAGCTCGTCGTCGGTGACAGGGAAGTCCTCCCATCGAAGCACGTTCAACAGCACTTCGTCAAGTTCGCGAGCAACGCGGGACCGTTCCGACCACTGAACCGGCCCGTCGACGCGGGACACCTGTAGTGACGCTTCGAGCTTCGGATGGTAGACGGGGTTTTCGGGGTCGAGGCTGTCTGATTCCCGTGGCAGGTAGTGTTTGATTTCCTTCGGCAGATGATGCTGGTCGACCAACTCGCTGGCCCGCTTCGGGCCGATGGTGGCCGTGTGGTAGTAGCCGGGAGCCTCGGTGTCGTCAGCGACGTGCTTGCGATAGCCCGAGCGGTCGCTGGCAAGCAAGTTCGAGATGCGGGCGATGACGCCGTCGACGGCGTGAATCGTCCCGGTTTCGTTTCGAATCAGCCGGACGTAGCGGGCGGCGTCCTGAATGTTGCTGTACTCTTGGTGAATCCGGTCGGGGGAGAAATACCGCTCGTTGAAGCCGAGGGCGCTGGTCGCCCGATGTAGCAGCGCGTCGTACTCTTCGAGCGGGAAGTTGCTGCCCTTGACGGTGCAGTTGACGCCGGTGAGGTCCGGCGGCGTTGAGATGCTGTCCCCGTTTGTGTCGGTCATCTTCGGGGTGCGTGGTGCGATGTGGATGTTACCCGACCGTTCGCCCACGTCGTCGTCTTCGTCAACGATTTCCCACGAGATACGGAACTCGCGGATGGTATCAAGGTCAGTGGAAGGGTGGTTTAGCGAGCCGATGCCGGAGTCTTGGTAGTACAGTTGCAGGGAGACGGTGTGGCCGTTGACTTGGCAGCGGCCGCGCTTCGAACCGCCGTTGTTGCGGACGATTCGCTCGGCGGCGTAGAAGGGTTCGAGGCCGTGGGAGCAGCAGTGGCCGTCGTCGCCGAAGATGAGGTTGACGGCGACCTCGTGCCAAGCGGGCTCGATGAGTTCGGCGTTCACGCGTCTTCCCTCCCTTCGGTGCCTGTTTCGACGAGGTCGGCACCACAGCTGGTGCAGCGATAGATTTTCGTCGAGGATTCGCCGCAGACGGGGCAGGTCACCACGTCTCGGTCACCTCCTGGTCAGCGTCGTCTTCCCCCAGCCGCATCCGGGCGCGGCGTAGGAGGTTACCAACGGTGCCGGGCCGGCGCTCAGTCTCTCGGGCGAACTCCCGAACGCCGACGCCGTCCTGTTCGACCGCGACGTAGGCTTCGCGTTCGGCCTCGGTCAGCTCGGTGAGGCCGTCGTCACAGCCGTCGCTGTCGAAGTCGGTCAGCGACAACTGCGTCACGCGTATCCCCCCGTTTCAGCTACAGAACCCGCCGGACGTAGCGGACCCGTGGCTTGTGTCCAGTTCCAATCCGGATTTTGACGCCGATTTTGAGAATGCGAATTCGGCGTCTTAGGTTGTTTACTGCGCGTAAACGTAGCTATTGGGGTGCAACACGCTTCGGCAGGAAATTGAGTCCGCCCTCCCCGATTTGAACGGGGGACAAGTCGATCTACAGTCGACTGCTCTACCAGTCTGAGCTAAGGGCGGGCGTACTCGACAGAAAGCGACTGCGGGACTTAACGGTTTTGACCTCCGGCTGGAGTGTGGGGTTCCCACACAGTGTCTGACAGCCGGCAGACACGCGGGAAGGATTGAAATACTGTCCCACACAACTGTCGGACAGACGATGAGCAAGATAACCTTCCGGGCGGACGAAGACCTCATCCGTCAACTGGAGACGTTCGACGCCTCCAAGAGTGAGGTCATGCGGGAGGCGCTCCGGGAGTATCTTGACGACGCTGGAGGAGACACCGGCGGCCGGCCGCCGACCGACAATGGAGGGTCGATAGACGACTCGCTTGACGACCTCATCGCCGAGCGGGTCGACGCCATCCTCGACGAACGGCTGGGCGGGCACCTCGGCGCGTCATACACACCGCGCGAGCCGCAGGACGTCAACGTAAACATCTCGCTGTCTGGCGATTCAGCTGAGATGTCACACGGAACAGACGAGAGCCGTAAGACGCCAGCCGAGGATACCGCCGGCGCGTCTGACACCGACGCCGAATCGTGTAAACAGTGCGGGGAAGACCTGTCGCCCTCTGATGTTTACTGCCCGAACTGTGGCGAAAAGGCTTCCCACCGCGTCTTCTGTGAGTGTGGCGACGAGCTCCGTTCCGACTGGGGGTTCTGTCCGAGCTGCGGCCGCCGAACCCCCGCGGCAGACGTTCTCAAGGATTCGTAAACGGTGAAAACAGCACTTTTGGACGCGTAAACGGCGTTTCTGCTTCAGTGTCTTACGATGGCCCAAATCTTTAAGTATTCTCCTTCTGTGCATCCAATTGCGTAAGACGACGCGTCTTACACCATCGAAAACGCCGCTCTGAACCGGTGTCGAGGTGTAAACGCGGACGACTCGCGTGTGCAACGTCGTCTTACCTGCAAAACAGAGGGGAAAGAATATGGAGCGTGTGACACTACGAATCCCGAAGCAGCAGATCGAGGAGGTCGAGCGCATGGTCGATACGGGGCAGTTCCCGAACCGGAGCGAGGCGATTCGCTCTGCCGTGCGTGAGATGATAAATGAACAAGAGACAGAATCCCAGGAGCAGAACCGGCCCTGGGCGAAGGTGTAGACAATGCAAGACATTGTCAACTCCGCGTTGGAGAACGCCGAGGCCGAGCAGCGCGACATGGACGCCGACCTCAGCGGCGACGGCGACGAGTTCGGCGACCCGCGCATCGTCATCGTCGGTTGCGGCGGTGCGGGCAACAACACCGTCAATCGCCTGTACAACATCGGCGTTGACGGCGCTGACACCATCGCTATCAACACCGACAAACAGCACCTGAAGATGATCGAGGCCGACACGAAGATTCTCGTCGGCAAGTCCCTCACCGAAGGGCTCGGCGCGGGCGGCGAGCCCGATGTCGGCGAGCGGGCCACCGAGATGGCTCAGGGGACGATCAAGGAGGTCCTCGGCGAGGCCGACCTCGTCTTTGTGACTGCCGGTATGGGCGGCGGCACCGGCACCGGTGCCGCGCCGGTCGTCTCGAAGATCGCAAAGGAGCAGGGCGCAATCGTCGTCGGGATGGTCTCGACGCCGTTCAACGTCGAACGAGCTCGGACCGTCAAAGCCGAGGAGGGGCTCGAGAAGCTCCGCAACGAGGCCGACTCCATCATCGTCCTCGATAACAACCGGCTGCTCGACTACGTCCCGAACCTGCCCATCGGCAAGGCCTTCTCAGTGATGGACCAGATCATCGCCGAGACGGTCAAGGGCATCTCCGAGACCATCACCCAGCCGTCGCTCATCAACCTCGACTACGCCGACATGACATCCATCATGAACCAGGGCGGCGTCGCGGTGATGCTTGTCGGCGAGACGCAGGACAAGAACAAGACGAAGGAGGTCGTCAACGACGCGATGAACCACCCGCTTTTGGATGTCGACTACCGCGGGGCATCCGGCGGGCTGGTTCACATCACCGGCGGCCCCGACCTCACCCTGAAAGAGGCCGAGGGCATCGCTCAGAACATCACCGAGCGGCTGGAGGCCTCGGCGAACGTCATCTGGGGCGCACGCATCCAAGACGAGTACAAGGGCAAAGTCCGCGTGATGGCCATCATGACCGGCGTCCAGTCGGCGCAGATTCTCGGTCCGACGACCCAAAAGCAGGCCGACGCCTCCCGGCGTGCTATCGAAGGCGTCGACGACGAGGAGTTCTCCTCGACGCCGCCGGCCGACCATTCGGCTGACACCGGCCGCGACCTCGGCATTAGCGAGACCGACGGCGGTCGCTCCGAGGCCGAAAAGAACAACGGCGTTGACGTAGTCCGATAGGTTTCCCAAACGACATATATTTTCACGCGGCTGTCGTGCGTTTCTCCTGTAACTGTACGTTTAGTCAAGTGACAAGAACGTCGTAAAACACCGTGTATGACGCGCGGCTGACGCCCGTCAGTCGTCGGCCACGCCGTCGACCGCATCGACGAGTTCGCACTTCCGGCAGACCTCGTTGTCGGTCGGCGCACCGCAGCGGTCGCACTCGCCGCGGGGGCCGTCCCCGTCGTCGCGGTAGGCCTCGGCCGCAAGGCGGGCAAGCTCCTCGTAGCCGGACATAATCGAGTGTCGCGTACCGGGGTGTTCGTCTTCGAGCTCGTGGAGGTGGTCCTGAATCTCGCCGCGGTAGGCCTCGCTGGCGTGGGGACACTCCGCCATATGTGACGGGAGTTCCTTGAGGTGGGCATAGAGGGCGACCTCCTTTTCAGGAATGTCACGGAGCGGCTTCGCCCGCGGAACGAACGGGTCGCCGTCGACCGCTCGGTCTTCAAAACTCCCGAGCGAGGCGTCGAAGTGCTTTGCGACCTGTTTGATATCACCGGAGAGGAGATTCATCATCGCGGTTTGGGCCTCATCGTCGAGGTTGTGTCCGGTCAACAGCTTGTCCGCGCCGTACTCGTCGGCGTACGCCGACAGCGCGTCACGTCGGAAGACGCCACAGTACGCACAGGGTGCCATCCCCAGCGGGTCGTCCTCGGCAACGTTGTCCATCTCGACGCCGTACTCGTCGGCGTAGTTGACGACCGCGTGTTCGATATCGAGGTCGGTGGTCAACTCTCTGCAGGCCTCCAGCGAGGCGTCCCGGTAGCCTTCGATGCCCTCGTGTATCGTCAGCGCGACGAGTTCGACCCGCGGGTCCGCCGCGAACGTCTCATCGAGGATGTGGGTGAGAACGACGCTGTCCTTGCCGCCGGAGAGGCCGATCAGCCAGGTCTGTGGGTCGTCCGGTGATGCCGACTCCGGCAGCAGGGCGTCGTCGCGGATCCGTTTCCGAACCCGGGAGTCGACCGACCGGCAGAAGTGCTCCGCACAGAGATGCATCCCCGAGTAGGCGGCGTGCATGACAGCCTCGCCGCCGCACTTGTCGCACTGCATTACCGGGGCGTAATCGATTGCTCCGGATACCCGTTTCGACTCACTGAGGGCTACAGGCAGGTGCTGCCCCGAGCTCGTCGGCCGGTTCGACAACCGTTTTCGGCTCCGGGGTCTAACCCGCGCTATGAGCCTCAGCCGCGATGCGGCAGTCGAGCGGCTCCGGTCCGTTGTTGAGACCGTCGCCGAGGACCCGACGCCCGTTCCCGTCCGGGAGGTGTGGGTGTTCGGTGACCTCGTGCTCGGATTGGACCCCGTCGATTACCTCGGGGTCTACCTCACCAAGGACCTACTGTTCAAGGACGCTCCCGAGCGGGAAGCCGAATTCGAGTCGGAACTCGGCGTCTCCGGCGTCGGAAAGACTGTCTCAGCCGCGTGGGCCGAGGCCAACCCCGACTGCGTTCGGGCGAACGCCAGCGGTCACGCCGCCCCCGAGCAATGTCTGGCGGCGTATCTCTTCGGGGATGAACCGCTCCATCTGGAGGTCTGCAACACCGGTTTCGAGGACAACGTCACCCAGCGGCTCCGTGGCGCACAGGCCCGCGGCGACTACACGCAGTTGCTTGACCCGCGGGCCGTCTGCCTGTGGGTCGACACCGACGACGGTGGCACAACGAGCGAGGAGGCCTTCGAGAAACTCGCCGCCGGCGAGTTCGTCTTTCCGACCCTCGCCGAGTCGCTTTCGATGCTCGGCCTCGACGACCCGGAGGCAGAGACCGCGGCCGAACAGCTCCAAAAGCACCGCCAAGAAGCTGACTCCCTCGTCCGCGGCGACGTCGTCTAGCTGTCGTCGCGTTCCGCTTTGCCGCTATCGTCGCTGTCGCTTCCCTCGCCACCGCCGTTCGCGTCTCGGCCGTTCGCGTCTTCTCCGTCGGCCTTCGGAAGGAGGATTTCAAGCGTCCCGTGTGCTGTTACCGTCGCATCAGCCTCGTCGGCGACGACAGCGCCGTCGGGTAAGCTAACCCTGCCGTGGAGTGTCTGTCCACGTCCCGGGAACCGCATCTCGTAGTCGCCGTGGAATCCACGCACCCTATCGATGCGGACGTCGAGCGTCCCGTCATCAAAGGTGACGTCGATGTCTTCGGGCATCGCTCCGGGCGCATCAAAGACAGCGAGATAGGCCTCGTCGCTCTCCAGCAGGTCAGCAGAGAGCGCCCGCTGTTCCTGTACCCGGCTTACCGCCCGTCCGATGCCGTCGAGGACGGTTCGACCGATGGATTCGCCGAGGTCACGGATCATGGCTCGATGGCCTCCAGTCCGTTTGCTTCCCCGCAGTAGGGGCAGACGAAATCCGAGACGCCGGTATCATCCGGCATCGAGTATCGGTAATGGAGCTCCATCATGTCAAGGTCGCAGGCCTCGCGGTTGCAGACGACTTCGAGGGTCTTCGGCATACAGCCGTATACGGCCGAGGCGCTAATCAATGCCCCGACGGCCCCCTGAGGCTCCGGAAGACGAAATCTATAATACCCGAACGCCGAAACGGCCGGTATGGTCGACAAACTCGGACTGGCTGGCATGCTCGGCTTCGGACTGTTCATCGGCGCCTTCTTCGGCTACGTGCTGTCCTGGGGCGACATCGTGATGGCCGGCGCTGGCGCGGTTGGGCTCGCCGTCATCGCGCTGATTTACACCTTCACGCTCGGTCAAAGCGGTGCGCCGAGTGCCTGACTGGCACGAACGCTGACCGCATCCGTTTTATCGCTCCATCCCCTCCCGCCGGATATGCAGGACCCGGCGGATCTCGATGTCACTATCGTCGACGGCTACGTCGACGAGCCGGCCCACTTCGGCGTCCCGCCGTACATCTCGACGTACCCGCGCTTTGCTGCCGGCGCGGCGGTCGACGCCGGTGTCGACCCTGACTCTATTACCTACCACACCATCGACGAGCTACGCGAGAGCCGCCGACTGTGGGAGGATGTCGCCGATGCCGACCTCTTTGTCTACGTCGGCGGGATGACTGTCCCCGGAAAGTACGTCGGCGGCACGCCCGCCGAACCGGATGAGGTCCGGAAGCTCGCTTGGACCGCTGAGGGCGTCAGCGTGATGGGCGGCCCCGTCCGCTTCGGGGTCGGCGAGGCAAACGAGGGCGCAACCGAGACGAAACGGCAGAACCTCGATTACGACTTCCTCGCGCTGGCCGACATCGAGGCCGCCGTCTACGACCTTCTCCACGGTGGCCTAGAGGGGTTCGAAGACCGCTACCGGGACAACGAGGAACTCGACCGATGGGCACGCAAGGGGGCATTCATCGTCGAGCAGCATCCGGACCACCCCGACTACCTCATCTGCGAACTGGAGACGTCCCGCGGCTGTCCGTATCGGTGTTCATTCTGTACCGAGCCGATGTACGGCGACCCGACGTTCCGGACCCCCGATTCCGTCGTCAGCGAGGTCGGTGGCCTCGCCGACCACGGTGTTCGTCACTTCCGGCTCGGCCGGCAGGCGGACATCCTCGCCTACGGCGGCGACGGCGAGGCCCCCAACCCCGACGCACTCCGAGAGCTCTACGGCGGTATCCGTGATGTCGTCCCCGACCTCGGGACGCTCCATCTCGACAACATGAACCCCGTGACAATCACGGACTACCCCGAAAAGTCCCGTGAGGGAATCCGCGTCATCGCCGAGCACAACACGCCCGGCGACACCGCCGCCTTCGGGCTGGAGTCTGCCGACCCGGTCGTCCGCGAAAAGAACAACCTGCTTGTCAGCGCCGAGGAGTGTCTTGAAGCGGTTCGCATCGTCAACGAAGCCGGCGGCTGGCGACCCGGCGAAGCGCCGGGAAGCGGCCCCTCGGTCGACGCCAACGCCGACCGGCTGCCGAAGCTGCTGCCGGGTATCAACCTCGTCCACGGCCTCGAGGGCGAACGCGCCGAGACGTTTGAGCACAACAAACAGTTCCTACAGGACGTCTACGACGAGGGGCTCATGCTTCGCCGTATCAACATCCGGCAGGTGATGGCCTTCGAGGGTACCGAGATGGCCGAGACGGGTGCCGACATCGCCCACGACCACAAACAGCAGTTCAAGACGTACAAGCAGGCGGTCCGCGAAGAAATCGACAACCCGATGCTCCAACGGGTCGCTCCGCCCGGAACCGTGCTGCCGAACGTCTATCTCGAATACCACGAAGACGGCCGGACCTTCGGCCGCCAGCTCGGCACCTACGCGCTGCTTGTCGCGCTGCCGGGCGAACGCGAACTCGGCCGGACGGTCGATGTCGCGGTCACCGACCACGGCTACCGGTCCGTCTCCGGCGTTCCGTATCCACTAGATATCAACGCCGCCTCGATGGACGAACTCCGGGCGCTGCCCGGCATCGGCAAACAGCGGGCGGGCAACCTCTTTGTCGACCGCCCCCACGAGACGGTTCCGAACCTCGACGACGGTCCTGACCTCGGGACGTTCTGTGTTACCGGTGGCTCCGGCTCGGCCGATTGACACGCTGGCTTTCTTCCAGGCGACGCTGAGCGAATACGTTCGCGAGTACAGTTATGAACCACCCCGCGTTTTCTCCGCGTGGGTGCTGGCACCGACCGACTACCGCTGACATCCCTGCCAGCGCCCGACTGCTCGGCACGGCGTCGTCGCATTCGGGGACGAATCCGTTACTGGGGGCCCGACCCCCCTTTTCTCCGCAGCCCGGACCCGCGAGGTTGAAGTCGATACCCGCCGAACCCCCGGTGTGGCAGTCGCTTTCGATTTGTTCGGAACGCTCGTCGATGTTGACACGCCAGCCGACCCCGCAGAGGCGGTTGCAGCCGAACTTGAGGCCCGCGGTGTCGCGGTGCCGTCGGCGTTCGGGGCCGCATATCGCGAGCAGCACACCGACGCGCCGGAGGGTGCCGAAGTGCCGCTGCCGGCTCACGTCGCTGCCGTGCTCGCCGCCCACGATGTCGAGGTGACGAACAACGCTGCCCGCCGTGCCGTCGTCGCAGCGTTCGACCCCGACGTTCGGGTCCGGCCCGGTGTGTCGGCAGCACTTGCGGCTGCCAGCGAACGCGGCCCGGTCGGTCTCTGCTCGAACTGTAGTGTGCCCGAACTTGTCGGTCGGACGCTCGTTCGCGCCGACCTCCGCGGTACCTTCGATGCCGTCGTCACGAGCGTCGGCTGTGGCTGGCGAAAACCCCACCCGAACAGCTTCGGCGAACTCGCTGATGCGCTCGGGGTCGCGGTCGAAGATATCGTTTTCGTCGGCGACGACCCCGACACTGACGGCGGTATCGAGGCCGTCGGCGGCCGGTTCGTCGATGTCAGCGACACCCCGCTGTCGGCGCTGCCGGAGCAACTGGACGCCGACGAATGAACGGAAGCGGGCTCTTGCTGGCGGTCGCCGTTGCGGCGGCACTGGAGGCACTCGTCGGCGAGCCCCCCGCCCGCATCCATCCGGTCGCGCTGCTCGGGCGAGCGGTCGCGCCGCTTGGCGAGCGGTCGTTTTCGTGGCCAGCGCTCGCAGGGACGGTCGCGGCTGTCGGTGTGCCAGCGGCGGCAGCCGGCGTCGCTTACCTCACCGTGGCCGCCGCAGCGGCGCTCGGAGCGGCCGCTGCCGCCGTGACCGCGGGACTCGTCCTCTGGACGACGACGAGCCTCCGGCTACTTCTGTCCAGCGCGGCGGACGTTATCGAAGCCAGCGACAACGACCCGGCGGCAGCGAAGGCGGCATTGCCGGCGCTTGCCGGCCGGGATGCGGCGTCGCTTTCGCCGCCGCTGCTCCGGAGTGCGGCCGTCGAGAGCCTCGCTGAAAACCTCTCTGACGGACTTGTCGGTCCGCTTTCGGCGTTTGTCGTCCTCTCGTTTGTCTCGCTGCCCGCGGCTGCGGCTGCGGCCGCGGCGTTCAAGGCCGTCAACACGATGGATTCGATGTTCGGCTACCCCGGCCGGTTCGGGTGGGCAAGCGCCCGCCTCGACGACCTCATGATGTTCGTGCCCGCGCGACTCTCGGCGGCGCTTTTGGGCCCGGCGGCCGCCGACCCGGATGCGCCCGTGCGGGCGCGGCGGTACGCTGATAAGCCGGCGTCCCCGAACGCCGGGTGGCCGATGGGAACGCTCGCCGCCGCGCTGAACGTCCGGCTCGAAAAGCCCGACAGCTACCGGCTCAACGAACTCGCCTCGCTGCCGGCGGCCGCCGACGGCCAGCGGGCGCTCTCGGCGACACGACGGGCTGGCATCGCTGCCTACGTGATTGCCGCCCTCGTTGGGGTGGTACAGTGGCTGTAAACGACCTCGTGGGCGGTCTCCGCGGCGGCGTCGCGTTCCTCTCCCGGCTGCCGGTCGACTCCGGCGAAGCCGACTGGGAACGGTTCCGGACGCTCCCCGTCGCGTTCCCGCTTGTCGGCTATCTCATCGGCGCGCTGGTCGCGTTGCCGTTCTTCCTGCCGGCCCCCTCGGCGACGGTCGCGTTCGCCTACCTGCTGGCGCTTGCTGTCGTCGTTGGCATCCCGCATTTCGACGGCGTGGCCGACCTCGGCGATGCGGTCGCCGCTCACGGCCCGTCGTCCAAGCGGGCGGCGTTGAAAGACACCGATACCGGCGTCGGCGCGATTGTCGCGGTCGCTGTCGTCTTCCTCGGGCTTGTGCTCGCGGCGCTTGCGCTTTCGACCGCGCCGCTTGCGGTCGCCGTCACCGTCGTCATCGCCGCTGAGGTCGGCGCGAAACTCGGCATGGCGACTGTCGGCTGTCTCGGGACCGCCGGCCACGAGGGCATGGGGTCGCAGTTCACCACCGTCCTCGATTCCGAGATGCTCGTCGTGCCGGCGCTTGCGGCCGTTCCGGCTGCCGTCGCCGTTCTCCCCGCGACGCTCGCGGCGGTCCTTGCCGGCCCGCTCGTGGCTGTCGTGCTTGTCGACTGGGCCGACGAGCAACTCGGCGGCGTCTCCGGCGATATCTTCGGCGCGACAAACGAGCTCGCGCGAGTCGCCGGGCTCCATCTGGGGGTGGTCGCATGGACGCTCTGGTGATGTGCGGCGGCCGTGGCAGCCGACTCGACCGCGGTGAAAAACCGCTCGTCGCTGTTGATGGGGTTCCGATGGTCGACCGCGTCATCGACGCGGTGACAGCCAGCGGCTTCGATACGGTGGCTGCCGTCACGTCTCCCCACGCCCCCGATACCGCCGCCCATCTCGATGGTCGGGTACCACTCATCGAGACGGACGGCGACGGCTACGTCGCCGACCTGACCGACGCCATCGACCGCGTCGGGACGCCGGTCGTAACCGTTGCCGCCGACGTACCGCTGCTTGCCCCCGGCCCGCTCGACCGGCTCCGGGAGGCCTACGAGGGGCCATCGGTGACGCTCTGTGTGCCATCGGCGCTCAAACGCCAGCTGGGCGTGAGCGTTGACACGGAGCGCGACCACGAGGGTGTCGCGGTCGCTCCGACCGGCGTGAACGTCGTCGGTGCGGACGACGCCGAGACAGTTCGGGTGAGCCACGACGCCCGGCTGGCGGTCAACGTCAACCGCCCGGACGACCTCGCCATCGCCGACCGGCTGGCCGCCGGGCTTCCGCGGGAGGTGTCGTCCGATGGACCCCGATAGCATCGACGCTGTCGACCGTGTGCCGCACGGCTCCAGCGACGACCCCGACGTGCTCGACCTGAGCGCGAACATCAACCCGGAGGTCCCTGACGGCTGCCGGGCGGTCTACCGGGAGGCGTTCGCGGACGCCCGTTCGTATCCGAACGACAGCTACCCCGAGTACCGGGCTGCTGCCGCCGACTACGTCGGCTGTGCGGCCGACGACGTCGTCCCGACTGCGGGCGGACTGGCCGCGATGCGGCTGGCAATCGGAACGGTGGTCGGTCCCGGCGACCGCGTACTCGTGCCCGCGCCGTCGTTCGGCGAGTACGCCCGGGAGGTCAGGCTCGCGGGTGGCGAACCGGATATTGTCGACTACGGAACGCTTCTTGACCGGTCGCCGGAGGAGTATGCGATGGCGGTCGTCTGCACACCCAACAACCCGACCGGCGACTGTTACGACGCCGACACGCTCCGGGCGTTCGCTGACCGATGTGCCGAGGTCGGCACCGTTCTGTTGGCCGACGAAGCGTTCCTCGGCTTTACCGACCGTGCGTCGCTGGCCGGCCGTGAGGGTGTGGTCGTCGCTCGCTCGCTGACGAAGCTGTTCGGCCTGCCCGGACTGCGCGCCGGCTTTGCGGTCGCGACCGGCGAACTCGGCGACCGCCTTCAGACCGCCCGCCCCGCGTGGTCGCTGGGCGGCCCGGCGGCGGCGGTCGGCGCACACGCGATGGCCGATACGGCGTTTGTCTCCGACACGCGCCGCCGAATCGACCGCGAGCGCGCCCACCTCCGGGACCGACTCGCTGCGCATGGGTTCGAGGTGTTTCCCTCCGAAGCGCCGTTCCTGCTCTGTGATGTCGGCGGGCCGCCGGATGGCCTGCTGGCTGCCTGCCGGGAGCACGGCGTCGTCCTCCGGGACGCGACGACCTTCCGGGGGCTCGACCGACACGTCCGCATCGCGGTCCGGACCCGCGAGGCGACCGAGACGCTCTGTGAGACGCTCGATGTGGTGCTGTGATGTTCGACTTCGAGCGAACCAGCGACCGACTGACGGTTCGGGAGCCCGGCACGCGGTGGCTTTCGAACGGGTTCGACGGCGGCTACACTGTCGCTGATGCTGCCCACAACCTCACGGTTCCCGACGGGTTTGGGCGGACCGACCTCGATGCATACGCCGCCGAACGGCTTGGTGAGCCACCGGCGGGGCCGACGCTGCTGACCGGGGTCAACCAGCAGCACGCCCGCGGCGGCCGTCTCGGCCCCGTCGTCGCTGTCGTGACCGCCGGGCTATCGAACCCGGCGACGTTGCCGATGGCGGCGTCGGCCGACGACGGACGAACCGACGGGGCCGACCGCGAGTGGCGACCGGGGACTGTCAACATCGTCGTCGGCACGAGACGGCCGCTTTCCGATGGGGGGTTGGCCGGCCTGCTGGCGACGGCTGTCGAGGCCAAAACCGCGACGCTGTCGGCGGTCGCCGGCTGTACCGGCACGACGAGCGACGCCGTCGCTGTCGGTTGTCCGTCCGGCGACACGCCCGAGCCGTTCGCCGGCAGCGCGACCGAAGTCGGTGCAGCGGTCCGCGCCTGCGTCCGCGAGGCGTTGCTCGCCAGCCTTGCGTCGCGCTACGAGGACGGCCCGCCGGCACCGGCGGATGCCGAACACGGCGTCGAGACCGACGACCGGGCGGCTGTCTTCCAGCCGTAGCCGTCTTGCCGCCGGGACTCCTCTCAACAACTATGCGCGAGGTCGTCTTCGTCGTCACACACGAACCCGGCGTGAACCCGGTCGCTGACCTGCTGGCTGACCACCCCGCCGCGCGGCTCCGGTCGGCTGCCTGCCATGTCACCGAGTCGAGTCTCTGGCGGGTCGACCACGCTCAGGGTCCTGCCGTGGTCCTCGATTCGCTCGCGGATATGGCGGGCGCACGCTACTTCACCGACTGTCTGGTCCGTGACGGCTGTGCCGGCGACTGGGAGACGACGGTGCTCGACCGGACCGACAGCTCGCTCGTGTTGTACTCCTATTGGGAGCGGGCCCCGGACTGTGATTCAGTACCGCATCTCGCCCGCGAACACTTCGGCGAGGGCGTCGTCATCGACGAGACGTGGCGCGAGCGGAGCCAGCGGTGGCGCGTGCTCGCGCCCGACGGTGACATCTCGCCGTTCATCGAAGACGTCCGTGCTGTTGCCGATGCGGATGTCACCTTCGAGCGCGTCTCCGACCCTGACCCGGCGGCCGATGATGCCCTCCCGCCGGAGCAGGCCGACGCGCTTGCGGCGGCCGTCGAGGCCGGCTACTACGAGACGCCGCGGGAGACAGAGGCCTACGACCTCGCTGACGACCTCGGCATTCCGGGGTCGACGCTGACCTACCGCCTCCGGCGCGCCGAGGCGTGGCTGGCAAAAGAGTACGTCGACCGGTAGCCCGAACCGGCGCGAAAAACCCTGAGAAACGCGCGTCTGATTTTCCAGCGTTGGGTGGAGCACAATCGTTTTATTATGATGTATGGTACACACAGCCATACAATGAACACGCCAGCGAGCGGGTGTCGTCCGACAGACGGCACGACGCGGTGGGGCCGTTCCGGGGAAGTGCCAGACAGCGGCGGTCAACCCAACCGACGTAACCGATGATTCCGGACACGACGCTGTATCTGGTGTCGGCGGCTATCTTTCTCGTCTCGGGAGCCGTCTTCTGGGCGTGGACGCGCCGGCAGCCGACGGAACTTCGAAAATACTGTTATCCGCTCGTCGCGCTGGTGCTGCTGTCGGCGGCCTCCTCGACGCTTGATGCCGCCGGCATCGGCCACCTCGATATCTGGGCCGGCTCTATCGAGTTGCCGAACGCCGTCGATGACTTCATCGCATACCCGGTGCTTGTCGGCTTCGTCGGCGTGCTGGCGGGTAGCTCCCGCCGGATGCTCGTCGTGCTCGTCGGCGCGCCGGTGGTGATGCGGACATCGTTCGTCGTTGCGACCCTCACTGAGGGGACCGTCAGCACCGTCGCCGGGCTGGTCGTCGTCGCCGGCTACCTCGTGGTTACCGCCATCCTGTTCGGCCCGGTCTGGCGGACCGCCAGCCAACAGAACGACCGCCGACGGTTGCTCTACTGGAAAGCGCGGAACCTGCTTGTCCTCCTGATGGGAATGCTCATCGTCTATTCCCAGCTTGAGCTACTGGGGCTCTTTGACCCCTTCACCGGGACGGTCGCAAACCAGTATATCGACCTCCTGCTCCGCATCGCCTTCGCCGGCTTCTTGCTTTCGAACGTCCGGTCGCTCTCGTAGGCGATACGGTTAGCTGAATTGAGGCGCTAAGCCCCCTTGCTCAACGAGCAGCGCAGTCCGCGTAGCGGACAAGCAGCGGTAACGAGAGCGGAGCTCTCGTTCGCACATCAGAACGCTTTGCGTTTTGAGGACGCAGTAGGGAGGGGATACAGCGTTCACGAGAGCAAGCTCTCGTGCAGCCCATCAGAAACTACGTTTCTGAGGACGTCCCCAGAAATCTCTGTTTCTGGTGTGCGAACGAATCGCTCTGCGATTCGTCCACGCCGTCACAGAATTGTTTGCACTCTGTTCCATGAATTTATAACGGTGCCAGCCGAAGGCTGGAACCGTGATGGCAACTACTCATCGTCTCGGCTTAGAGTCCGACAAGAAGGACGGTCGAGACAGATTCCGCCGTCACCACCGAGTAGGAGTGGGACGCTCCAAATCCACGCCTGCGGAGACTGCGCTCCCTGCGCGGACTGTCGGCGCACGCCGACCGTCCGTGAAAAAGCGCGTCGCGGAACCAGGAAACCCCACCCTCAGCGAGCGCGTCAGCGCGAACAGGGTGGGGTAGTTCACGTGGCTCCGTTGGTAAGCATGCGTATGCCCGCCGCCTACACCTGTGACGGCTGTGGCGCGTCGCTGGGTGCTGTCGACGAACTCCACCGTGAATCGACGACGACCGGCCGGTCGTGGTACTGCGGCTACTGTCGGACCTCGGTGCCGAACGCCGTCGGGGAACGGCTTTCCCACCACCGCGACGGCTCGCCGACCGACCGGCGATAGAAAACTACTGCGGCGACTGCCGAGAAACTACGACGACTCCGAGTTCTTTTTGCGACCCGTCGAGACCCCGCCGAAGCCGCAGGTGTCACACGAAAGCCCCGGCAGCCCCGAGAGCGTGTACGCAAACAGCCCGCGGTCACAGCGCGGACAATCATCGCCGGGGGCGGCCCGGACGTTGTCGACACCGGCGGCGATGAGGCGGACGACGACCGTCTCCGAGAGGGCCTCATCCACCTTTCCGCCCCAGATGACGTGTGCTTCGGTGCCCACCTGCTCTCGGACGGCCGTCACGGCGTCGTTTACGTCGCCGACGCTCATCGATGGCCCGCCGCGTAGGTCCACGAGCACGCCGCTTGCGGTGTCGGTTTCGACGCCGGGCGGCAGCGCTGCGATGGCTTCTTCGACGGCTTCTCCGGGCGTGCCACCGGGCGACTCCCCGATGCCGAGCGCCGCCTGTGCGACCGGTTCGAACACCGTCCGGGCGTCGGCGAGGTCGACGTTGACGAAGCCGGCGTCTCTGACCATCGAGACGAACGCCTCAACGGCGGTGGTCAATTCGGGGGCGTCTCCGGTCGTTACGATGACCGTGTCAACTGTCGACTCCAGCGCAGTCAGCAGGCGGCGCTCGCCCGCCGACGGCCGCTGCGGCACCGCGACGACCGCAACCGAGAGCAAGGCCCCCGGTGACTCGATATCCGCACTCGCGTCCGCGTCGGCCGCGTCGACGGCGACGACCGAGACATCGGGCGTCTCGACGTCAGTCGCCGCGGGCGCGTCGCCAGCGGCGACCCAGTCGGCGACGGCGGTCCCCGTCGACCCGTTGCCCGCGACGAGCACCGCTTCCCGGAGCGCGTCGGCGGCGGCCAGAAGTTCTTCGTCTGTCGTCACTTGGCGGCGGTTCGACCGCCCCCCGTATGAACGTTTTCGATACCACCAGCAGTGAGGGGTATTGCCGGCTTGGCGTGCGGCGACAGCGGCGTCAATCATCGGCACGCCCGGCCTCGGGACGGTACTCGCGGCTGACCGCCTTCCATGCGCCCGAGCGGAACCGATAGTAGTTGAGCGCCGCCGGTACCGCCGTCTCAGCGAGGAAAGCCAAATAGAGCCCGTAGATTCCCAGCGGCGTCAGCGCGCCGACGAGGACGAGCGGAATCGAGACGCCGAACATTCCCAGCGCCTGGCTGGCGAACGGCCAGCGGGTGTCGCCAGCGGCGTCCAACGGCCCGGCGGCCCCGCCGGAAACGCCCTGTAGGACGATGGCGACACAGGCCACTCGAACGAGGTCGACCGCAATCGGCACCTCGGGGCCAGTCGGGTCGTCGACGAATGCCTCGACAATGGGGCCGGCGAAGGCGAAGACGACCGCCGCCGAGACGATGTAGACGGCCACCGAAAAGCGGATGATATCGCGACCGTACGCCTCGGCGGTCGACTCGTCGCCGGTGCCCAGTTCTTGGCCGACAAGGCTCGACGAAGCGAGGCCGAAGCCCCAACCGGGGGTGTTCAGCAACCCCCAGACCCGGCGGGCGATGACGAACGCCGAGACGACATCGGAGCCGAAGATATCGAGAATGGCGAACATCGGTATCTCGGCGACGGTCCAGACAAGGTTCCGGCCCATCACCGGCGCGCCGATGGCGATGAGGTCTCTGGCCGTCGCCCGGTCGACGTAGCCGCCGACGGGGTCGACAGTCACCGGGAACCGTCCCGCGCCGGGCAGGCGGCCGAACGTCAGCCCGAGCGCGAACGCGGCGGTGACGGCGGCGTTCGAGAGGACCGTTCCGAGCGCCGCGCCCTCGACGCCCATCCCGAGGCCGAAGATGAGGACGGCGTTGATAACGACGTTGGCGACGGCCCCGCCCGCGCGGACGACCATCGCGGTGTAGGCGTCATCGGAGCCGACGAGCACGCGGCTGCCGACGAGATTCAGCCCCGCCAGCGGAATTCCGAAGCCGACGAGCCGGAGATAATCGCCGCCGAGCCGGACGACCTCGGGGTCGCTGCTCAGCAGGCCGACAAGCTGTGGGCCGTACGTCCAGAACACGGCCACGAGCGGGAGGCTCGCGATGACGACGAGGAACGCGCTGGTTCGGACCGCCTGTCCCAGCTCGTCGTATGCATCGGCGCCGTACCGCTGGCTGACCAGCGCGATGGTACCGCCGGCGATGCCGCCGCCGATGGCGAAGGCAAGCCCCCAGAACGGTCCGGCGATACCGACGCCGGCGATGGCCGATGACCCGACAGCGACCCCGACCATCGCGACGTCGACGGCGTTTTTCGACATCCGGGCGATGCCAGTGACGATGCGGGGCCACGCCAACTCGGTCGTTCGCCGCGCGCGGGTCTCGTCGATGAGCCCCGCCCGCGCCAGCGCCAGCCCGACAGCCAGCACGCCCAGCCGAAACAGGTTCGGCACACGCTCGGCTATCCGTCGGCAGCGGCTACCGAGAGATGAAACGTACTGATACAGGCGCGAACGAAGCGACACGTAATATTAACTGACTGGTCAGTCAGTCAAATGTCTTCCCATCGCGGCCAACACGCCCCCTTCGACGACGAGACACAACGGTAAGGTACCCCCCGCTCGTACGGCCGACAGAGATGTCAGAACCGAACTCGACGTACGGCAAAGCGGGCGTCGGGGTGCTCCTGCTGGCCGCGGTCGTCTGGAGCGCCGCGGTCGTCCTCGCGGAATCCGGAGCCGCCCCGGACGCTACGACACAGGGTATCGGCTACGTCGGCCTCGCGCTACTCGCTGTCGGTATGGTCGCACACGTGCTGTTGATACTCTCGGCGTACGGCCCCGACGACCTCGAATAGCTACCGCCGACCGAACACCGCTTCGAGCGCGCCCTCGATGCGGCCGACGCCGCCGTTTTGTTGCCGGTACTCGACGGTGAGCCGATAGGCCACGGCGTAGCCGACGACGGTAAACACCACCGCCAAAAGTAGGTTCCCGACGAGCAACCGGGTCACGACCTCCGGCGCGGCCGATAGCCCGATATCCCCGCGTGCTACCCCCTCGACCGGCCCGAGAAGCCTCGACCCGAGCCAGAAACTGACACCGTAGACGCCCCATTTGACGACGGGATTCATCACCGCCACCGCCGCCACGAGCGCGACCTTCGATATCCCGGCAAACAGGTACGAAAGCGGCGGAAAGAGCAACAGTCCGGTCCCCAGCGTCGGCAGCGAGGTGATGAAGACGCCGACGGCGAAGCTTCCGGCGACCTGCCCCGGCGTGTACCGCTCGGCGAGTGCCGCGTGGAGCCGCCCCCTGAGGTCGTCGACGGTCTCGCCGAGCCGTGCCCGGAGCAGTGCCATTGTTCTGTGGAACTATCGGCTCCAGCGGAAAGAGCATGTCGACGGCATCTCGCCGAACGCGCGGGCGGAATGTACTACTCCGCGGCGACGACGAGCCGGTATGCTTGCTGTTCGTACTCGACATCGACCGCAAGCTCCTCGCCCGCTGCCGGTGGCCCCCGGTCGCTGTCGTCGACGAGCCGGCCCACGACCGCCGCAAGCCCCGGTGACGGCCCTGTTTCGTCGCCCGACGGCTCCCAGACCACGCAGTGCTCGACGTGGGTGCCGTCACGCGCCGTCTCGATGACCCCCGTCGCTTCGGGACCGAGCGACGAGAGGCCGAGAGGGTCGTCCGCTGTCGTCGGTTGCATCGACAGCCGGACGGTGTTCCCGCGGCAGCGCCGTCCCGCCTCGGTAAGGCAGCCGGCAACCGCGACGGTCGCCGCTACGGCGACGGCCCGACGGCGCGACACAAGCCGGGATGACATACCCGACAGTGATGCTGCCGGCTCGAAGTGCCTTGCGGTCGGCCCCCGCTGGCGTTGTCTCACCGACTGTAGTCCAGCGTTGGACATTTATTACTCGACGCCGGAGAGAGAGAGTATGCGCATCAACGTCGCCGCCTTTGCCGTCCTTGCGGTCGTCGTGACCGCTGGCTGTGCTGGCGCGCTCCTCGGTGAAGACCTCGATTTCGAGTCCGGCGAGACGGTCATCGAGGAGTCGACAGCAAAGGATGCGGGCTATGAACTCCAGTTGTCGGAACGCGAAGAGTACTCCCAGACCATCGACGTCGGTGACGACGGCAACCAGACCAACGTCACCGTCAAAAGCCACATGGCGAGATACGGGCAGGTAGACGACGACATGCCCGCCGGGACCGGCCCGGTACAGGTCGGGACGGTCACGATACCTGAAGCGACAATCGCCGGCCAGAGTGTCAACCCGCTGCTCCAGATGGACACCTACGAGCTTGCGGCCCGGTACGTCGGTGGCTTCGACGAGAGCGGCTTCGAAGAACACGACAACTACACGCTCCAGCCATTCGACGACGACAGCGACGCCAACGTCACCGTCTTCCGCGTCGAACCGGACGAGCCCGACGCCGAGCCGACAGCCTTCATCCACGTCCTCCAGACCCAGCGGGACGACACCGGAGACACCATCGTCGGCTACGTGATGTACCCCGTCGATGAAGAGGAGTCCGAGACCGCAGAGCGGCTCCTCGGGGCGCTTGAGTACACCCCGCCGGAGGAACTCGAAGACAGCGACGCCGAAGACGGATAACGCCCCATCGGATATTTCGCCCGCCACCGGGGAGTAGATAAACACTGCAGTATCCGTAGGATTAACACGTCGCGGCTACGGAAAGGGAGGTAGGATGGCTGTGGACCCCCACGATACGGCGGACGATGAGGCGACCGACGACGAACCGGACGCCTCGCCGCCCCGCCCGGGTCCGGACGCGCTCTACGGAGCGAACCCGACCCCGCCACAGCTCGAGAACGGCCCCGACTGGGATGCCGACCCGCTTCTCGTCTGCGGCTGTGACGCCTATCGAGACGGCGAGTATCTCTATCAGGACTACGTCTACGACGACCGTGGCGCGGACACGCGCTCGTGGACCAGCGGAAGCCCCGCTGACGCCGCCTCGCTGGGCGGAGTCCTCTCTCAGCCGACGGGCGACTACCACTACCCGACCGCCGAGCGGCCCTACGCCCACAATGCTGCCGACCTGCTGGAGTTTCGGGTTCAGGAGACCGACGACGGCGTCCGCTATCGGGTGGCGCTGAACACGATGCTGAAACCGGACGCCGCCGCGGTCGCTATCGGCATCGACACCACGCCCGGAACCGGCACCGAACACAAGCGAACCGACTGGGGATACGGCCTCGGCGACCTCGGCGCGCCCGCCGAGCATACACTGGTCACATGGGGCACCGGAGCGGAACTCGACGGTGAACCGCTCGACGACGACGCCTACGATGTCGACGTGCGGCGCAACCAGATAGATATCGAGGTGCCGCTTTCCCCCGACGGAGAGACGTGGCGGCATTTCATCGCTGTTGGGCTGTGGGACGACGATGCGGAGGGGTTCCGGCAGGTCAAACCGAACCCCGACGAGGAGACGCCAGGGGGTATCCGCGAAGGACAGGACCTCCCGCCGGTGTTCAACGTCGGCTTTCGGTTTAACGAACCGTACAACCGGAATCTCGGCCCGCTCGATGTCGGCCGCGGGCTTTTCGACCTGCTTGACGTGTCCGGCGTTGGCCACACCGTGCTCAACCGGTTTTTCGACCAGCCGCCGCGGGTGCTCGGCGAGGGGAACTGGCGGGAGCATCGACAGGCGATGGCTCTTGCCGACCGCGACATCTCTGAGTTCTATGCGGACATCGATTTCGGCGCGCTCCGCGACGGCGAACCGACCGATACGGTCCCCGAGTCGGGCTTTCGGACGCAGTTGTACCCGTCCCGATACTATCTCGGGGAGGGTATCGACACCGACCACGACATCCTCGAGGGTCGCATCCAGCCGTACAACGTCTACGTCCCCGAGTCGCTGACCGAACCGGCACCGCTTATACTGCTTTTACATTCGTTGAGCTGTTCGTACACCCAGTATGCCGTCTACACGCCCGGCCTCGTTAGACAGATCAGCGAGGCGACCGGCGGCATCGTGCTGATGCCGCAGGCTCGTGGCCCCGGCCAATGGTACAAGCGGGAGGCGGAACTGGACATCTTCGAAGCGTGGCGTGACCTCGAAACCCGCTTCGATATCGACCGGAGCCGCGTCGTCATCGGCGGATACTCGATGGGCGGGTTCGGCACCTGTATGCTCGCCGCTCAGTGTCCCGACCTGTTCGGCCGCGGCTTTTCGGTGGTCGGTCCGCCGACCGAGGACCCAATAGAGGGTATCACCGACGGCCAGTTCAAATCGCCGACCGGGTTGACCGAGGGTATCCTCGGCGGCGAGGGCGGCGGGTCGTTTCTCAACCTCTTTACCGAGGCTCCCGAAGGCGCGATGGAGATCAGCACCAACCTCCGGCATATTCCGATGCTGCTGTGGAACGCCGTCGGGGACCCGCTGGTTCCGTTCCTCTCTGCGGAGAACTACGCCCGGCGGCTCCGCCGCCACCGGTACCGACACGAGTACTGTCTCTTTCCGGCGGAGACACACCTCACGCTGGGTATCAAAGACCAGTGGGACGGCATCCCGGAGTTCGTCTCCCGCGGGAAGGTCATCCGGAACCCGAGACGCGTCACCTACAAACAGGTGCCGGCGCTCGACCACCCCGAGGTCGGGCTGGTTCACGACAGCGCCTACTGGGTTTCGGACATTTCGACCAGAGAAAGCGAGGAGACGGGCCTCATCGACGCCATCTCGCTGGCTGACGGATACGCCCCGCCCGAGGTCGGCTCCGACCGCCAGTTCGACCACAAGCCTGGGCCGCACGTTAGTCGGGGCGTCCAGTGGGAGACGCCGCCGGTCGAGTCGCGCCGCTCGCCCGAAAACGCCATCGAAGTGACGCTCGAAGGAGCGGAGGCCGCAACGCTTTGGATAGAGGAGGCTGGCATCGACGTATGCGAGCCCCTGACACTCCGCATCGAGAGCGACGGCCCGGCGACGATAACGCTGGCGGGAACGTTCGGCACCTACGACGTGGCCGTCGAGAAAGGAGAAACGACCGTTTCGCTCTCGCCGCAGGCCGACCTCGGCGTCGAGGCCGGCAGCTGCTGAGTCACTCGGCGAGGTGGGACAGCACGGCCTCGGTACTGTTTGCGACCGGCTCGGGGTCGTTGCCGGCTGCCGCCGCCGCGTCGGGGTCTTTCAATAGGTGACCAGTCGTCAGACAGACGACGTGTTCGTCGTCGTCGACGACGCCGCGCTCGCGGAGCTTTCGGAGCCCGGCGACGGAGGCCGCCGAGGCCGGCTCGACACCAACACCCTCCGCAGCGAGCGACCGCTGGGCGTCTGTTATCTCGTCGTCATCGACGGCGACGGCGGTGCCGCCGGTCTCCCGAATGCCCGGTAGCGCCTTCGGCGCGTTGACCGGGTTACCGATGCGGATGGCCGTTGCGATGGTTTCGACGTCCTCCCAGCGACGGGTGTCTTCGAGGTCTTCCTCGACTGCCTCGACCATCGGCGCTGCTCCCGACGCCTGTACGCCGGTCAACTTCGGCACCGCGTCGGCTTCGAGCGCACCGCTGGCGACAAGTTCCCGGAAGCACTTATAGAGGGCGGCGGTGTTGCCGGCGTTGCCGACTGGGAGCACGATACGGTCGGGGAAGCGGCCGTAATCATCGCGGAACGACTCCAGGATTTCGAGGCCGATGGTCTTCTGGCCCTCCAGTCGGAAGGGGTTCAGCGAGTTGAGCAGGTAGGCCTCGCCGCGGTCAGCCAGGTCTTGGACGATGTCGAGACAGGCGTCGAAGTTGCCGTCGACTTCCAGAATTCGGGCGTTGTGCAGGCTCGCCTGTGCGATTTTGCCGGCGGCGACCTTGCCGGCCGGCAACAACACGAGCGTCTCGAGGTCGGCGCGGGTGCCGTAGGCTGCAAGCGCCGCCGAGGTGTTTCCCGTCGAGGCACACGCCAGTCGACCGACGCCGAGTTCTTGAGCAACGCGGACACCGACGGTCATACCGCGGTCTTTGAACGACCCAGTGGGATTCATCCCCTCGTGTTTGATGCGGAGCGCCTCGACGCCGACCTCGGACTCCAGCCGCGGAACGCGGTGCAGCGGCGTTGCTCCCTCCGGAAGCGTCACGCCCTCCTCGAAGGGGAGTGCGGCGTCGTAGCGCCAGACGCCGTGGCCCTCGAAGTCCTCGAAGGTCGGATACGTCTCGTAGCGGGCTTCCAGCAGGCCGCCGCATTCCTCGCAGGTGTAGATGATGTCCTCGAACGGCGGGTGGTCGTGGCCACATTCGATACACGAAAGCCAGACGCCGCCGTCAGAAACGGCCGGGGCGTCCCGCTGCGGCGATAGGGTGAGGTCTGCCATTGGTGGCTCTGTGTGTCGGAGTCGCAAAAAGGGGCCGTTTTCCGGCGAACGCTTACTGTTCGTCGGCGAAGCCGAGGTCCTCGATGCAGGTCCGCATCTCCGCTTCGTCGGTGTGTTTGTGCAGTATCGTCGGCGAGTCACAGTAGTAGGTTTCGCCGTCGAACCGGAGCGTCAGCTCCTCGGTCGAACCGAGAATCTCGGTCCTGACGACGAACCGCTCGCCGTCGCGCAGCCGGGCCAAAAGCTCCTCGATACTACACTCTCCCGGCTCGATGACCGTCGTCCCGCTCATACTTTTGCCGACGGCCCGCCGCAGTTTATAGTCGGCGACTCGCGTAACTGTTGTGTGGTAACACTTATCACACTTCGGAGGCAACCTCCTACTGTAGGGCGACACTGCCCGTGATCTACGATGTCCGCGCCACCACAAATCGACGACGGCGATAGGGGGGTCGACAACGGCGAGCGGTGCGCCGATATCGTCCTCGAGACGGGGGAGGTGGTAATATACGACACCGACAACCACACCGCGTGGGTGCAGTCGGATACGGCGGTGGCGCGGGATGCGGCCACGTAGCCGGCGGCCGGTGTTGGTCGATTCCGTACCGGCTGTCTGTTCCGTTGACCCACACGTATTTCAACCGAGACACCGATATTGAGTATATCAGATGGCATCCCCGGTAACGCCTGATGAGGGGCTTGTCCAAGCTTACGAGCGCCTCGTCGCGGACGCGCCGTTCGGCGTCCTTACAATCGATACCGACAGTACGATTCGATACGCCAACAGCGCGGTCACCGACCTGCTCGGCTACGACAGCGAGGCGCTGGCCGGGGCACCGCTCGAGACGATTATCCCCGACCGGCTCCGTGACTCCCACACCGAGGCCTTCGAGGCCTACCTCGAAACCGGCGAGCGGCACCTCGACTGGAACAACGTCGAACTGCCGGCGCTCCACCGCGACGGCCACGAAGTCCGCGTTTCGATAGCCTTCCGCGAGACGCCGACGGACGAGGAGACGCTGTTTACCGGTGTTTTCACGGACCTCTCCGGCGGCCACCGGCTTCGCGGAGCGCCCCAAGAGACAATCGGAACGCTGCATGAACTCTACGTCATCGCCTCCGATGCGACGCTGTCGTTCGAACAGCGCCGCGAGAGCATCCTCGACCTCGGCTGCCGGTATCTCGACCTCGAGTACGGCTTCGTCACCGAGATTACCTCCGACGAGCAGGTCATCGTCGCATCGGTCGGCGACCACGACCTGCTGCAGCCGGGCGAACGCTGCCCCATCGAGGAGTCCTACTGTCGGGAGACCATCTCCGAAGACGGGTTCCTCGCCATCGCCGACGCCGCCGCGGAGGGCTTCGAGGACGACCCGGCCTACGAGCGGTTCGGTCTCGGCAGCTACATCGGCGGAAAGCTGCTGGTTGCCGGTGAACTGTTCGGCACGCTCTGTTTTGCCTCAACAGCTCCCCGGGACCGGACCTTCACCGACGGGGAGCGGACGTTCGTCGAACTGGCGAGCCGGTGGCTCGGCTACGAACTCCAGCAACGGCACGTACAGCGACAGCTCGAACGCCAAAACGACCGGCTTGAGGAGTTCGCCAGCCACGCCTCCCACGACCTGCGAAATCCGCTTTCCGCCGCTGCCGGGCGGCTCGAACTGGCAATCGAGCAGCACGGCGACGACGAGGACCTGCTGGCTGTCAAGCGCTCTTTAGAGGACGCTGACGCCCGCATCGACGAGATGCTTGAGTTTGCCCGGGCCGGTAACACGGTCACCGACCCCAAGCCGGTCTCCCTCTCGGAGGCGGCTGCGGCCGCATGGGAGACCCTCGACACCGAAGGCGCGACACTCGCTGTCGACGACGAGGTTCGGCTCCGCGGCGACCGCGACCGCATCGAGCGGCTTTTTGAGAACCTGTTCCGGAACGCTGTCGAGCACGCCGGCGAGGACGCAACCGTCCGGCTCGGAGCGCTCCCGACACCGGGATTCTATGTCGCTGACGACGGCCCGGGAATCCCGGCAGGCGACCGCGAAACGGTCTTCAAATCCGGCTTTACGACCGACGCCGGCGGCAGCGGCTACGGGCTGTCGATAGTCGAAGAAATCGCCACTGCACACGGCTGGTCCGTGGAAGCCTGCGAGGACGGCGACGGTGCGCGGTTTGAGTTCACCGTGACTGACCGTCCGTAGCGCAGGGGAACTCGTCGATGCGCTCGTGGACGTAGGCGGCCCACTCGTCGAGCGTCTCATGCATCAGCTCTCTGGCGGTTTCGGGGTCTGTTGCCCGATACTGGTAGACGTGGCCGCCGCTGTCGAGCAGCCGCCGACGGCGGTCGGCGAGGCCCTTCTCCAGCAGCGTCGCCAGCCCGCGGTTGACGTTGCTCCGGTCGCGGTCGACGGTCTCGGCTAACTCGGTGACGGTGCTGTCGGGGGCCTCCAACAGTTCGAGGTAGAGTCGCGCCTCGTGGTTCTGAATGCCGAAGACACACCGCAGCACTTCCTCGAAGCCCGGCTCCCCGTCGAGCATCAGGTCACGGAACCGCGCTGGGTCCGGCTCGGGGTCCATACACTCGATTCGGGTCGCCGCCGCTAATAGTTGCTGCTCTGGCAGGACAAGACATTTGCTGCCGCGTCTTCCCAGTCGAGGTATGCGCCGCCGAACGCTCCTTGTCAGCGCCGCCGCACTACCCGCTGTCGCCGGCTGCTCGAATGTGCTGCCGACAGGGACGAACGACCAGCCGCAGACGCCACACGAGGAGTCGCCGCGAGTCGACACCCCGCCGCACGAAATCAATAGACCCGACCCGCCGGACGGCCCACCCGGAGAGCGTGACTGGAACGACGACTACCTCGGCGAAACGATGCCGACGGAGCCGTCGCTGGCATTTGAGCCGGTGTCCGCCCGGCTCACGGAGCGATATCGGCTCTCCCATGACCTCGCCCCGGCCGCCTACCGCGTCGGTCTCGTCGACGACGCGTCGGCGCTGTCCGACCATTTCGCCCTCGACCGGATGGACGACGCCGACCGCGATGCGGTCGAGGCTGTCGACTTCGACACACACGTTCTCGCCGTCGTCGTTTCGGGGTTCGGCTCCGGCAGCGTCAGCCACCGATGGGCGAGAGCCGAGGCGGACGACGACGGCATTCACCTCCACGGCTACTACAGCGCCCCGCTTGTCCGGACCGACGACTACACGATTCGTACTTCGGCACTCCAAATCGAGCGGCCGGCTGACGGGGTCGGGTTTATCCGGGTGAGCCTCACTACCGACGAGACGACCCGGGTTCATTTCAACTCGACAGAAGGGGCGGTTTCCGTCGACAACTAGCGGCTACGACAGCAGGTACGTGAGCAGCCCTTTCTGGGCGTGGAGGCGGTTCTCCGCTTGGTCCCAGACGATGGCGTTGTCGCTTTCTATCGCCGCGTCGGTCACTTCCTCGCCGCGATGGGCCGGCAGACAGTGCAGTAGCGGTCGGTCGCCGAGCAGTTCCTCGGTAATCCGGAACCCGTCGGACTCGAAGACCGACAGCTTCTCTTCGCGTTCGGACTCTTCGCCCATGCTCACCCAGACATCGGTGTAGACGGCATCGGCACCGTCGACGGCCGCCTCGGGGTCGGTTGTCGTCTCGGGTTCGCCGCCGAGCTCGGCCGCCCGTTCGAGAACAGCGTCGTCGACGCTATACGCCTCCGGCGTGGCGACGACGACATCGAGGCCGACCATCGCGGCCCCAAGCACGAACGACTGACAGACGTTGTTGCCGTCGCCGACCCACGCGACAGTCGCGTCGAACCCACCGAACTGCTCGCGGATTGTCAGCAGGTCAGCGAGCGTCTGGCAGGGGTGGGCGTCGTCGGTTAGCCCATTGACAACCGGTACGGTCGCGTACTCGCCCAGCTCCTCGACGTCGGCGTGGTCGAAGACGCGCGCCATGATGACATCGACATAGCGGCTGAGCGCCCGTGCGGTGTCCTTGACCGGCTCGCCGTGGCCGAGGTGGATGTCGTCGGGGCCGAGGAAAATGGCGTGCCCGCCCAGCTGTGTCGCGCCCGTCTCGAAGGATACCCGTGTCCGGGTTGAGGGCTTCTCGAATATCATCGCCATCGTGTCGCCGGCCATCGCGTCGGCGGTCGTCTCGCCGGCCTTCAGCCGTTCAGCCTCCGTCAGGACGGTTTCGAGCTGTTCGCGTGTCAGGTCGTCGATGTTCAGGAAGTTCATGCTAACTCCTCCGCGACGGTTTCGAGCACCGCGACCGAGCGGTCTAGCTCGGCCAGCGGCAGGTGTTCATCCGGCGCGTGGTCGAGGTCGGAATCGCCCGGGCCGTAGGTGACCATCGGACAGTCCCACTCGCCGGCGTAGATGTTCATGTCGGCAGTGCCGGTCTTCCGTAGCAGCCGCGGGTCGCCGCCCTGCTTGCGGATAGCGGCCCGAAACGCCCGCGCGACCGGCGTCCGCGGGCTCTGCATCGTCGGCTCGACGGCGTCGTTCCACGTCACTGTTCCCGTCTCGAGCTCCTCGTCGGCCGCCGCACGGACAGCGTCGGTGCTCATCGACGGCGGTACCCGAAGCTGTGCCTCAAGCGTCGTCTCGACAGCGAGGCCATCGTCGGTGACGCCGCCGTCGATGTCGACCGGCTTCGGCGTGACGCGTTCGAAGACCGGGGTGTCGTCGTCGGCTTCGAACCGTGATTCGACCGCCGACCACCACTCGACGGCGTCCTGTATCGCGTTGTTCTCCGGCCGGGAGGTATGTCCCGACGCCGACCGCGCCCGATAGGTCCCTTGCAGGATGCCGCGGTAGCCGAGCGTGATACCGTCACAGCCCGAGGGCTCGCCGTTGACGACGGCGTCCGGTGGCTCGCGGTCCGCAACGAGGTGGCGTGCGCCGCGGGAGTCGACCTCCTCGCCGACGACGCCGACAAACGAGACGCCGGTCCGGACGGCCGCGACCGCAAGCGCTGTCAGCGGCCCCTTGGCGTCGACCGACCCGCGGCCCCACAGCGCCGGCCCCCCGTCGCCGTCCTCGATGCGGACGGGGATATCGCCCGGCACGGTATCGATGTGGGATGTATAGAGGACGCTGTCGTCAGCCGGCGCGCGGACGTTGCCGACCTCGTCGATGAACACGTCACGGCCGTGGGATTCGAAAAAGCCCGCCAGCGCCTCTGCACACTCCGTCTCCTCCGGCGTCGGCGACGGTATCGACACGAGCGTCTCGAGGAGGTCGCGAGCCTCCTCGTCGGGGGACGGAGTGGACTCGCTCATCCGATGATGGCCTCCAACGCGTCAACGACGGCGTCGGCGTCCCCGCGGTCGATGACAAGCGGCGGCAAGAGCCGGACGACGCTGCGGCCGGCCGGCAGCGCGAGGATGTCGTGGTTCAGCGCCAGTTCCTTGAGAATCGGGTTCGCACCCCGTTTTACTTCAACGCCGACCATCAGGCCGTTGCCGCGGACCTCCCGCACCTCATCGCCGATGGCGGCCTCAAGCGCTTCGACGAGGTACGTCCCGAGCTCCGCCGCGTGACTCGGCAGGTCTTCGTCGGTGATGACATCCAGCGTCGCGCCGGCCGCTGCGGTCGTGACCGGCCCACCGGAAAACGTCGAGCCGTGGTTGCCGCAGTCCGCCGCGACCCAGTCTCTAACGAGCGTTGCCCCGATGGGAAGGCCGCTGCCGAGGCCCTTCGCTGTCGTCAGGATGTCGGGAACGACGCCGTACTCCTCGGCAGCCCACAGCGTTCCCGTCCGGCCGAGTCCGGTCTGTATCTCGTCGAGAACCATCGCCGCGCCGGCCGATTCGGTCGTCTCACGAACCGACTGGAGATATCCGTTCGGGGCGGGGTTAATGCCGCCCTCGCCCTGTACCGGCTCGACGATGACCGCGGCGGTGTCCTCGTCGACGGCATCGGCCATCGCCTCGGCGTCGCCGTAGGGAACGAACTCGAAGCCGCCGGCCAGCGGCTCGAAGCCATCGCGGTATTTGTCCTTCCAGGTCGCCGCCAGCGTCCCCATCGTTCGGCCGTGGAACCCCTGCATCGTCGCCACGATTTTCTCGCGGCCTGTCGCGTGTCGGGCGAACTTCAGGGCCGCCTCGTTGGCCTCGGTTCCGGAGTTACACAGCCAGACGTTGTCGATGTCGCCCGGCGCGACCGTTGCGAGCTGCTCGTAGAGCGCCGTCCGGGGGGCGTTCGGGTACGACGCCTGTACGTACATGAGCCGTTCGAGCTGTTCGGTCGTCGCCGCCACCACGTCGGGGTGGCAGTGTCCAACCGGCGTACACGCGTAGCTCGCGCCGAAGTCCAGATACTCGTTGCCCTTCGTGTCGTAGAGATAGACCCCCTCGCCACGTTCGATGCCAATCGGTTTCTCGGAGAAGACGAAGCCGCTCATGATTGTGTGAGTCTCATTCGAGTGCGCTCGGCAGGATGTGGGTGCCGCCGCCGTCGACGGCTGTGGAGACGGGTGCGTCGGCGTTTGCGTCGGCGATGACAACCTCGTCGGCCCCTGATTCGAGGGCCTCCGTCGCGGCCATCACCTTTCGGCTCATAAAGCCCTCGGCGGCCGCATCGAGTTCGTCGTAGTCGTCGGGTGTCTCGACACGCTCGATGAGCGTGGCCGGGTCGTCGGGGTCGCGGTAGACGCCCTCGACGTCGGTCAGCGAGACGAGCGTCCCGCCGACAGCGCCGGCGACGGCCGCCGACGCGCGGTCGGCGTCGGTGTTGACGGCGACGCCGTCGTCGGCCAGCATCGGCGGCGATGCGACCGGCGTGTAGCCGTCCGCAAGTAGCGTCTCCAGCAGTCCGGCGTTTACCTCCTTGATGCGGCCGGAGTGGTCGCCGCGACGAATCTTCTTTTTGCCGTCCTCGACGACCCGAACGGCCGACTTCCGCGGGCCATACAGCAGCTTTCCGTCTGCGCCGGAGAGCCCGACGGCGTCGACGCCCTGGTTCTGCAGGCCGACGACGAGGTCGGTGTTGACCTGTCCGGCCATCGCCATCTTGAATACGTCCATCGTTTCGGCGTCGGTAAAGCGACCGACGACCCCGGACGGCGTCTCGACGTACTCGGGGTCGATGTCCATCCGTTCGAGGGTGTTATCGACGGCCGTCGAGCCGCCGTGGACGACCACGATTTCGGTTCCGTCCTCGACAAGCGAGGCGATATCCGACAGCGCACCCTCGGGGTCGACCGCACGAGCGCCGCCGATTTTGACGACGACGGGCGTCTCGGCGGTCATCTCAGGGCGCTCCCACGGGGTGAAGCCCCGCGAATTCGAGGCCGGCCGTCTCCTCGATACCGAGGGCGATGTTGGCGGCGTGGACCGCCTGCCCGGCCGACCCTTTCATCATGTTGTCGATAGCCGAGAAGACGACCACGCGCTTGTTCGTCGGGTCGAGTTCGAAGCCGACTTCGGCGTAGTTCGAGCCGGCGACCGCCTTCGGCTCGGGATAGCGATAGACGCCCGACCCGCCGGCGACGAGCCGGACAAACGGCTCGTCCTCGTAGCTTTCGCGGAACGCCGACCAGAGGTCGCCCTTCGAGACCGGCTCCTCGGGGTAGACGTGACAGGTCGCCGAGGCCCCTCGGGTCATATCGACCGCGTGGGCGGTAAAGGACACTCCCGTTCCGAGGAACTGTTCGATTTCGGCCTCGTGGCGGTGGCCCGTCGGCGCGTACGGCCGGACGACGCCGGACCGCTCCGGATGCGAGGAGGCCTCGCCGCCGCCAGCGCCGCCCTCCGAGGAGCCGACCTTCACGTCGACGACGATCTGCTCGCCGCCGCCGAGGATGTCGCCGTCGAAGAGCGGCTTCAACCCCATGATGGCCGCTGTCGCGTTACAGCCGCCGGAGGCGACGATGTCGGCCCCCGGCAGGTTCTCGCGGTTCAGTTCCGGCAGCGCGTACTCCGCTTTGTCGAGCAGCTCCGGCCGGTTGTGGCCGTCGTACCACTCGTCGTACTGGGATTCGATGTCCAGACGGAAGTCGGCGCTCAGGTCGACGACGGTGTCGGCGGCGTCTTGGAACGCGTCGATGTGCTCCATCGAGACGCCGTGTGGCGTACACGCAAAGAGCACGTCAACTGACTCGAGTTCCTCCGGGCTGGAAAACCGCAGGTCCATCCCCCGGAGGTTCGGGTGGATGGAGCCGACGGTCTTGTTTTCGTAACTGCGGCTCGTTGCTTGCGTAACCGCCATCTCGGGATGTCCCGAAAGCAGCCGCAGCACCTCGCCGCCGGTAAAGCCGCTCGCGCCGACGACTGAGGCCGTATATCCGCTCATGCGGTCACCTCCACGTCGCGGACGCGGGACTCCAGCCAGTCGACGACGACGCTCGGGACATCGACATCCGTCACTTCGTTGAGCGCCTTGAACTCGACGGTGTGGTTTACCTCGTGGACGGTGTAGCTGTCGCCGGTCTCCATGAGGTCGATACCGAGAAGGCCGCCGCCGACCGCCTCGGAGGCGCGTTCGACGAGGTCGGCCATCTCGTCGGTGATTTCGATGGCCTCCGTCTCGGCACCTTGGGCGGCGTTTGTCAGCCAGTGGTCCGACGAACGGGCCATCGCCGCTATCGGCTCGCCGTCGGTGGCGACAACGCGGATGTCACGGCCGGGCTTCTCGACGAACTCCTGGATGTAGAACACCTTGTGCTCGTAGTGGCCGAGCGTCTCCTTGTGCTCCAGTATCGCCTCGGCGGCGTCTTTGGAGTCGATTTTCGCCATGAGGCGGCCCCACGAGCCGATAACCGGCTTCAGCACGCAGGGGTAGCCGAAGCTCTCGATGGATTCCATCGCCGACTCCTTGGTAAACGCGACTTCGGTGGCCGGCGTCGGTACGTCCGCCTCGGCGAGGACGAGGCTGTTCCGGGCCTTGTCGGCACAGACTGCGGCCGTCTCGGGGTCGTTGACCACCGGTACGTCGTAGGCGTCGACGAACCGCGTGATGTACTGCGAGCGGCTGGTCGCGAGACACCGGTCGACGACGATGTCGACACCGTCGAAGACGGCCGGTGCCTCGTGGACGCCGAACCGCTCCTTTCGGACGTCGATTTTCGTCACCTCGTGGCCGCGGTCGCGGAGCTCGCTCAACAGGAGCTTCTCGTCGCGGCGGATGCGCGAGTAGAGGACGCCGACGTTCACGGGTCGGCCCTCCCGACGACACCCGCGGCCGGCCGGCAGGCTGTGCCGACGCTCATCGCCTTACTCCCCCCAGTCCTCTTCGAGCTCGGGTGCCGTATCGAGCTCGACTGGGTCGTGGTTGATGACTTCGAGTTCGGCACCGCAGGTCGAACAGTCGACAATCTCTCCGGTTTCGAGGTCGTCGTGCAGGTCCAGTTCGGCCCCGCACTCGGGACATTCTGCCATTGTACAATGTAATCGCCCGTCTACTCACTTAAACTCTTCGAACCTATCAAATGAAGACAACAAAGCGTATTCTCAGCTAACGGCCCAGAAAGAGGCTTTCAGCGCCGCAGCGCGTACTGTATGTCAGTAGATTGTATTATTCGGGGGCTGTACTGTCGTACGATGAGACTACACGTTCTCGCTCGTCGGCGGCGGTCGCGAGCGCCCCTCGCCGCTCCCGCAGCGCCTCGGCGTCGGCGTCGAGCCGCTGGCCGGCGGCTGAAAGCGCTGCGGCCATCGACTCAGGCGCCGGGCCGCCGAGCGAGTCCCGCGATGCGACGCTCGATTCCGGGTCCAGCGCCGCCTCGACGGCCGCTTTGTCGACATGCTCGGAGAGCGGGCCGCCGAGGATGTCTTCAGCCGCCGCCGAAAGCGCCGCGTAGTCGCCGCCCGCCTCGGCGGCGCGGGCGACGAGCTCGTGAGCCGTCCGGAACGGTACGCCCTCCATCGCCAGCAGGTCCGCGACGCCGGTTGCCGTCGAAAAGCCCTCGCCGGCGGCCTCGGAAAGCGCCGGCTCCTTCCAGTCGGCGGTTGCGACGGCACCGGCCGCAACCTCCGTTGCCTCCGTAACGGCGTCGAGAGCTTCGAAGGCGTGAGGGTGTGCCCGCTGGAGGTCCCGATTGTACGCCCGCGGAAGGCCCTTCAGTATCGTCAACAGGGCGTTCAGCCCCGCGGCCGTGTCGCCGGCTGTCGCCCGCACCAACTCCATGGTGTCGGGGTTCTTCTTTTGCGGCATTATCGACGACGTCGACGCGTAGGCGTCGTCAAGCTCGACGTAGCCGGCTTTCGAGAAGACCACGAGGTCTTCGGCGAGGCCGGAAAGCGTCGTCGCGAGCCCGGCGGCTGCAGCGGTCGTCTCCACGAGGAAGTCCCGCGCCGAGGCGGCATCCATCGAGTTGCGGACGACGCCGTCGAAGCCGAGTAGCTCGGCGGTCCGTTCGCGGTCGATGTCGAACGGCGTCCCCGCGAAGGCTGCTGCGCCGAGCGGCGAGCGGTTGATGCGGCCGTACGCATCGAGGAGGCGTTCGGTATCGCGTGCGAGCGCCGACGCATACGAATGCAGGTAGTGTGCAACCGTCGTCGGCTGGGCCGGCTGCAGGTGGGTAAAGCCGGGCATGACCGTTTCCGTGTGGTCGCCAGCCACATCGAGCAGCATCTCTCGGGCCTCCAGTGTTGCTTCGACCGCCGCCAGCACGTCCTCGCGGAGCCGATAGCGGATACAGGCCGCGACCTCGTCGTTGCGCGAGCGGGCGGTGTGCATCTTCCCGCCCCGGTCGCCAACGCGTTCGATGACGGCCGTTTCGATGGCCGCGTGCACGTCTTCGCCGTCCGTGAGGCTCCCGTGGCCGGCTGCCTCGACATCGTCGAGCGCCCCGAGGATAGCTGCCGCGTCGTCGGTGCCGATGATGTCCTGCTCGTCGAGCATCACGACGTGGGCGCGGTCGACCGCGAGGTCGGCCTCGAAGATGCGCTCGTCGGCCGCGAGGCTCGACAGGAACCCGCGGGCGGGGCCGCCGCTGAACCGGTCGCGGCGGACGACATCGCGACCCTCGTCGGCGTCGCCTGTCATCCGTCTACTCCTCGTCGGCGGCGTCGATGACGCGGTTGGCGAGACGCTCCTGGAAGCCGTGGTACTTGGCGACGCCGGTCGCGTCGCTTTGTTCGATGCCGCCGGTGACGTCCTCGGTGTTGAACGAGGCGGCCTCGGCGGAGTAGACAGCGTAGGGCGACTCGCGGCCCACCGGGCGGGCTTGGCCGCCCTCGAAACGGATGGTGACCGTGCCGGTGACGCGGTCTTGGGTCTCGTCGATGAAGCCTTCGAGCGCGTCGACAAGCGGCGCGTTCACGAGGCCCTGATACCCCTTTTCGGACCACTCGTGGTCGACCTGCTTTTTGAACGCGCGCTCTTCTTTCGTCAATACGAGGTCCTCAAGCGCTTGGTGGGCGTTCAGGAGCACCGTCGCCGCGGGGTGTTCGTAGTTCTCGCGGACCTTCAGCCCGAGCATCCGGTCTTCCATAATGTCCGTGCGGCCGACCCCGTAGTCGCCGGCGAGGTCGTTGAGCGTCTCGATGAGCTCGACCGGCTCCAGTTTCTCGCCGTCGAGGCTGACCGGGTAGCCGTCCTCGAAGCCGACCTCGACTTCGAGCGTCTCGGCTGTCGGCGCGGTTGTCCACTCGTAGATGTCCTCCGGCGGGACGTAGCCGGGCTCTTCGAGCTCCGACCCCTCGATGGAGCGGCTCCAGAGGTTCGTGTCGATGCTGTATTTGCCCTCGTCGCCGCCTTCGATGGGGAGCCCGCGCTCCTCGGCGTACTCCTGTTCGAACGTGCGGGTCAGCCCCAGTTCGCGAACCGGTGCGATGACTTCGAGGTCGGAGTCGCGCCAGACGGCCTCGAAGCGAAGCTGGTCGTTGCCCTTGCCGGTGCTGCCGTGGGCGACGCCCGAACAGCCCTCTTCCTTTGCGACCTCGAGAATGGCCTCGGCGATGACCGGGCGGGCAAGCGCCGTCCCGAGTGGATAGCCCTGATAGGAGGCGTTAGCGCGGACGGCGTCGAAACACAGCTCCGCGAACTCCGGCTTGGCATCGACGACGTGGTGTTCGAGGTCGAGTGCCTCGGCGGTTTCTTCGGCCTCCTTGAACTCCGCTTCGGGCTGGCCGACGTCGACGGTGACGCCGATGACCTCGTCGTAGCCGTATTCCTCTTCGAGCAGCGGTACACAGACCGTGGTGTCGAGCCCACCCGAGAAGGCGAGCGCGACACGGTTTTTATCTGACATTGGTAGTGGGTTCTGCACGCAGTACCGTCAACCGGACGGTTCTCGTTGGCAATCGAGTCGGAACGAACGCGACGGGTGAAGTAGGTACTATTCGGGCCTGACGGCCCGTCGCCGTCGCCGAAGAAGGAGCGACCCACCGCTGTCGGCGGTCGTGCCGGTGCGGTCGGTCCGTGTCATGTATCGTCGCTTTCTCCAGAGCAGTACTAAACGCTTGCGGAACGGGGCATCGAGCGTGTCGTGTTGTCATATCTCTGGCTGTCGATAGTCGCTCTGGCGGCCCACACTCCAACAGTCCCCCACTACAACGGCCCACACTCCAACAGTCCCCCACTACAACGGCCCCACTACAACGGCCCCCACTTGACGGCCACAGCGCTTTTGCGCGCGAGACGCCCAGTATACGCCATGAACGACCTTGATGTCGAAACTCTCCTGAAAATCGTCCTCGTTTTGGTCGGTATCCTCCTCGTTTTGGAGGTCGTTGGACGGTTTATCAGCATACTGGCGTCGCTCGGTCCGCTTGTCGCCGCACTTATCGCTGTCCTCATTGTCGCCTACCTCCTCGACTACATCTGACGTGTACAGCTGCAACGTTCCCGTCCCGGCCGACATCTCCCGGCTCGCCCGCGGCCTTGCCGCAGAGACGCTCACCGCGACGCCCAGAGATCGACACACGCTCGTCGCCAAGCGGCTCGGCGACGGCGACGCCGCAGTGCTGGCCCGCCGCCTCCGCAAGTCGCTCGACGGGCTCGACCCCTTTACCGTGCATATCTCCGGTGTCGAGGTCTTCGACCGCCCGCCAACCGGGCCTGCGCCCGTCGCGTATCTGGCCGTTGAATCGCCTGCACTCTCCCGTCTCCACCGACGGTTGTGCTCGGCATTCGACCCGATTGCGGGACTCGAAGACGACGAGTACGTCCCGCACGTCACCGTCGCCCGCGGTGGCGACGCCGACCGGCTCGCGGGCCGGGCCGTACCCGACGATGCCGGCTGGACTGTCGAGTCGCTGTCGCTGTGGTCGGCGACCTACGAGGAGTCCGTCGAGCGGTTCTCCCTGCCGCGCTAGTCGTCCACCGCGGCCCGCTCAATTCTGACCGTGTCGTCGAGCCGAGTGAACTCGAACTCGTAGCCGAAGGGTTCGATGACCTGCCGGTTCGTCTCGACGTGTGCGGTCGCCGACGGCGCGCGGACGGTGCCGCCCGCCAGCGCCTGATAGACGAGCAACTGGTCGGCGAGTCGCTCGTCGACGGCCGCGGCGGATTCGTGGAACCGCTGGAAGTCGGCGGCGGCTTCTGCAGCGACCGTTTCGGCCGGTGTTCCCTTCTCGCCGAGCGCCGAAAAGCCGACCCGGGTGTGTTCGTAAACGCCGACGACGGTGACAGACGACCCGGCGCAGGCGGCGTCATCGTAGTCGACCGTCTCGCTCGCCGGCGCTCCAACGTCGATATTTTCGACGGCGGCTGCGGCCTGTCGTTCGGCGACATCAGCCTCGGCGAGAGAGTCGTCGGCGACGGAGACGACCGACAGCCGCCGGAGTGGCCCCCGTTCGGTGAGCGCAAGCGGCGACAGCGACGACGGCGACAGCGACAGCGTCGCTTCGCCACCGCCAGCGGGATAGAACCCTCGCTGTTCGACATCTATCGCGGCGTCGAGCCCGTGGGCCGCCAGCACCGGTAGCTTCACGCGACGGGTGTACGCAAGCGGCGGTGCCCACTCGACGTCGGTCCCGCCGGTGACCGTCACCGACGCCGGTGTGGAAAGCGCCGTCGCCAGCGGTAACACGGTGTCGAACACGAGCGCGATGCTGCCGGCCGTCCCCACGTCGACCGAGACATCGGTCGCCGAGACGGAGCCGGGGTCGAAAACGAGTGTTTCCGCGCCCTGTTCGGCACCCTCGACGCTCGCGTCCGTCAGTGCCGCGGCCGCCTCGACGGCAGCGACGTGCTGTGGCCGCATTCCGGGCGTCGAGCGGTCGCCGCGGACATTCTCGACTCGGACCGCCTCGCCGGAGAGCGCCGACAGCGAGACAGCGCTCCGAACCATTTGGCCGCCGCCGGCCGAGCCGTCTATCTCGTGCATGCACCGGTGTCGGCGGCCTGCGGGTACAAATCTTCCGGGCGGGTACGCCCGGTCAGTCCTCGAGTGCGTCCTCCAGTCCCCACTCGGCAGCCCGTTCGTGGGCCTCCGCTCGGGCTGTCTCACGGATGTCGTCGATAGCTGCCTCGTTTTCCAGAAAGGCCGCGACCGGGTCGCTGTCGTCGCCGGCCGCTTGCTCGGCGGCAGCCTCCCGGATGCGGTCTGCGACAGCCGGGTCGTCGGCCAGCCGTTCGGCGACGCCTCCGGGCGGCACCTGTAGACTCACAGCCCCATGCGGGATGTCGAGGTCGGCGGCGGCGTCGAGTTCGTAGCGGTCGACGCGGTACGGCCCGGGGCCGAGCCTCCCGAGCGCCGCCGGCCCGCCGCGGTCCGACTCCGGGTGGTAGGCCAGCCTCGCGATGCCGTCCTCGAACGTGATGATACTGCGGTCGCCATCGTCGCCGAGCAGCGTTCGCTGCGGCGCGACGACGATGTATCCGTCGAGCCGGCGGCGGCAGATGGCGTCGAGTTCCGCTCCGAGGTCCGTGACGACGCGCGAACGACACAGCGTCCCGTCGGGTATCATGGCGGGTCGGGGATGACCGCCGTCCGGAACCGCTCGGCGACTGCCCCCTCGTCGCCGTCGGCCGGCGACAGCCCTTCGGCAGCGGCCCGGAACGCCTCCGCAGCGGGGTCGGCCGGCGCGTGCGCCAACAGCGGCTCGCCGGCCGCACGGGCGGCCCGAGCGCTGTCGCTTTCGGGGACCGTCGCCAGCGTCGGCCCCTCGAAGTACCGCTCGGCCTTCGCCCGCACGTCCTCGATGTCCCCATGGACGCGGTTGAACACCGTCCCTGCGATGTCCGTGCCGTACGAAAGGGCGTACTCTTGGACTTTCAGCCCGTCCGAGATGGCTGGCACCGTCGGATTGAGAACGACGACGACCCGGTCGGCGAGCACAATCGGCAGGACGGCGCTCTTCGAGTCCAGCGTCGCCGGCGAGTCCAAGAGAATAACGTCAGTGTCGGCGGCCAACGCCGCGACAACGTCTCGAAGTCGCTCGGGGTCGGCCGCCTCGAAAGCGGCCAGCGACGTCCCACACGGGACGACGGACATCCCGAACCGTTCGTAGGTCGCCGCCTCGACCGGCGCGCCACCTTCGACGAGCACGTCGTGGAGCGTCGTCTCGGCATCGCCCAGCCCCGTATGAAACAGCAGGTTTGCCATCCCGGTGTCGGCGTCGACGACGGTCACGTCGTACTCCTCGGCGAGCGCCATGCCCAGCGCCAGCGTGGCCGTCGTCTTGCCGGTGCCGCCCTTCCCGGAGGCGACGGCGATGGCCTCGACCATTTGGTTTCGCCTGCTGCGTACTCGGAGATAAGCGTTTGGGTGGGCTATCGGCGAAGGCTACCAACAATCATTAACATTTAAGACCGTGTAGGATGTTGGTAGAGGTAGATGACGAACGAGAACGTCGACCCGATGGTTCCCGTCATGCCGACCGAAGAAACGACGCCGGATGTCCGCGCCGACGGCGGCCGCCGGAAGCGCTACGACAACGCCGAGGTAGACGCGCCGCTCGTCCCCGACTGTCAATAAGACTCGCTTTTTCTGCTTCGCTACGTACCGCTTCGACAGCGGCTGCCGGATTCGTTGACCCGCTCTGCGGCTTCGAGCAGCGTGCTCCACGTGTTCAGCCCGGCCCGCAACGCGACGAGGTCGTCGGCCTCGATGTCGACTGTAATCCGTGCGTCGTCGCGGGACAGTGACGCGGTCGTCCGGTCGCCCTGAATATCGCCGACCTCCGGCCTGATTGCCGCGGCGATATGCGTGGCTCGTTCGGACGTTTCGTATTCAAAAACCAGCTCAGCGGTGTGCACGCTACTCGACTTCGACTTCTTTGATGTCGCGGCTCCGTTCTTTGAGGAGCACGCGGTGGCCGCAGTACGGACAGCGGACGCCGCCGTACTCGTCGAGTTCAACGTCGCGCTTACAGCGGGAGCACTTGTAGCTCATCCTGCGTTACTCGTCGTCGCCGACGGCCGTCCGGATGGACCGTTCGACCGTCTCGCCGGCGGGCGTCTGCGGGCGGTAGGCACCGCCGGTGAACTTCTCGCCGGTCTCTTCGTTGACCCAGATGCCGGTGCCGACGCGCTTGACGCTGTCGCCGTCGACGGTCGCGCTTTCGGTGTCCGCTTCGATTTCCGCGACGCGACGGCGGGCGACGCGTCCGTAGCGCGCGCCGAAACGCCCGGCGCTCCCGGTCGTGTCGTTGTTGGCCATAGTAGTATACTGTCCACCCAGCGAACGGATAAACCCCTCGTTTTGCCGCGGCTACTCTTGTAGTTCAGTCTCCGAGAGCGCCTCGTTGAGGTCGCCACGCACGTGCTCGCCGAGTTCGCGGCTGCCGGCCGTCGTGACGACGCGGTTTTCTTGGACGCTGGAGCCGTCCCGTATCAGGAGCCGGACGTTGCCGTGTTCGTCGGCGCGGGTCGCTTTCGCCCGAACGCCGGTCCGCGACCCGGAGCCGCCGGCGTCGATGGGGCCGGGAATAATCTTCTTGACGTGTGGATGGCCGGCGACGGTCTCCAGCGCCAGCCGGCCGTCGCGGCCGCCGATGAGCGTCGAGTGGGACCCGCCGAGTTTCTCTTCGACGCTGGCTTCGACGACCTCTAGCGCTGGGTCGCCACGGCGGCGCTTGACAGCCGCTATCGGGTCGTCGTCGGCGATGCGGTAGAACGGGTAGTGCAGTTCGGCCCGCACCGCCCGCACGACCGACCGCTCGCCGGCCGCATAGACCTCTTCGGGGCGTTTCCGCTGTACTTCGTCGGCGATGCGGCCGGCGAAGTTCCGGCGCTCGGTCGGTGCCCACCGCTCGTCGTCGACGGGTGTGGTTGTTATCTCCCGCTCGGCGACGACGTCCTCGTCACGTAGCGAACTCACCGTCGCCCGCGTCCGTTCGCAGTCGATGACGACGGTGTCGGCGTTGGCGCTCCGGCAGACCAGACAGTAGTCGCCCGGCCGTTCGAGCGGCGACGCACAGCACCGACACTCCATACACGGCAGTAGCCCGTCGACGCCGATAAGCGGGGCGGTTGGCGGTGAGGGAGTTGGGCCTGGCTTTTCTACTCCCAACCGGGAGCGAGAGCAGTAGCGAAAGACGCTCACGATGCGCGAACCGACCCACCACGCGGCTTCAGGACAACGCCTCCGGGTCCGCCTTCAGAAACTCTCTGGCGACGACGGTAGCGTAGCTTCCTTTCGGCAGCGAAAACGAAAGCGTCAGCGGCTCCTGCTCGACGGTGAGGTCGGTCGTTACCAGCACTGCCCGTCGTGTGCCCGACGACCCGAACTCGCCGGGCAACTCGAAGTCGGTCGGCGACACATCGACGTCAGCAAGCACCTCGCGGGTAATCTCCGCCGGCTCGCCGTCCCCGAACACCGTCTCCGTGCCGACAAGCGGTGCAGTCACGAACGCGCGTCCGCGCTCGCAGTGCCGACGGACGGTCTCTAGCCGCGATTCGGTGACCGTCTGCGTTCGGTCGGGGTCGGGGTTGCCATCGCTGTCGGAAAAACAGACCACGTCGCCGACGACCGGCTCGTCGAACGGCAGCCCACGCCGGAGCCGCTCGGAGAGAATCCGGTTGAAGACGTACGACTGGGCCGCGTTGACGAACATCCGCTGGAGGTTGCTCGGTAGCTCTTCGAGTGCGGCGCGGTAGTCGTCCGGCGATTCGGCTCCTTCGGCCAGCCGGTTTGCGATGGCCCGCTCGAACCGGAGGCTCCCGGGCAGCCGCTCGCCGGCAGCCGCCCAGTCGCGGTCGGCGTCGATTCCCTCTCTGACCTCCTGTGTCCGTTCCGGTTCGCGCTCGCTCGACTCACAGACGTAGCGGACGGCCGCCGCCTCCCAGTCGCCGTCGAGGACGTCGAGGCCGACCCGATGGGTGATGGGCCGCCGCGACCCGAACCGCTGGGTCCCGAAGTAGTTGGGGACGCCGGCCTCCCCGCCGCCGAAGTCGCATAGCTCTGCGGCCGTCGCCTCGGCGTGTTCCGGCCGGTCGGGGTCGCGGATGACGAGTTCGAACTCGTTGCCCGCCAGGTCGCCGAACAGCACCGGCCGGCCGGCCCGCCCTATCGGCTCGATGTCAGCCCCGTCGAGGTCCGGCAGCGCCGCGTCGTCGTGTCTAACAGAAAACAGTTGTGTCGTCACGGCGTGTTTGTCCTTCGTTCCGGCCCACGAGACGCGCTCGCGGCTGACGCCGAGTGCGTTCGAGACCGCGGACGCGAAGTCGTTGGTGTCCCACTCGCGGAGCGTGGCTCGGAACACCAGATGTGGATACGAACCGGGGTCGGCATCGAGCGGTCGACAGTCGGCGCCGAAGGCCTCGCGCTCGCGGACCCGGAAGTCGGCCGGCCGGTCGCGCAGGCGACCGCCCGTCCCGTCGGTCTCGGTCACGTAATACTCGATACCGACGGTCTGCTCGACAGGGTGAGAATCGCGCATACGTCGATTCGTCGTCCGAGCGGCAAGCCTCTTTCTGCTCGCCGCGGGCGACCCGGCAGACGAACCCGTCTAGAACTGGGGAACGAGCGGCGCGTCTACCTCGGCGTTGTCGTAGCGGGGGCGGCGGCCGCCGTCGGCGCGGACAGGGTCGGTGGACGATTGTCGAGGCATCTCCGGAACGAGCGGTTCGATTTCGTCGTTCGTCATCTACCTACCGGTATCTACTCCTGTACCTTAAACATAATGATTGTTAGTGCAGATGCGGCAAACGCTGCCGTCGGTCGCGGAACGTGGGGCCGCTGCCGTTGTGCCGGGACACAAAGGGTCTTTTCGCCGCCCCGACAACCGCGGCCCATGGACCTGTTTACGCCGTTCGACTGTCGCGATGTGACCGCTCGCAACCGGGTGATGGTCTCGCCGATGTGCCAGTACTCGTGTGAGGACGAAGACGGGCTGGCGACCGACTGGCATCTCGTCCACCTCGGTAGCCGAGCGGCCGGCGGCGCGGGCATCGTGATGTCCGAAGCCACTGCCGTTACGCCGCGTGGCCGCATCTCGCCGAAGGACCTCGGCATCTGGAGCGACGACCACGCCGACGCGCTTGCGCCGGTAACGGAGTTCATCGCCGAGCAGGGCGCGACCTCCGCCATCCAACTCGCCCACGCCGGCCGGAAGGCCTCGACCAACCGTCCCGGTGACGGCGGTGGCCCGGTCCACGGCGACCGCGGGTGGACCCCTGTCGGGCCGACGACGGAGCCGTGGCCCCACGACGAGCCGCTGTCGACGGAGCGGTTGGACGCCGCGGACATTGAGCGTATCACCGAGGCCTTCACCGAGGCAGCGGTCCGTGCTGTCGACGCCGGCTTCGACATCGTCGAACTCCACGCCGCGCACGGCTATCTCCTCCATGAGTTCCTCTCGCCGGTCACCAACACCCGCGAGGACGACTACGGCGGTAGCTTCGAGAACCGAACGCGGTTCCTTCGTGAGGTCGTCGTCTCAGTCCGGGAGGCCATCCCCGAGGGAACGCCGCTTTTCGTCCGTATCTCCGCGACCGACTGGCTGCCCGACCGGGAGTCGTGGACCGTCGACGACTCGACCCGGCTGGCAGCCGAACTCCGGCCCCTCGGGGTCGACCTCATCGATGTCAGCGCCGGCGCGATACACCCCGACCAGCAGGTCCCCGACACCGGTCCCCATTATCAGGTCCCCTACGCCGAGCAGGTCGCCGAAAGCGGTGTTCCGGTCGGGACTGTCGGCAAAATCACAACCCCGGAAGGGGCGGACGAAATCATCCGCAACGGACGTGCTGCCCTCGCTATCGTGGGCCGAGAACATCTCCGCGACCCGTACTTCGCGCTCCATGCCGCCGAGTCCTTGGGCTACGAGCTACCGGTTCCCCGACAGTACACCCGCGGCTTTCAGTAAAGCGAGAGGTCGCCCGTCACCTTGTCGACGAGCCGTTCCTCGCCGGGGCCGACCGCCAGCGCCGTTACCGTTCCCGGCTCCAGTTGCGTGTGGCCGGCGTCCCGAACGAGCGCATGCGGGAGCCGCTCCCGCCGCGCCTCGTCGGCGAGCTGTTGGAGCTGTGATTCGCCGCTGCCTTTCAGGACAATCTTCTTTTGACCGCCGGACTTCCACGCCCGTCGGGCCTCGTCGCCGGCGTCCTCGTAGGCCGACAGTGACGCGTGTGCGACCTGTGCGGCGAGCTTTCCGGTCCCCATGTCGATGTCCGTCCGGGCGACAATCGCCTGTTTCATACCCGTCATCGCCCGGCGAGCGCCGTGAACGTTCCGACGTTTACCGCTGGGCCGAGCGTGGTTCGGCTGCCGACACGGTCGCTGCGAGGTCCGCCGCCGCGGCGTCGCTGACTTCCTGCGGCGTAACCGCAGCATCCGTCCACGCCGGCAGCCGGGTGTCAGCGTCCGGCCGCGCGACGGCAGCGGCGTAGGCATCGACCTGCTCGCGCTCCCCGCCGCGGTCGTATGCGAGACCGTTGAACGCGGCATCGAGCGCGTAATCATCGACGAGCCGCTCGGCCGTCTCCCGGTAGCTTTCTTGAAGCCGGCCGTACTCCGGGTCGCCGCCGTTTTCCTCGACGGCCCGGAGCAGCGCGCCCGCAACCTGTTCGGCCATCTCCGAGAGACCACTCGGCCCCGACACCGAGCGATGGTCGTGTTCGTGGACCCCGAGGTCGACCTGTGCCGACCCCTCGGTGCCGGCCAGCCGGAACGCCTCGCCGAGGGTGCCGACTTCCAGCCCCCAGCCGCGCTGGAGCCGCATCTGCCGGGCCAGCGACCCTGTCATTGCGAACTCGCCGGCGAGCGCATAGCGGAACGAGTCGAGATACGCCAGCACCGCGGCGTCGTCATCGCGGCGTAGTGCCTCGACGAGCGGCCGGTAGAGCAGCCGGAACAGTCGCCCGTAGAGGCGGTCGTTCTCGACGCGGGCGTAGTAGCCCTTCGAGAACTGCTTGCCCTCCGCCAGCGGGAACAGTAGCTTCGGCACGTGGCCGGCGTCGTAGGTCTTTGCGTCGGCGTCGTGAACAACGACGTACTCGCTTTCGCTTGCAACGCCGAGCGCGAGCCAGACATCGCGGCCCTTGCCTCGCTGGCCGTCAAGGCCGCTGTCTGATAGCAGCCCCGCCAGCCGTGGGCCGTCACACCACAGCACCTCCAGCGGCACGTCGAACCCGTCGAGCCAGTCGACGACCGCTTCCAGACGGTCGGCAGGTGCCCGCAGCGGCACGAGCACTCGCGCTGGCTCGACCGTCTCCAGCGCCGACAGCACGCGTTCGGCCGCCAACCCGGCGTGTTCCCGCTCGGTCATCGGAACGACAACAGTCGTGCGGTCGACCGGCGCCTCCGGGGTTGCGCCGTCGAAATCGTGGAGCGTTGTGACCCGTTCTTGGACGTACTCCATCGACAACGGAGACGGGCCGGCCGTCGAAAAAGGACGTGCTTCCGGCAGCCAAGGGGGAGTGTACCGGTAGTGCTCCAGTGGTGTTCTCAGCCCGGGGTCTCGCCGGGCGTGCCGCCAGTCGGCAGCCGTCCGAACCGATGGAGGACAAAGAGGCCGACACCGGTCGCGCCGACGATAGCGGCCAGTCCTCGGTAGGCGGCGGTGTAGCTGACGCCGCTCGCGACGAGCCAGCCGACGCCGCCGCTGCCGAACGCCTGTGCGGTCATCATCCCCGAAGAAAACAGCGCGTACGCGCTGGCGCGGTTCTCGTCCGGAATCGACGCGAGCATGTAGGTGTCGATGACGGGAAACAGCGCGTGGATGACAACACCGACGACGATACTGACGGCGACGACCGCGAGGAGGCTTTCAGCGAACGTCAGCGCGAACACCGACGCCGCAAAGCCGATAATGATGGCCAAAAGCAGCGGCACGTTCCGCACGCGGTCGGCTAGCTCGCCGGCCAGCAAAAACGCCGGGACGCCGGCGGCGAAAAGCACCGACAGCAGCGTTCGGCCGGTCGCCTCATCGATCCCTTTCTCGGCGGCCAGATACGGGCCATAGAGGTTGAACAACCCGTTCCACAGAAAGCCGCTGCTGCCGACGATGACGATGCCAGTGAGGATAATCGGCCACTGGGCGCGGGCGGCGGCGAGCAGACTCCGGTCTTTCGCTCCCGCGTCCGGTAGCTCGGTCCGCCGCGCCGCGACCACGAGCACAACTGTTGTCACAAACGCGAGCGCCGAGAGCAACAGAAACGTCGCCCGCCAGCCGCTGACCAGCAGGACGGCACTTACTGCAAGCGGCGCGCCGACGGCCGCAATCTGGCTCGCCATCCCGTGGACGCCGAGCGCCCAGCCGACCCGCGACGGAAACAGCTCCGTCACCAGCGGGTTCGCGGCGATGAAGTATGCCCCGCTGGAGATGCCCATCAGGAACGCGCCGACGGTGAGCCACGGCAGCGACGGTGCGAAGGCAGTCCCCGCCGACGTGCCGACCAACAGCAGCCCCGTCGCGGCGACGACGGTGTGTCGCGGGACGCGCGTCAGGAGATAGCCCGTCGGGAGCCGCGGGGCTGCGCTGCCGAGCCACGCGGCCGTGGCGACGACGCCGAGCGCCGCCGGTGTCACAGCAAAATCTGCTGCCACCGGCTGGACGAGCGGCGCGAAGACGACCCGTGCGAGGTTGACGAGAAAGACCATCGCACACAGCGAGCCGAAGAGCTGTCGGCGTGACACGCCTCCGGCTTCGACGGCGGGCGGTTTGAACGCCGCGACTCGCCGCTGTCAGTCAGCCGCCCGGTAGGCGTCGACCGCCGCTTGATATCCTTCCCGGTAGGTGGGATACGAAAACGAGTAGCCCAACTCCCGGACCCGGTCGTTCGAGCAGCGCTTGCTCGTCAGGATGCGCCGTCGAGCCGCCTCCGAAAGACTGTCGTCCTCCAGCCGCTCTTCTTTGGTCCGTTTCGGCGGCGATTCGACGCCGCATTCGTCGGCCAGCCAGTCGGCGAACGCCCACTTGTCGACGGGTTCGTCATCGACAGCGACGAGGACCTCCGACTCTGTCGCCGTCGTCAGCATGAATCGAACGACACCGGCGGCGTCGTCCCGGTGTATCATGTTGAGGTAGCCGTCCGTCACTGGACCGTCGAGGTAGCGGTTGAGACGGTAGCGGTCGGGGCCATAGAGCCCCGCGAACCGCGCGACGCCGCCGCTGATACCGTAATCGGCGGTTCGCTCCCGGGCGAGGCGCTCGGCTTCAGCCAGCACCTGCGTCTTATCGGTTGTTGGCGATAGCGGCGTTGATTCGTCGACCCAGTCGCCGTCGTGGTCGCCGTAAACGCCGGTACTTGAGGTGTAGACGAGCCGCTCCGGCGGGTCGGACCGCTCGCCGAGCGTCTCGATGACCGTTCGAAGTCCGTCGACGTAGACGCGCTCGGCGGCGTCGGCCCCACGGCCACCCGATGACGCGGCAAAGACAACCGCATCGAGCGACGGCAGCGCCGAGAGCGACTCGGGGTCTGTCAGGTCTCCCTGTATCGGCTTCGCACCAGCCGCCTCGACGGCTTCGAGGCCGGCTTCGGACCGACGCATCCCGACAACATCGTGCGTATCGCGGAGTTGCCGGGCCAACTCAAGGCCGACGTAGCCGCAGCCGAGGATGCCGACCCGCATTGTCATTTCCGCCGCTCGATGTGGTGGAAAAGCAGCGCGAACTCCGACAGCGTCATCGGGTAGCGGCCCTCCACCTTCGATTGTATTTCGCGGGCCTCAAGCTCGCCGCCGATCTCGGATTCGACGGCCTCGACATCCAAGACGGCGGTCGTCATCCCCATCAGCAGCGCATCACGAGACAGCGCGACAATCGTTCCCGCGTCCGGGGCATCTTCGCGGAGCGCCAGCAGCTCCGCGGCGTCTTCGAGCGTCAACTCCGGCAGTTCGCCGTCCAGCAGCGCCGAAAGCGCCGACCGCTCGATGCCGGTTTCGGCAGCGGCGGTGCCGATGTCGTGTTCGTCGAGAACGGCTTCGAGCGCCGAGACGTACGCCGCTTCGATGGCCGCTGGCGACGTCCCGCCCGGGTCGTCTGTGAGTTCGTGAAACATACCTTCTGTTTGGCCTCGCGGTTGAAGTACGGTTCGGGCTCAGGGCGGCCAGCCGGCGGCGCGTTCGTCTATCGTCCCATCGGTGTCGCCGACGCCGCGCGGGCCGGGCGGAACCACGACCACCACGGCGGTCTCCGTCCGGAACGAAACCCGCTCGCCGCTGCCGAGAACGGCTGTTTTCCCGTCGTGGGCGACCGTTGCAGTGCGCCCGTCGCGGAGATACGTCGTCGCTGCCTGCGGGCCGCCGCGGTTCGACCGGACCGCAAACCGCTCGTAGGTCCCGGCGATGTCGACATACCAGACGTTGACCGTCGCATACCAGTAGCCGGGTATCGGCGCAAGCGGGAACCCGGCCGGCATCGCCCCCATTGACTCGCCGAGCAGCCGCTCTCTTGCCCGCTCCTCGCCGGCTTCGAGGCCGTCGGCGAGTGTTCCTTCGAGTTCGTCAGCATACTGCTCCCGGGTCCGCTCGTGAAGTTCGTCAACCGGCTCCGCGGGTGGCCGAGCGTCGTCCCGCTTCAGCGCCGCCGAAAGCGCTGCCGTCGCTTCGGTTTCGAGCCGGCTGTCGTCTACGTTCCCCTCGACCGCCTCGACCGCTTGGTCGACTGCAGTTCCATTGGCGAGCCGCAGCGCCTCCTCGGCGGTCCCACCATCGGCTTCGAGCGCCGCCATAGCCTCGTCGGGTGCAACGCCGGCATCTATCAACGCCGCCGCCACATCGCCGCGGACATAGCGGCTCGACGCTGCGACGGCCGATGCAAGCCGGTCGTAGCCGTGTTCGTCGGGGTCGGCCGCGGCGAGCGTACTCGCCGCCCGCGAAAGCGACGTGCGTTCGGTCCCGAAGAACGGAATGCGGTCGAAGAGACTGTCGGCGACCGGGTCATGCAGCGACGGAAAGAGATTGACGTTTCTGGTCGCCAGTGGATAGACGCTGCCGCCGCCGCGGGCGTCGATTCGGTCGCGTTCGACGGCGCTCGTGGTGAGATACGAGGGTGCCGTCTCGACCTCGAACGACACCGTTCCGGCCGGGTCGGCATACGATTCAGTTGGCGGCTTCGCCGCCTGCCGATGCGCCGCGAGCGCGCCGTCGAGGCGGCTGGGGTCGATATGCTCACCGACCGTGTCATCGATGCCGTCAGCAGCCCCATCGTGTGCAGTCTCCCGCTCGCTGAGTGACGCGTCAACGCCGTCGAGATACGCCAGTTGTGCCGCCCGTTTCGTTCGCACCGCTGGCTTCGGGTCCGCGTCGACGATGAACTGCTCGCGGTCGGCTTCGAGCGCTGTCCGGAGCCGGTCCGGTGGGTTCACCCGCCCCGTTCCGACGGCCGGTGCCGCGGCGGTGACAGACCGATTCCGAGCCGTCTCGTGGGTCGCCTCGACGGCCATCTCGACATCGGACCGACTGACAGACCGTGGAGCCGTCGCCGCTGCCGTCGCTTGCAGGCGGTCGCTACTCGCAGCCGTCGCCGCCGCGCCGTCAAGCCCGTCGCCTCGGGCGACTGCCTGCGACACCGCCCGTTCGGTTGCAGCCTCGAACCGCTCCAGCGGCCCGAACGGCACGCCGGCTATCGGCTTCGTTCGCGCCTGTGCGGCAACACGGACGTGGTACTCCCGTTCGATGACACCGCCGGTCGTCGTGGTTTCGTTTCCGTCCGACCACGTCCGGGTGACTCGCTCGACGACGGTCGCATCGAAAGCCGCCCCGTCGCGAGTCGCCCAGTCGTCTGCCGCCGGTGGCTGCCCGCCAGCTGACTCGACGCTGACCGACTCGTGGCTCCGGTCGGCGACGAGTTCCCAGTCGCTTCCGGGCGACCCATCGGTATCCGCCCGTCTGTCGGTGCGGTCCGTTTCGGCCACGACACGTGCTTCGACGGTGTGTGCGCGTTCGATAACCCTCGCAAGCTCGTCCGTTCCGGTACTGCCGACGAGGTCAGCAAAGGCAGTGTCGGCCGACGCGCCGACATCGACGGTCACGTCATCGGCTTCAGGTTCTTCGCGCCATGTGCCGACCGGCTGTTTGTCCGGCGGGTCCGGACCGAGCTCATCCGCGGCTTCGAGCACCATATCGGTCCACTCCTCGTCGCCGCCGACGCCGGCGAGCAGGTCGGTTGTCGCAACTCGGCGGCCGGCAGCCGCAACGCCCCGGTCGCCGGCAGGGTCCGCGGCTCCGAACGCGGTTCGCTGTTCGGCCAGCAGAGCGTCGTTCGTCGCCAACTCGATGTGTCGCGTCCCGAGCACTGTTGCTATCGGCGCACCGCCGTACTGCGCGTAGCCCCGGGACCACGCAATCGGATACAGCCGCGCGGTGAGCCGTTGGCTCAGCCCGGAGCGAGTGACCGGCGCGTTCGCGCGCCGCTCGAAGCGCTCGGTCCGGTCGTGCAGCGACAGCGCCGGGTTAGCAACGACGACCGACGGCGAACGCTCAGTTTCCGCTACCGTCTGGTTCTCCCGGCTCACAGTAAGCGAGAGCCCGGTCAGCTCGACTGCCAGCGCCGTGTCCTCTTTGCCAGCCCGTTCGACTTCGACCCGCTGAATCGCCTCGCGGTAGCCCTCCCGGGTTGGCTCGACATCCGGTAGTGACGCGCTGACGACGGTGCCATCGCGCTCGAACGTGGTTCCGTCAACGCGGTCCAGCGCACGGAGATACACCCGCAGCCGAAGACTGTCGCGGAATGGCTGCTCGCTGTCAAGCGCACGCCCAGCGGTGGTGTTCGCCGGCGTCGTCGTCGGCTCCGCGGCGGCAGCCGTGGCGGCGGCATCGGCAGCCCCCCGAAGCTCGGTTGTCGCCGCAGCCGCCGCGCCGCCGACGGCGCGGTCTGTGGAGGTGTCAGTCCCGGCGTCGTGTGTCGAAACCGACACCGCGAGCGTGCCGCTGGTGACGAGCAACAACACACCGATGAGCGCGAAGGGGACGCGACCGCGGTCGTTCACGGCTCCCACCGCCGGACGACCACTGCTACCTCTTCAGACGGCGTTTCGAGGCTGTCGACGTCGCCGTGTCCTTCGCTTACCGTTTTGATTCGCTCTGCCAACGCCGTCGACAGCCGCTCGTTTACCGTCTCGGCGTTGGCCTCTGCTAATGGCGCATCGACCGCCGTGTCGAGAGTCGCCGCCGTCTCCGTATACTGTTCCTTGGCGGCCGGCGCGGTCCGGGAATCGACCAGCAGCCCACGCGTTCGCTCCGGCGGGAAGAGCCACGCCACGTACGCGTTCGCGAGCGATGTGGCTGGGTCGGACGCCGCAGTCGCAGGCCGGAGGCCGCTCTCGACGGTGAACGTTGTCACCGAAACGTCGGCTGTCCGGGGCGGCGGCCGACCGACCGTCACCGTTCCTGAGGTGGACGCGTCACCGAGGGGTCGCCACCGGGCGGTGACGTGTGTCCGGTCGCCGCTTCGGTTCCGCACCGCTTCAGCTGCCGCGTCGGGATAGCCGGTCGCAGCGACCGGCTCGCCGCCGACGGTCGTGTTCGCGACCGCCGCGCGGGCGAGATGGCCGGCCAGCGTGTCGTGACGGGTTGCACCATCGCTACTGACGCTTGCAGTCACCGTCCCCAGCTCCGCTGCCGCCGCATCGCCGCCGTCCGGTGCCGATGGCTCTTCGCCTGCGCCCGGCACCGCCGTGGCCAACGTAACGACGGCGACGCCGACGAGCAGGAGACAGACTGTCACATCGAGGACGGTACTCACAGCCCGCGCCACACGCACACCTCCAACAGGCCGCGGCTGACGCGCCCGGGGGCGGTCCGCACTGACACCGTCCGCCGGTCACAGTCGGCGTCGGCCGGTCGTGGCTGGCCGGCGTGCCACATTCGTCCATCGGCCCGAAGCGTCGCGTTCAGCCGGTATCCGGCCGGACTCGCCGCCGCAGCAGCCTCCGTAATCGGCGGCGCAACGACGCCGAAGTCGGCGGCCTCACTCGCGGTAGCATCCACGGCTAACGCCGCGGTTTCGTGGGTACCTGACAGCAGCGGCCACACGGAATCCAACGCCCCGGCGTAGAGCGTCAGCCCGACGCCGAGTGCGAACACCGCGACAAGCGCCGCCAGCGGCTCGGTCTGTCCGCTATCCCGCGAGGACCACATCCGTTCCCTCCCAGATGACTCGCCGAACGACGAGTTCGTCAGTGGTGTACCACTGTGGCTGTTCTGTACGGGCTGCTTCGGCAGCCTCCGCGAAGGCAGCCGGCGTGTCGAACTGTTTGTCAGGATGACTGCCTCGGAGCACCGACTGAAGCCTGTCGTCGGCTCCTGCTGGCGTTACCGGTCCGTAGCGGAGCGCTTCGTGACTGATTTCGCCGCCACCGCGGAGCGACAGCGAGCTCGTGCCGATGCGGACCGATTCGGCGTTCGAAAGCGGGTGCTTCCCGACTGCCGGGCGGTCGCTCGCGGCGACGCTGTCGATGGTCTGTGCGCCGCCGGCTGCGTCCGGCGGCGGCGACGACGGCAATGTTCCGGCGACGCCGACGGTGGCGCTGCTGACTACCGCCAGCCCGAACCAGACGTACCACGAGTCGAGGGGAACGTCGAACACGGGGCGTCTGGCCGCCCCTTCAGTTATAAACTCCCGGCCCCCGCTACTACCGCCGCTGCGTAGAACGACAGGAGATAGACGACCGTCGCCGCACAGAGCGCCGCGCCTGTCCGGTAGCCGATAGTCGGCCGGTCGAGACCGCGTTCGAGCCCGACCGACAGCGCAGTCAGCACTACCGAAAGCAAGAGCACGTACCAGCCGACAGCCAGTCCGATGCCGGCCGTCTCGGGAACACTCCCGTCGAGTGCTTCTGCCGTCCCGACGCTGTCGGCCAGCGCTACTGTCGCACCCCCGACCAACGGACCGAAGAACGCGGCCGTGTTCGAAAGCGTCGTCGTCACCTGCCCGAGGTCACGGCGCGCCTCCGTTTCCACCCGCCGGAGCTCGTCGAGATGGTCGGCCGTCTCGATGAGCGCCCGGCCGGCGGGCGCACCGGCGTTTGCGGCGACGCCGAACAGCCGTGCGGCGCTTTCAGCCCGCCGGCTCGTGAGCTCTTCGAGTGCCCCGTGGCTGCCCCGAAACGCTGTCTCGATATCGACCCGGAGCCGTCGCTGCCGGCGGGCAGCGTCGGTGAAGACCTCGCCGGCGACGCCGTCGAGTTCCTCGGCCGCGTCTGCGACAGCGCGCTCGACCGAAACGCCGTCGCTGACACGGCGCCCGACGAGATACAGCGCATCAGGCAACGATTCGTCGAACGCATCCGTTCTGTCCCGGGCCGCAATCGTCGGCCGATACAGGACGAAAAGCCCCGTGCCGACGCCGAGGCCGACCGCTGCAATCGGCCGTGTCCACCACGGGAGCACCGTCCCTGCCACCATCGCTCCGGCTATGGCCGCACAGCCGCCGGCGACGACCGCGAGCCGCCGGTCTGCCGTCCGGTCGGTCGGCGCGTCAGTCGGGAACGCGACCGGCCGACGGGAGAGCAGCCAGCCGCCGGCACCGACAAGCGCCACGGGAAGCACGATGTCGTAGACGATGACGACCGCCGGAAGCGTCGCGTTGACGCCGGCGGCCCCAGCGGCCGGGAGCACGCCGATGAGTGCGAGCGGCAACAGCACACCGAAGGCGTAGACGGCGGTGGCTGGCCCACGAAGCGCCTCGGCTGCGCTGGCGGCCCGCTCGCGCGTGCCTTCAAGAACGGCGTTCATCGCCCTATCCAGCGTCCGCTCGCGCTCTTCGGGCGGCGCTTCGGCGGCAGCTTCCACGAGCGTCAGCGACCGGTAAAACCCCGGGAACCGGTCGCGCCACGCCGTCGCGAACGCCGACAGGCCGGACCGCGGCGTGCCATCGGCGCGTCTGACGCGCCCGGCAAGCCGGTCGCCGAGCCGTCCGTCAGTCTCGGCGGCGAAGGCGGCTGCTCGCTCCGCTGCCGGGGTTATCCGCATCCGGAGTACCGCCCGGCTGACAATCGTTGGGGCGGTCCCGAGCGCCCGACTGCGGCGGAGATTGACGACCGCGAGTGCGCCGCCGCGGGCGAGTACGACCCCCGCATAGCCTGCGCCGATAGCGACGACCAGCAATCCGAACCGGCCGGTCACGATGCCGACGGCCACGAGACAGCCTCCGACGATGACACCGACACCGTCGCAGGCGGCTGCGACTTCCCCTGCCTCGCGGTCCAAAAACGGCTCGGCGTCGCGGAGCGACGCTGGGGGGCTGTCCCGGGGCGACAGCGCCGCAAGCCGGTCGACGAGGCGGTCAAATCGGGTGTTAGCAGCCACAGCTGTCATCCCTGAAACGAGTCGGCCCGACGGTGGACGACAGCCCTGACCTCGTCGGTGTGTTCTGTCGGTCGACAGAGCGGACTGACAGCGGCGTCGGTCAGCTGCATGCCGTCGACACCGACGCCGCCGACGTGTTCGAAGCCGACGCCTTCGTCGTGGCGGCGGACCGCCTCGATGGCGTTGATTCGCCGTGCCCGCTCGTCGCTGTCGTCGTATGCCTCGACGGTAACGACGAAGTCGGTGTCAGCAAACGCCGACACCGGGACGCCGAGGTCGGTGACAACCCGCTCGCGGACTGATTCACCGCCCCCGCCGTGAATCGTCCCTAACACCGTCCCGTCGGCTGCGCCGACGCGCATCGCCTCGTAGAGCACCTGTGCTTCCTCGCCTCTGACCTCGCCGACGACGAGCGCTCCGTCGCCGAGCCGAAGTGCGGTCCGCAGGGCGGCTGTCGCGGTGATGGACGCGCCGTCTCCTTCGGTTACTCGGAGGGGCTGGACATCACGCCCCGCCGACTGAAGCTCCGATACCGGAAGCTCCGGCGTATCTTCAATGGCGACCGTTCGGACATCGGGTGGAATCTCCCACAGGAGCGCGCCGAGCAGCGTCGTCTTGCCGGCCCCGCGGGCTCCCGCGAGTAGCAGCGACGCGCCACGTTCGGCGGCGACTGAGAGGAATCCCGCCGAAACAGGCGTGAGCGTGCCGTTCTCCACGAGGTCGGCGAGGCTGAACGAGGACTCGTCGTGTGCGCGGAAGGTGAACCCGGTGCCATCGCTGACCGGGTCGGTGACGCCGGCGACCCTGACCCGCCGACCGCCGGCGTCGGCGGTCGCATCGAGCGTCGGGCTCGCTTGCGAGAACGCTCGGCCGCTGGAGCGGCGAAACTGCGATGCCAGCGCATCCGCCCCGGCCGCTGTCATCCGGACGTTTGTCCGCAGCGTCTCTCCGTCGTGGCGGAGCCGAAGCCGATTTTCGGCGACCGGTGCGGTCGCAAACACGTCCGAGACTGCCGGGTCGGCAAAGCAGTCTGTGAGGACGCCCAGTCCGCCGGTGTGCTTTTCCAGCACCGACACGAGCGTCCCGACTGGGTCCTCATCGTCGGCGACCGACCGCACCGCCCGCGATGCGGCCCGCTCGCCGCCGGAGACAGCACCGCGGGCAAGCGCTTGATAAGCCGCATCCAGCGTCGCCGTCGCCGACTCGTCGAGCCGGTGTTCCGCGGGCGTGAGGTGGTAGGTATCGAGCCCGTCGTCCGCGTACCGCCGGACCACCGCGCCGGTATCGAGTTCGTAGCGCGTTCGGAGCGTGGCCGCCGGTGGTGGACGAGTCGCGACCCGCGACCGCGCCAGCGACGGCCCGACGTGCGGTCGGAGCAGCGTCTCGTAGTCGCCGCCGACGAACGCTTCCAAGCCGGTGTCGACGACGGCACGCGCGAGTCGTCCGCCGCGACCGCTGGCGGTCCGTGCCGCCCCTAGCGGGTCGGAGCGAGCCCGCACTGCCAGTTCCTCGTCGTGGTAGCCCATGGCGTCAGCGAACCGGCCTGCAGCGACCAGCAACGCCGATGCTGTCCCCTCGTAGGCGCGCTCGAAACCGGCCGATGCTGTCAGGACCACCTCGGCGTCCCTGGACTCCAGGGCTTCGATTGCCGTCCGCCGGCAGGCCGGCTCGGTCGCCAGCCGGCCGCTACCGGGACAGTCGTCGCTTTCGACGCAAAGCCGGTCGCCATCGAAGCGTGTTCGGCACCGACAGTCGGCGTCGGTCGGAAACAGTCGGTCGAGCACACGGGGGCTGGTCCCGGCATCCGACTTCAACCTTCGGCGGCGGCCCTGCCGTTGCCGCCGTGGACGCGCTCGATGCTGACGGTCGGCTCGCCATCGCTGCCCGTAATAAGCGACAGCCGAAGTCGTGACTGGCCGGTAATCTGAATCGGCTCGGTGGTGTTGAGCCGGACCGCCGTCTCGACTGACTGTTCGGGACCGTCTTTCGGGACCCACCGTAGTTTGCTGTCGATAATGAGGCTCCCGCCGGCTGCGAACACCCCTGACGGGGAGTCCACAATGATGTCTGTCGAAGCGGCACCTGTTCCCGATGTAACCGGGTCGTTTTCAGCCGCGAGTTCCTCTGCGGTTTCTGCAACTGCGGCGAGTTCGCCGGTCGCCAGCGCGGTGTTTCGGTCCGCCTCCGCCCGCTCTGCGGCCGGCAACGAGACGCCCACAAGCGCCGTCGCGAGCACTGCCGCGAGGACGACCCGAATCACAGGTGGTCTCTGAGCCGCTGGAGTCGGCCGGTGGCCGTCGGAGCGTCGGCAGCATGCTCGGTGGCATCTGCTTCGTCTTCGGCGGACCCCTCGCCGGCAGCCGAATCCCCAGACGGCTCCGTCGGGTCCACGGTCCGTTCGACGGCTTCGGCCTTTCGGAGGGCACGGTCGGCACGTCGCTCTACGTCGTCGTTTATCGCCCGGACGGAGCCGACGTATCCCCTGAGCGCCCGCACGGCCGCTTCGAGTTCAGCGACGCGGGTTTCAAGCTCATCGAGGCGGTCGACCCGGTCCGGCTGTTCGTCTTCGGCGAGGGCTCGCTCAACCGCCTCCAGCCGCCGCTCGATGGCGTCGCGGTCGTGGTCTCGCGGTGGCACATGGCTGGCTGCTGCGTAATACTATATAAATGGCCGTCCGTCTGTCGCGTCTACACCAGCGACGCGCCGTCGAACTCGTTGCGGTCGGTCTCGATGTCCAGAAGCTTCAGTATCGTCGGGGTGATGTCGTAGAGGTCGGCGTTTTTGATAGTCGCCTGCTTGTCGTCGACGAAGAGACACGCGTCCTCGAAGCTGTGCATGCCGTTCCGCGGCCCGGTGGTAAAGACCTTCTCGCCGCCCTTGAACGTCGATTTCAGGTCGAAGCCGGTGTTCGGGATGACGACTAGGTCGGGTGCGATATCGTCGTGGTCGCCGCGGAAGGCGTCCTCCTTCGTCACGACGCGGTCGGCGACCGGCTTTCCGTCCGGCCCCTCCATCGCTTCGAGGTCGGCTTTCAACTCCGACCGGACCGACTCGTATTCGTCCTGCGGCACCGTCCCGTTCGGCTCCCGACCCTTGAGGTTGAGATAGAACCGCCCAGGGATGAGCGAGTAGGCACGGGTGTCGTCGGCGATGTCGCTGAGACTGTTGTGGTCGTCGTCGTCAAAGGAGAGCCAGCCGTTCTCCTCAAGCCAGACGTTGCAGTTAACCTCGTGGTCTAGCTGCATGAACCCGTGGTCGGAGGCGACGACCATCGTCGTCTCCTCACTCAGTAGCGACCGTAGCTCGCCGAGGTACTGGTCGAGCTTGGCGTAGAACTCGAGGAACTCTTCTTTGTATTCGCCGTCGGTCACGTAGTCCTTATAGAGGAAGTGGTTGACCCGGTCGGTGGTCATGAAGACGCCGAAAAAGAGGTGCCAATCGTCCTGCTCGATGTAGTGTTTGAACGCCTCGAACCGGGCGTCGAGCGTTCGGTGTGCGTCCTCGATGAACGCCGATTTGTCCTCCTTGTGTCCGAGTTTCGCGTTAACGTCAATCTTGTAATCGAGGTCCTCAAGCGTCTCTCGGAGTTCGTCCGGATAGGCGGCCTTCTTCAGCCCGGGCGACAGAAAGCCGCTGGCGTTCCGCTGGATATCCCTGTTCGGCGGGAAGGTCACGGGAACGTTTAGCACGGTTGCCTCGCGCCCGGTGTCGTTGACGCGGGTCCACAGCCGCTTTGCCTGTACGTCCTGTCCCATCGGTACGTAGGTGTCGTAGCTGTCGACCTCACGGTCCTGAAAGCCGTACACACCCGTCTCGCCGGGGTTGACGCCGGTCGTCAGCGCCGGCCAGCAAGCGCTCGACTCCGGCGGGACGATGGAGTCGATGGCTCCGCCGCCGCCGTTTTCAGCGATAGCGGTGAGGTTTTCGAACGTCTCCTCGTTGTCGGCGACCAGCGAATACGGTACGCCGTCGATGCCGAAGAAAGCGACCCGCGGCCCGTCCCCGCCGCGAAGCCGGTCGAACAGTCCCATGTCCGGGTTACCGTGAGGCGACTACAAGAAGGTTCGTTTCGAGCGACAAAACCGGCGGTGCTCATCGAAACCGGCAACATCGACCACAGCGCCCGGCTACGCCGTCTCGTCGCCGTCGGTGCGCTGTTCGAAGTTCTCCGGAACGACGGTCGGATGCGCGACGCCGAGCGGCTTGCGTTTTTGGGTACTCATATCAAACCATAGGCACTACTCCGCAATATATCATTCCATTATCATAATGTATCACGCTAATACGTCCGATGCACTGTGGAAATGATTTCAGAAAAACCCGCAGAAGGAACGCCAACTGACGATATTCTCCAGAAAAATATTGCTAACGATTCTATGCACGTGCTGAATACCAATCGTGGGGCTGACGGGACCGCGCGGTAGCGATTGGACTGTGCGACCGCAACGAGGTTGCGTGGCGTGCCCCGGCGCGGGCTGGTAGATAGGTCGGCCGAACGGACGCACTACCGCCATCCCCGACGTGGTCGGCTTTTTTGAGCCCCCGGCACGAAGGAACGGGATATGCTGGAAAAGAACGTTGGTGGACTGGACCGTGTCGCTCGAATTGGGGTTGGCGCAATCCTCGCTGTCGTCGGATTCTCGATGCTACTCGCGGAATCGCTGTCAATACTCTACGGAGGCGTCGTACTCCTCGTCGCGCTTGTGCTGTTGGCAACGGCGGCGACACAGCGGTGTCTGCTGAACAAACTCTTGGGTGCGGATACGACTAAGCTACAGAGCGAACGGTAGGCAACAACAAAGCGGTCGGCTCCGGTCTGCTTCTAGCCGAAGTGTTCCTCGTAGAGGTCCTGTGCGTGCTCGATAGCGTCGAACGCGGCCTGCTTGTCCTCCCAGCCCTGCGTTTCGACTTCCTTGCCTTCTTCGAGGTTCTTGTAGGTCTCGAAGAACTCGTCGATCTCGTCGAGGGTCTGCTGGGGGATGTCTTCGAGGTCTTCGATGTGGTCGTAGCGGGGGTCTTCGCTGGGAACGGCGATGACCTTGTCGTCCTGTTCGCCGTCGTCGTCCATCTTCATCAGCGCGACCGGGCGGGCTTCGATGATACAGCCGGGGAACGTCTGGTCCTCGACGAGGACGAGCACGTCGAAGGGGTCCTCGTCGTCGTAGTACGACTGCGGGATGAACCCGTAGTCGCCCGGGTAGTGGACGTTGCTGTGGAGCACCCGGTCCAGCATGACACCGGGAATGTCCTTGTCGTACTCGTACTTGTTGCGTTCGCCCTTCAGACACTCGACGACCGCATAGATTTCCTCGGGAGCGTTCGGACCCGTTTCGAGGTCTTCCCACAGGTTTGCGCCAGCCATACGTGGCTCTGGGTGTGAGTGCCGCAAAGAGGTTTCGACATCGGTTGAGACCCCGCGTAGCCCCGTCAGTCACCCCGCTCTGCAACCCGTTCGATGTACTCCAGCGACGCTTCCACCTGCGCCAACTGTTCGTCGCTCGGCCACGCGTTCCGCGGGAAGTACTCGTCGCGGAACTCCTGTTTCTCGTCTGGGGCTGCCTCTTCGACCGGCTTGGCGTAGTGGTTGCTCATGAACGTCGCGAAGGCCTCGGCCGTCTCGCCGTGGACTGCCCCGTGTTCCTCACGGACCCGTCCGGCGACGGTCCGGTTGTGGCGGTCGACTTCGGCCCAGTTGTCGCCGCTTGCCGGCCCCGAGATACGTCGTTCGACCGCCCGCCCAGTGTCGTCGATTTCGCCCGGCTCGACGGTGCCGTCCTCGACCCATTCGTCCGGATACAGCACGAGTATTTCGGTGGCGTCGTCTTCGCGCACCCGGGCTCGGTATCCATGGTCGGATAGTAGACTACCGCGCTCCTCGAGATACGCCGTTTGCTCGTTTTCGTCGACGGCCTTTCGGGCGCGTCTGGTGAGCGTTTCGGCGCGCTCGACGACGGTGTCGGGAAGTTCGTCTTCAGCCATCGAGTGCCTCGTTGGCTAGGTCGTCGGCGCGGTCGTTTATCTCCCGCGGAACGTGGTCGAGTGACCACTCGCTGAACTCCTCTAGGAGCTTCCGGACCCGGACCCGCTTTTCGCGGAGCGTCGGGTCGTTTGTGTCCCACTCACCGCGGACCTGTTTGACGATGAGCTGGGAGTCGCCCTTGACAACGGCTTCATCGAATGCGTAGTCAGCCGCTGCCGCAAGCGCCTCGATGAGGGCCTCGTATTCGGCCTGATTGTTGGTCGCTCGGCCGATGCGTTCAGACCCCTCCGCGACGATGCCGTCGTCGGTGACGATGACCCAGCCGATAGCCGCCGGGCCGGGGTTGCCCCGGGACGCGCCGTCGAAGTAGATATGGGCGCGGCCGCCCCCGTCCTGCAACAGTCCGGCGAGCCGCGCGCTGTCGCCCTGCAGAACGACCTTGTCGTCGTACGCGACTGCCGTTCCACCCGCGTACTCTGTGCGCCACCGCTCGTGGTCGGTGTTTCCCGGCTCAACCTCGACGCCGGCCTCGACCAGCCGCTCGCGGGCGCGCTCGGGGTCGCACTCGATGACAGGCATACCAGTCGGTGCCGGCTACCCAGTTTTAGCTGTTGTGGTCTTTTCCGAAAACGGCAGCGCGCGGAATATCCACCCACACGGTTGCTGTCGGTTATTCTAAATTACTTGGTATTTCTCCCATGGCTTTAAGTAAACTGCTCGTATCAATATAAAAACGCGATGACACGGCCCACCCGCCAACGGGAACGCATCCGCGAGACTGAGGGGGAGACGGAAGACGAAGCCGAAGACGAGTCGGCGGAGACGACGTGTCCGGAGTGTTCATCGACGGATATCGTCAAAGACGGTGATAGGGGCGAACTCGTCTGCAACGACTGTGGACTCGTCGTTGAGGAAGACCACATCGACCCGGGACCGGAGTGGCGTGCGTTCAACCATTCGGAACGACAAGAAAAGTCCCGCGTGGGCGCGCCGACGACCCAGACGATGCACGACAAGGGGCTGACGACCCAGATCGACTGGAAGGACCAGGATGCCTATGGCCGGTCGATTTCGTCGGAGAAGCGCTCCCAGATGCACCGACTGCGGAAGTGGCAAGAGCGGATTCGGACAAAAGATGCGGGCGAGCGGAACCTGCAGTTCGCGCTGTCTGAAATCGACCGGATGTCGTCGGCACTCGGCGTGCCGCGGTCGATACGGGAAGTAGCGTCGGTCATCTACCGACGCGCGCTTGACGACGATTTGATTCGGGGCCGGTCCATCGAGGGCGTTGCCACCGCCGCCCTCTATGCCGCCTGTCGCAAGGAAGGTATCCCGCGCTCTCTGGAGGAAATCAGCGAGGTCTCCCGCGTCGAACGGAAGGAAATCGGCCGTACCTACCGGTATATCTCGCAGGAACTCGGGTTGGAAATGGAGCCAGTCGACCCACAAAAGTACGTGCCACGGTTCTGCTCGGAACTCGAACTGAGCGAAGAGGTCCAGTCAAAGGCAAAAGACATCATCGAGACGACCGCCGAGAAGGGCCTGCTTTCGGGGAAGTCGCCGACAGGCTACGCGGCGGCGGCCATCTATGCGGCGTCGCTGCTGTGCAATGAAAAGAAAACCCAGCGTGAGGTCGCCGAAGTCGCCCAGGTGACCGAAGTAACCATCCGCAACCGGTATCAAGAGCAGATAGAGGCGATGGGTATCCACTCGTGAGGGCACCCATCTTCGCTCTCCCGTATTGACTTCCAACGTGAACCCCCTTGCCCTCCGCTTGCGGCGGTTGCTCTCGCTTGAACAGGTAGGCACCGACTTGTCGGCTGACAGCCGCCCCGTCGCTGTGTCCTTCGGTCGCCGCGCCCAATCGTCCGTCGTCGGTTACGCACTCATTATTGCCATAACCGTGACCGCTGTCTCGGTGCTTGTCGTAGCCGGTGGTGGCGCACTCTCCGATTTGCAGGGGTCGGTTGCTGACGACAACGCCGAGAACGCGATGCTTGAACTCAACAGCGAGGCGTCGCTTGTCGCCCTCGGCGGGAGCAGTCACCGACAGGTCGATTTCGGAACCACTGACGACGCGACATTCGAGACCTACGACGGGGCGCGTATTGTCGTCGAAAACGGGACCGAGACGTTACTCGAAGAGACGATTACCACCCTCGAATACCGTCGCGGCGATACGCACATCGCCTATCAGGGCGGCGGCACGTGGCGAACTGATGGTGACACCACACGGATGGTCTCACCGCCGGAGTTCCACTACCGCGGGGCGACGCTGACGATGCCGCTTGTCGACCTCGATGGCACCGTCGCGGGTAGCGCCACCACCATCGCAGCACAGAACCCGGACACGACGCTGCAAGACCGGCGACGCGTCGGGGAGACGGAATCGATTACAGTTACGGTCGAGAGCCGCTACTACGAGTCGTGGGGCCGGTTCTTTGCCGACCGGACCGACGGCACCGTCTCCTATGACCACGACACGGAATCGGTGACGCTTGAACTTACCAATGACCCCGAGAGGCCCGATATCGGCGGCCCTGTCGTCTCGACGACCGCAAGCGAGGAACTCGAACTAGACGGTAAATTCGTCGTCAACGCGTACGATTCTTCGACAGGCGGCCCGTCCGCGAACCCTGGACAGGGTGAACCGATGACCGGCGGGCAGTTCGTCGCGACTGGCGATATCGACATTGCGGACCACCGAATCGACATCAACGGCGACCTGCTTGCTGGTGGGGCTGTCAGTCTCGGCGGCGCAGATATCGACGGTGAAATCCGGTGTGCGGCCGGCAACGAGAACTGCCACGCCGACGGTGTCGAAACTAATACTGCTGTTCCGAGCCCCCAGCCCGCTGCCGAGGTCGTTGACGCCGATACCCTTTACCAGAAGGTCGACAGTATCGGTGACGGCACCGCAAACGACGATGTCGACGCTATTTCCGGCCGAGAGTTGGACATTGACGACGGTGATACCGTAACGCTCGAAGCCGGCTCGTACGACCTCGATGCCCTCGATATTGACGAGGGAACGCTCGAACTCGACACGAGCAGCGGCGACATCGAGCTCAGCGCCGACGATGTCGATGTCAGTGGGGACGGCAATCCCGGCCAGGGCAGCGCCGACACGAGCATAACGGTGGCCGGCGACGGCAGCGTCGAACTCGGTGTCGCCGGCGAGTTCGAACTCGACGGCGCAGATGTCGATATCGAAGACGACGCTGTCGTTCGAATGTATGTCAGCGACGCCGACCGCGAGGCCGACATCGATATCGACGATTCGTCTGTCAACTACGACACCAACGAGGCCAACTCGACGCAGTTGTGGTTGTACGGACCTCCGGACACTGATGCGGACATCCAAGACTCGGTGTTCAGCGGTGTTCTCTATGCGCCGACGGACGGCACCACCGATGATGCTGATATTGAACTCGACGGCGACACCTCAGTGGCGGGCGCTATCGTCGGCGCGGTTGAGGGCGTCGACCTCGATGGCGGGCAAAGCCACATCAGCTACGACGAGGCTCTCGAAACACAGGTCGTCGAGACGCTCGGCGGCCCCGACCCCATCGAAGTCGAGCACGTCCATCTCTCGGTCAACCGAATCGAACTGGTGGACGAGTAGCCGTTCGCGCGTCAGCGTCCAGAACAGCCTTGGGCGTTCCGCCCGAAGCATCGGTATGCGCCTCGACGAGTATGTCGACGACATAGAGCAAGACGACTCCGTTGCGCTCCGGAAGCTCGCCGAGGAGAAGTCCTACGCCGTCACCGAGTACATTGACGATGCACGCACGCGATTCGATGAGACACTCACCGACGACACGCTTGTCGGCTCAACCGCGCCGTCGGTGTTTGTCGGTCGGTCGTCGTACCCCAACGTTTCGGCGGGGGTGCTCGCTCCGGTCGGTGACGAGAACGACGCCGAGGCGTACGCGACCACCGGCGAGTGGTATCAGCAGGGGTTCAGCATCGACGATGTTTTCGAGCGGCGCACCGGGCTCTTGAACTCGACGCGCCGGTCAAACGTCGATGTCTACGACGTCTGGGACGGCTTCGTCGGCACACAGCGCGAGGTCGCTCTCGCCGACGACCCGGTCGACATCGAGCTGGGTCTCGACGACCGGCCGGGATTCGACCTCGATGGCCCGCTGGAGGACATCGCCGCGCCGCGTGGGCCACGGGCGTTCGCGGAGTCGGCCCGCGTCACGGAGAACCCATCAGTGCCGCGGGCTATCGAGAAGACGCTCTCTGACGACGACTGGCGGGCCGAAGGCGCGATAACGTACCTCTACCGGCGCGGGTTCGATGTCTACGATATCAACAACGTCCTGTCGGTCGGCGCACTCGGCGAGGCCGAAAACCGACGGCTCGTGCCGACGCGGTGGTCGATTACCGCCGTCGACGACACCGTTGGCCAGTATCTTCGAGGGACGATTCGCAATGCCCCTCCCATCGACCGGACGCTGGTGTGGCATACCAGCTACATGGGTAACGACTACTGGGTGGTCGCCGCCCCCGGCGACTGGGAGTTCGAGCTACTGGAGCTGAAGGCCCCGGGCAGCATCTGGAACCCCGACCCGGACGGGCAACTGTATATGGCCGCTGACAACGAAGGCTACGACGGCCGAAGCGGCTACGTCGAGGAGACGTCCGGCGCGTACTACGCCGCGAGGCTCGGCGTGCTTGAGGCGCTTGCTGACCGTGACCGGCAGGCGAAGGTCTTTGTCGTCCGCTACGCCACTGAAGCCTACTGGGCACCGGTCGGCGTCTGGCAGATACGCGAGTCGGTTCGGGACGCCTTCGACGGGGAGCCGGCGGTGGCCGAGACGTTCCACGACGCCGTCCGGCAACTCGTCCCGCAGCTACCGGTCTCGATGGCAGCGCTCCGGCGGAAGTCGACGATGGCTGCCGGCGTGCAGGCGGACCTCTCGGCCTTCGGTGCGGGCGGCGACTCGTCCCGAAGCCGTTAAGCCGTCTCACACGACCACGTACAGGTATGTCAGAGCTGCTCTCCGGTCCCGGCCTGTTCCTCGTTTTCCTGTCGTTGGTCCTGCTTGCGTTCCCGTCGGCGTTTCTCTATATGGCGTTGCGGGAACGCCGGGTGTTCAAGCGGCTGTCGTCGCGGCTCTTCGGGTAGCTACTCGTCGTCGAGGGCCTCGAAAAACGCAGCAACCAACTCGCCCGTGTCGTCGACGATATCCCCCCACGCCTCGTTGTCCGGTGCCATCCCGACGAGGCGCGCGATACGCATAATGGAGACGTGGTAGACGCGCTGGCGTCCCGGCTCTTCCTGCCAGACGACGAAGTTACACGGGAACAGCGCACCCTGCTTGAGCGTCTCGTCGAGCGCCCGGTCGGCCATCTCGGGGTTACAGGCCCCGAGCACGTAGTAGGGGTCCCGGTCGGCGTCGACCTTCTCGTTGAGCAGCTCCGACGGCGAAAATTCGACCGGGATGCCGAAGCCGGTCTCCTCGGCGACGGTTCGGACGTGTTCGACGGCCGCCTCGTGGTCCATCGCTAGCGTCGTCTGTTCTTCACCGATATCTTCGGCATCGATCTTCGAGGGGTCAAACGCGAGGCTCATACCTCTCGTTCGGCCGCCGCCACCAAAAACAGTTCGCGGGCGACTACTCCTCGGCGGTCGGCACCGGTCCGGTTCCGATGACATCGCGGACAGCCGACTCGAAGGCCTGCCGGGTGTCGAAATACACCGCGTCGGTTTCTTCGAGTACGTCGGCGAGTTCGCGTGGTCCGTCCGGCGTCCGTATCGTCGTCTCGCCCTCGCGGCGGACGACTTCGCTTTTCTCGATGGCGTAGTGGAGCCGGGAGGCGACCCGCGCCAGCGGCGCGCCCTCGACCGGCTCTCCCTCGCCTAACGGCACGGCCGGCCCCTCTTCGTCGTCGTCGCTCATGCGTCGGCGTTCGCCCCCGCTGTCCCTAACAGTTACGGAGCACGGGCAGCCGAGGGATTGCGTCCCGGCACGTCACGCGTTTCCGACCGTGGCCGTCGTGGCCGGTATCCGGTAGGTTAATATTTGCCGGATATATAACTGAGTTGTATGACTGAGTTCGACCAGTTCAGCGACGTTGGCGAGGCGGAAGTGACCCGTGCTATCGGCCAGGAATGGACCGAGGAGTTCATGGACTTCTCGGATTCGGACGTCATCATCGTCGGCGGCGGCCCTTCGGGGCTGATGGCCGCGAAGGAACTCTCCGAACGGGGCGTCCAGACGATGGTCGTCGAGAAGAACAACTATCTCGGCGGCGGCTTCTGGCTCGGCGGTTTCCTGATGAACAAGGTGACTGTCCGTGACCCGGCCCAGAACGTCCTCGAAGACCTCGATGTCGACTTCAAGCGCTCCCAAGACAGCGAAGGGCTGTACGTCGCAAACGGCCCCGAGGCCTGTTCGGGACTCATCAAAGCTGCCTGTGATGCCGGTGCGAAGATGCAGAACATGACCGAGTTTACCGACATCGTCATCCGCGAGGACCACCGTGTCGGCGGCATCGTGATGAACTGGACGCCGGTCCACGCGCTCCCGCGTGAAATCACGTGTGTCGACCCCATCGCCGTCGAGGCCGACCTCGTCATCGACGCGACGGGTCACGACGCCGTCGCAGTCTCCAAACTGCAGGAACGTGGCGTCCTCAACGCTCCCGGCATCGAGCACGCCGACGAACACAACACCGGCATGGACCAGACCGGCGACGACTCCTACGGCGCGCCCGGTCACGACTCGCCCGGTCACGACTCGATGTGGGTCGGCCAAAGCGAGGACGCGGTCGTCGAACACACCGGTCTCGCCCACGAGGGCCTCATCGTCACCGGCATGGCGACGGCGACGACCTACGGCCTCCCGCGCATGGGACCGACCTTCGGCGCAATGCTGCTGTCCGGCAAGCGCGCCGCCCAAGCCGCACTCGACGAACTCGGCGTCGACGCTCCCGACGTCGAGATGACGACCCGCGCCGAACCTGCTGACGACTGACGCTCTCCGACCGCCGCCGCTACTTCACGCCATGCCCGACCACGTCACGCTCTATCGCGCCCCGACGACGACGGCCGACGCCGACGAGATAGCCGAGTGGCTCGACCCTCGCATCGACGCCACCGTCGATGTCGAGCCGCGCCTGCTCGGTTCGCTCGCCGATGACGACCTCGCCGAGGCGTTCGCCGCCTCGCGGGTGCTTTCGCCCTACGAGCGGGAGACGGGCAACACGATGGTCGGTATCGTCCGCTACGAGGAGCGGACGCTCGAAGCCCCCGAGCGCGGTGGCGGTGTCATCTACGACGGATTCGACGTCCAGGATGCCCTCCGGCGGCGGCTCCAATCGCCGATGGAGGAGCTTCATATCCCGCTTCTCGACCGCCGGCTCGGCACGTGGGGTACCCACGACGCCCGCTGGCACAAGCGGGTCGCTGTTCTGGGGAAGCCATCGCTGGTCTCTGTCCCGGGGCTTTACGAGGCTCCTGCAAAGCCCGAAGCCTACTACAAGACCAAGCAGTCACACGCGATGATGGCAGGGGATGCACCGCCACGGGAGGTACTGGAAAATCAGGTCGACGGGGAGTTCCTCGTCGAGGACGACCCCCGGACGACCGAGGCGCTGAAGGGGTACGTGCTGGCCGCCTACCACTACCTCGAAACCGGGGACGCGTTCTGTGATGTCGAGGGCTGCCGGCTCTACGATGCCCACCGGCAGCCAGCGCTGCTTGCGGCACAGCTCTCGGAGCCGGCCTTCTGTGAGCGCCACGCCGCCCGCTACGGCTAATCGATTCGTCCCGACGCGAGTCCGACGAACCCGAGCCCGAATGTCTCGTAGCGTCGGTCCCTCGCCCGTGCCGCGAGCGCGCGCCGGGAGGCGGCCACGCGCCGCTCAAGTTCGGTTCCGTGTCCCGAGCATGGCGCGCGAAGGACGTCACGTGCGTCGGTCGTCGGCGACCCGGCGGCGACGAACATCGAAAACAGCGGGTTCAGTGGCACACCGAGCGGCTGTTCGCTTGGGGTCGCATCCAGCAGCGCGACGCGTCCGCCGTCGTTGAGGCGGTCACACCACTGGTCGACGACACGCTCCGGATTCTCGAAGAGCCCACAGACAAACGTCGCGAGGACGCCGTCGGCCGACGCTACCGGGGGTACAACGGCATCGCCGTGGAGGACAGCGACATTGTCATACTCCGACGCCCGCGTTCTCGCCCGGTCGAGCAGCGGTCGCGTGATATCGATGCCAACCACGCGGCCCTCCGGACCGACCTGTTCGCGGAGGAACGGCAGGTTCGCTCCCGTTCCACAGCCCATCTCGACGATGGTCGCGCCACGGTCGGCAACCCGTTCGGCAGCCCGTTGTCGCCAGCGAGCGACGCCCGGCAGCGTGGCGATGTGGTCGTAGAGGTCTGCCCACCGCCCGTAAAACGCCTCGACGGACGCCATTAGCAGAGCTCGCGGACCGCTGCGACGACAGCGGACGCATCAGAGCCGAGCAGATAACAGACCGGCTCGACGCCGAACCCGCCGGTCTGGTAGAGAACGTCAACGGACGCGCTTCCCGCGATGGCCGCTTGGACCGCTGCATCGAGGTCCGCCTCGGCGTCGAAGGCGGCGGTCTCGTAGCCGGCCGCCTCAAGCTCCGCCACGATAGACTCGTCGTAGCGGATGTTCAGCGCTGCCCGGGCGTCGACGCCGGCCTCTCGGGCCGTCAAAAGTAGCTTCGCGACGTGTCCGGAGACACCGAACTCGGGGTCGGCCGGTACCGTCGCTTGGCCTTTTATATCGAGGATTCGGCCGGGGACGCCGGCCACGTCGTCGATGGTTTCGGCCTCCGGCAGCGCCTCGACGAGGTTCGACCCGACGTTCGGGACGAGGCCGGCGAAGCCACTCGTGTTCTCCAGCGTTCGGACCCCTCGCCGCACCGACGAGCGGACGCGTTCTGTCATTCGGAGCTCGCCGTCCGGGTCGTGGATATCCAGCGGCCCCTCGTAGTCTGCCAGCGGCGGGTAGGCGTCCTCGTGGAGCCGGGCCAACAGGTCGCCGCGTTCGAGCTGGCGTATCAGCACCTCCGTTTCGACGAGCGCCTGCACACGGCTCATCTCACCGCTTGCGAGCCCGTCAGCCAGCCGGTCGACGAGTTCGCTGAACCGGTCGTCGGCAGCGATGTCCGGGTTGGTCTCGACCTCGCCGTGGGCGTACTTCGAGACGGCGCTTTGGCTGATGCCGAGCAATCCCGCGACTTCGCTCTGTGTGAGCCCGCGCTCTCTGAGCGCACCAGCCAGCTCCGTCCGAAATGTCGGGAGGAACTCCTCGACGACGAGTTCCTCGATGAACTTCATTGGTCGCCTCCGAACTCCCGGTCGCCCTGTATCCGGGACGCCTGCGGTCCGGTCTGTCCCTGATATTTTGAGCCGCGCTCGGCCCCATACGGCCGCTCGGCGGGTGATTTCAACTCCGTGAAGGTGAGCTGTGAGATGCGCATTCCCGGCGACAGGGCGACCGGCGCGGTGCCGAGGTTCGAAAGCTCAAGCGTTATCTGTCCCTGGTAGCCGGGGTCACAGAGCCCGGCCGTCGCGTGGACGACGATGGCCAGCCGCCCCAGCGAGGACCGCCCCTCGACGTGGGCGATGAGGTCCGGCGGAATCTCGACTCGCTCTTTGGTCGTCCCGAGCACGAAATCGCCCGGGTGGAGCACGAACTCCTCGCCCTCCTCGACGTATGTCTCATCGACGTACTCGTCGACTTCGCGTTCGCTCGTGGGATGGATACAGGAGATGTTCGCACGCTGGAACTCAAGGAACTCCCGTCCCAACCGGAGGTCGACGCTCGCCGGCTGCACCTGTAGTTCGGGGTCATCCAGCGGCTCGATGGCGAGGTCGCCCTCGTCTAACCGCCGCCGGATGTCGGCATCGGAGAGTATCATATCTCTACGGCCGTTCCGAACGACAAAAACATCGTGGCTTTCGGCTGCCGGTTCAGGCGAGTGGCGTCCGCTCGACAACGGTGCCGTCGTAGGTCGGATACTGCTCGACGATTTCGCCGTCCTCGATGTCGCCCTCATCGACCATCTCCTCAAGCAACCACCACGCCAGCTCGACGTGGTCGGATTTGACCGTGTAGTAGGACTCCGGAACGCCGAGTTCGTCGAGGCGCGTTTCGGTCACCCACGTCTTCCCGTAGACGATGGTGCCGTCGTCGGTGATTTCGTCGAACTCCCGGCGGACGTTCCGAGCCATACGCTTGAGCCGCGACCGGTGCTGGGCGGCGTCTTTGAAGACGCTGGTACAGAAGTAGACCCGCTCGTGGTCGCCCATCGTCTCGAGGATGTCGTGGGACCCCTCAACCGCCGACATGTGGTCTTCGCGGAGTTCGAAGCCTGCCTCCTGCATCCGGCGGTAGTTGCCGTCCGACATCTCGAATTCGTTGATATTGCAGAACTCGGCGGCCCCCTCGTCGAGGAATTCGAGAAACTCCGGTTCGGCGCGGATACCCGGAATCTCGAACGCCGGCGTGATGCCGGCGTCGCGGGCCGTATAGAGGATGTCCTCCCACTCGGTGCCGTGGAGGTCGCCCCACTGCTCCAGCGGCGGGTGGAACCGGATTTCGTCGAGGCCGGCCTCAGCGAGTCGGCGCATGTTCTCCTCGCCGCCGGTGATGCCGGTGTAGAGATGTGTGTGGTGGTCTTCGCCGAACTCGTCTTTCAGGAGGCTGATGTAGTTGCAGGTCCGTTCGAGCACCTCCTGTGGCTCGCCGCCGGTAATCGAGGAGCCGAGCGCGTCCATTCGCTTTGCTTCCTCGATGATGTCCGACTCCGTTTCGACCGGCCGCTCGTTGGCGTAGACCTGTGTGACGTTTTTGCGGTTCTCGCCGAGCGGACAGTAGAAACAGTCGCGCTGGTCGCAGTAGCCGTAGACGAAAAGCACCATCTTACCGCCGACGGCACACTGTTCGCAGCCCTCCGAAATCATTAGTTGTACCTCATTGCCGCCAGACACTCAAAAGTCGTACGTTCCGCCCTCGCCGATTCGTCGAGGCTACACACCGGTCGGTCGGCAGGGGGAAGGGTCTTAAGCCGCCGCGTGGAATACGCCGACAGCGAGCGATGCTGCTCATCTTATGTGTCGACCTCGATGACGACCTCGGCCGGAAGACCGATTTCGAGACGCCGGTAGTCGGCCGTGACGCAGTCGAGGAGGCCGCCGTCGCTCTGGCGACCGCCGACCCCGAGGACTCCGACGTGAACGTCTGTTTTCAGGGCGTCCACCTCTATGACACCATCGACGACGAGTCAGTTGAGGTCGCAGTCGTCACCGGCACCGCCAAGGCCGATGTCTCAGCCAATCGGAAGGTCGGTGAGGAGGTCGACACCGTTCTTGCGTCGCTTTCAACCGGCGAAGACGTCCGTGCAGTCGTCGTCACCGACGGCGCACAGGACGAAAGCGTCCTGCCGGTTATCCGTTCGCGGGTGCCGATAGACGGCGTCCGACGGGTTGTCGTCCGGCAGGCACAGGACCTTGAGTCGATGTACTACACGTTCAAGCAGGTGCTTGCGGACCCCGAAACCCGCGGCACAATCCTGATTCCGCTCGGTATCCTGCTGCTCATCTATCCGGTTGCCATCGTCGCCGACATGCTCGGGTTACCGGGGTCGACACTCGGTGTCATCTCGGCGCTTTTGGGCCTGTATATCCTCTTCCGTGGGCTCGGCCTCGAATCGACCATCGACGAAGCCCTCGAACAGGTCCGCGTCGGCCTCTTTGCCGGCCGTGTCCAACTGGTCACGTACGTCGTCGCCGCGGCGCTTGTTGCTGTCGGCATCGTCGGCGGTGTCGAGACCGCAGGCGAGCTCACAACCGTCGACCCCGAGGCGGTATCGGCGACAGCCGCCTTCGTCTACGGCGCCGTCGAATGGGTCGCCGCGGCTGGCGTTATCGCCTCGCTGGGTCGGGTCACCGACGAGTATCTCTCCGGTGGCTTCCGCTGGCGGTATCTTAACGCCCCCTTCTACGTCGTCGCCATCGCCGTCGTTCTCCACGGCCTCAGCGCCTTCTTCCTCGAGCTGGATTTCGCCGGTATCTCGTATCTCGCGGCGACGCTGACCGTTGGAACGCTTGTCGGCCTCGCCAGCACGCTGGCCTTTGCGGTGGCCGAACAGCGGTACCCGCTGGCCGACGCCGAATCGGAGTCGGAACTGGCCGGGTGATTACAGTATTGCGAGGCGAAAGTCCACGGCTTCAGCCGTGGGAGGAGGTCAAAGCACAGCGAGCCCGGACACGTCAGGGAGTCCGAGCGCTCGGTGCCGCCAGCCATCGCCGACGGTCGCAAGAACAGTCCCGGTTTCCGTGACCGCGTAAGCGCCGTCGCCGTGAGCGACGTCGACGACCGACTCTTCGGTCGGTAGCTCGACGGCCGTCCATTCTTCGTTTTGCTCGAAGAGCGTTCCGTCACCGACAGCATGAGCCGCCGTCGATGAGCCGCCTGCGACGGCGTGGAAGCTCCCGTCTGCGGCTTCCATCCAGCCGTTTGCCAGATAGTACAGCCCCGACCCAGTTGCTGCAAGCGGCTCTGCACCCCCGACGACATCGTAGGCATCGTCGAGGCCGACGTGCGTGCCATCGAGGCGGTAGACACCGCCGGCCGCGGCCGCGAAATCACCGTCGATGGCCCGAACGTTCTCAACGGTCGACAACTGCTCCCAGTCGTCGCCGTCGTAGCGGGCTATGCGGCCGCCACCGGCCGCAACGAGACCGTCCCCGTAGCCGACCGCACTCGCCGGCCCGAACCCAGTGTCGACGAACTCGCCGTCGACGCCGACGAGTACGTCCGCCTCGGTCGCAACGGCTGCCCGTCCGTTCCCGGTCGCGACATCCCTCGCCTGACACCGGTGGGCGAGCGAGAACTCCCCGACGATGTCGTCGGAGATTTTGACCTCGGTGACGCCGACGCTTGAGGCGACAAGCGCCGTCGTCGTTGCCGACTTGTCGGCGTAGACGCGCTTTTCGTGGATGCTGATGTCCTCGTCGCTCATATCGGGCCTGCCGGCCGGGGGCGTCGAAAGCGTTTGGGTTGGGGCTGCCGTCTATCGGTCCCGGAATCACTTTGGTCCCGGCCGTGGAGGCTCCGGTATGGACGTATTCGGGTCGAGCGGAGTCCGCGGCGTCGTCGGCGAGAAACTGACCCCGCCGTTTGTCGGCAGGGTCGCCGCGGCGGCGGCGACGGTACTCGACGCCGACACCATGGCCGTCGCACGGGACACGCGGACAAGCGGGCAGCTGTTTGCCGACGCCGCGGCCAGCGCCCTCGCGGCTGTCGGCTGCTCTGTCGCCCGGCTTGGCGTCGTCCCCACGCCGGGCGCACAGGCCTACGCCGACCGCACCGGCCGACCGGTCGTGATGATTACCGCCAGCCACAATCCACCAGCATACAACGGCGTCAAACTCGTCGGCGGTGACGGGACCGAACTTCCCCGAGCGACGCTCGAAACAATCGAGGACCGGCTACTCGCCGAGGACTTCGACCTCGTCGGCTACGACGCGGTCGGGAGTTCGACCCGAATCCCGGACGCACCGGAGACCTACGTCGAAGAGCTTCTCGACCGGTTGGCGACCGATGGCCTCCGTGAGCGGCTAGCCGCCGCCGAGCCGACCGTCGCTATCGACCCTGGCAACGGCGCTGGTTGTGTGACCAGCCCCCGCTTTTTCCGCGAACTCGGCTGCGATGTGGTTACGGTCAACGGACAGCCGGACGGCCACTTCCCCGGCCGGGACCCGGAGCCAGTTGCCGACAACCTCGGGTCGCTCCGCCGGCTCGTCCGCTCGACTGACGCCGACCTCGGCATCGCGCATGACGGCGACGCCGACCGAGCGATGTTCGTCGATGAGACCGGGAGCCACATCGAGGGCGACGCCGCGCTCGCTGCCCTTGCGGACGCCGAACTGGAGCCGGGCGACGCTGTTGTCTCAGCGGTCAACGTTTCACAGCGGCTTGTCGATGTCGTCGCCGATGCGGACGCGGAACTTGAGCTGACACAAATCGGCAGCACATACCTCATCAGCCGCATCCGGAAGCTCCGCCGTGAGGGCACATCGGTCCCCGTCGCCGGCGAGGGCAACGGCGGCATCATGTTTCCCGACTACCGTATTGCCCGCGATGGGGCCTACACGGCCGCCCGGTTTCTGGCGCTTGTCGCCGACCGGCCAGCCAGCGATGTCGTCGCCGACTACAGCGGCTACGCGTATCTCCGTGCCAACATCGAATACGACCACCCCGACGAGCGCGAGGCGATGCTCGTCGCCGCCGAAAAAGTCGCCGAGGACGCGGATGCGGAACTGACGACTACCGACGGCTATCGGCTCGATTACGGCGACGCGTGGGTGCTTGTCCGGCCGAGCGGTACCGAACCGCTGGTGCGTCTTTACGCGGAAGCCGGCGATAGAGCGCGGGCACAGACACTGCTTGAGACGTTCCGCGACCCGATGGAAGACGCACAAGCAGAGGCTTAATCGGTCCGTCCAAGCGCCGAGCGAAGCCGTGTGCGCTCTTCGCGTGCAGCCTCCAGTTCAGCCTCGATAGCACCGCTCTGGAGCCGCTGTCGCTCCGTCTTCGTCAGCTCTTCGCGAGCGGCCGCAGCCGTCCGTAGTTCTTCGTAGTCATCGCGGCGGGTGCGCTCGCTGACCGTCCGCAACGCAGTGACCGTCGGCTCGTCTGCCAGCTTCGCCGCAAGTGGCAGGCGCTCGCTCACCTGGAACCGGAGCGTTTCGGCAGCCGCCGGGGGCCAATCAAGCTGGAGCGGGGCAGCAGACAGCCCCTCAAGATACGTCCGGTTTGTCGCCACCCGCCGCTTCAACCGGTCGGGGTCGTCGACGTAGTGGGCCAACTTCGACGGCGAGTACTCCGCGTACTCTAGGAGTTCGCTGAGGGTGTGGTCGCCGGCCGGCTCGGTGTCGAGATACGACACCAGCGCCTCCGGGGGCGACGTGTACTCGACAAGCGGTGTTTCAGCGGCTGTCTGGATGAACGAGAGCACCTCACGGGCCGACGCGTCGCCGAGGAACGCCTCGAACGCCGCCTCGATACCCTCATTGTAGTCGGCCATCGGGTCTTTGAGCTTCTCGACCGGCGCATCGAGGTCGGCATCGCCGAGCTCGATGGCCCGTTCGAGCTCCGCTATCCGGTCTTCGAGTGTTTCGAGCCGGCGCTTTGCCGCCTTTCGTGCGTCCCGCAGCGCCGACTCCGCCGCCTGTAACTCGTCGAGTTGCTCGGCGCGCGCCCGCACCGGGGCGAGCGCCTCGCGGGCGGCCTCGAAATCGCTTTCGTTGAGTGATTTCGAGACGCCGCCCGTCTTGACGTGGCTGTCGGCGTCTACAAACGCCTCGCGGTCCGGGATGTCATCGGGTATCGAATCGAGCGTCCCCGCGAGGTCGTTGCGGAACTTGACGTATCCCTCGAAGTCGTCCCAGTCGGTCGCCCGCTCCTCCCAGCGGTCGAGGACCGTCTCGACGGACCGATAGGCGTCGGCGAGCGTCTCAAGGGTCGAGCGGTCGAGGCCGTCGGCCTCCAGCTCCGACTGTAGCTGGTCGAGGCGGGTGGCGGCGTCGTCGAGCGCCTCGGCGGGGGCGTCCCCGTCGGCCGTCGATGGCTCCGTCATCGTCCGCTCACTCGTAAATCTCCTCGGGGTCGAACACCTGCTCGCCGACGATGTCGCCGTCGAGGGTCCGGTGGAAACAGGTGTCGTAGCCGGTGTGGCAGGCGCCGCCGGCCTGCTCGACCAGATACAGTATCGCGTCGCCGTCACAGTCGACGCGGATTTCCTCTATCTCCTGTGTGTGGCCGCTGGAGCCGCCTTTCTTCCACAGCTCCTCGCGGCTTCGGGAGTAGTAGTGTGCGTAGCCGGTCTCGCGGCTCCGGGCGACCGCCTCCTCGGAGACGTACGCCAGCATGAGCACGTCGCCGGACTCGGCGTCCTGTGCGACCGCCGGCAACAGTTCCTGTTCGTCGAAGGCGAGGTCGACACTCATTGGTATCTGTTCGGCCGGCTCCGCGGATAGGCCTTTTCGTTGGACCGTCGAAAGGGTTCAATTGGCCGATGGGTGGGTCGCTTCCACCCCCATGCCGCGTGGCGTGGGCGTGTCTGACAAACCCTTATGTGTCTGGGCGAGCCAGTTACAGCCAATATGGGCAACAAAAACAAGACCATCTCCTTCCGGGTCAACGAGGAGGCGTTCGAGACCCTCCGGGAGATAGCCGAAGAGCGTGACATTTCGCTTTCGGCCGTCTTCCGCGACTACGTGGACACGCTGGTTGCCCACGACGGGCAGGTCCGGGTGGTCCCCGAACACGAGCTCAAGAGCGGTAGCGCCTCCGAGACCGCCGATGCAGCCGAGAGTTTCCCGCCGAAGGTCGAGGTGCCGAAGAGTTTCGTCCGCGAACACGAGCGGCTTGAGCTTGAGGCCGAACACCTCCGTGAACAGCTCGAAGAGTACAAGCAGTACGTCACGAAGCTCAGCCAGCAGGTCGAAGAGCAGGAAGCAGAAGACGTCATCCAGCTTGAGGACCTCGACGGCGATGAATCCGAAGAGGAGCCGTTCCGCCTCGGCTAACCGGAAAGCTCGCGCCGCTTGCGCCGTATTTCCTCGCCTGCCTCGTTCTGTCCGTCGACATCCGCCAGCCGCTCGGCCGCCTCAAGCGTCCGGACCGAGTTGTCGAGAAACGAGAGGACGTCGCCCGGGTACGCATACAACATATAGTCGTCGCCCATCACGTCGACGATGGCGTCGGGGCCGAGCCCTTGTGCCCGTAGTTCGAGGAGATAGGCGATGAACTTCCGCTCCGGACAGCCGCAGTGGGGGTGGCCCTGACAGTCACAGTCCAGAAAGTCCTCGGCGAAATCCAGCACCCGGTCTCTGGAGGCGTCGTCAAGCTTGGCGATGCCGTCGCCGGTGAACAACACGTCAAGCGTCGCTCCGGAGAACGCACTCTTCGGGAAACTCGTATCGAGCTGGGAGGCGAGCTGTCTGTGGTTCTTGACGTAGATTTTGTCCGTTATCGCCACGGTAGCGACTCTACGTCGCCGTCGGTTAAAAGTACACAGCCTGCCGGTCGCCAGCAGCGGCCACAGCCGCCGTGTGTGGCCGTTCCATACCGCACAGGGAGTCGAAACGTATATGAATCGCAGCCGGGTAACTACAGGTGCGTGTCCGGGTTGGGGTAGTGGTATCCTCCAGCCTTGTGGTGGCTGGGACGTGGGTTCAATTCCCGCACCCGGACCTTCCTTCCAACGGTTCTCCGGTAGCCGCCGCCCTACGTTTTTGTTTGTCGCCGCCATCCGCTGTACTATGGATGCAGCACTGGTGACCGTCGGCGACGAACTGCTGGCCGGCGACACCGAAAACACCAACGCGACGTGGCTTGCCGGCCGGCTCTCCGACCGCGGCGTCGCCGTCAAGCGAACACTCGTCGTCCCGGACGTGCGCGCGGTCATCGCCGACGCCGTCGGTCGGTACAGCGACGCTTTCGATGCAGTCCTCGTTACCGGCGGTCTCGGCCGGACGCCCGACGATGTGACCGTCGAGGCCGTCGCCGACGCCTTCGACCGGGGGCTCGTCGTCGACGAGGTTGCTCTCGCCGATGTCGAACGAACCCTCGAAGCAATCGCCGGTGAGTACCCTGACCTCGAGGTCGACGCCGCTGCGGAAGCACGGCTCCCCAGGGGGTCTCGACCGCTAATCAACCACGCTGGCCTCTCGCCGGGCTGTGTCGTCGACAACGTCTACGTCCTTCCCGGCATCCCATCGGAGATGGAGCGGATGTTCGAGTTGGTCGCCGAGGAGTTCAACGGCGACACCGAATCACGGTACCTCTACACCGAAGAGCCCGAGGCGAACCTGCTCGACCGGCTGGAGGATGTCCGCGACCGGTTCGGCGTTGCCGTCGGTTGCTATCCCGACCGCGAAGCCGGCCACAACCGCCTGCAGCTGAAGGCAACTGACCCCGACGCGCTTGACGACGCGGCCTCGTGGCTGGCTGATACCCTGGCCCTCGTTGACCCGGACGACGCCGCGTAGCCGCACGGGCGGGCTTTCGGTCTTGGTGTTTCCCTCCGTCTAGCGACGGGACCGTTTTTGTTCCCGGCCGCCGTGACACCTCCATGAGCCAGCCAACACCACTCATCAGGCGTGCGAACGACGTCGAGTACGACACCGTCGATGCAGCCGACGGGCTCCGGAAGGGCGTACTCGTCGGCCCCGACGACGGCGCACCGACCTTCGCGCTGCGGCGGTTCGTCCTCGAAGCCGGCGCGACGGTCCCCGAACACACGAACGAGGTCGAACACGAACAGTACGTGCTCGAAGGCGAGTACGTGGTCGGCATCGGCGACGAGGAACACACGGTCTCGGCGGGCGATTCGCTGCTCATCCCTGCCGGGGCCGTCCACTGGTACCGCAACGAGGGCGACGCTCCCGGAGCGTTCCTTTGTGCGGTGCCGAACGGCGACGACGAGATTCAGTTGGTCGAGTAGCGGCTGCCATCGGGTGCCGAGCCGAACGCCTGAAATACTCGGATGAAGTAACTCCGTCCGTGTCAAAGCAGGTCGCCGATGTGGGGACGCTGTTTCTCCACGAGACGGACGGCGAGTACGCTGTTGTCGCCCGCCGCGACGGCGAGCGACTGTTCCGGGGACGGCTGGAGCTCAAGGAGACGAGCGCCGGCCCCCGCCCCGGTCGCTTTCGTGTCAAGGACGGCGACGACGACGTGCCGCGCCGTCCCGAGCAGTTCGTTGAACTCGCCCGCCGCGCGACGCGCATTCGCATTTCCGAACAGACTTCTCGGGCCGGCCGAGCGGAGCTTGAGGCCATGTTGGACGGCTACCAGCTCGATGCCAAGCAGGTCCGGACCTGCCGGTACTGCGCCGGAAACGGTCGGTACTCGCCGCTGACCTCGGAGACGGCCATCGAGGCCGACAACGAGCATATCTGTCCCGACTGTGCCAAACGGGAGCTCGAACGCGAGGCCAACTACCGCGGGCTGCGCTCCGGCGCTCGCGACCGGCTCGAGGAACTGCTCGTAGAGGTCGGCGACCTCGAATCCGTTATCAACCTGCTGTCGGGTGACCTTGACCCGGAGCTGACCAAGTTCGACGAAATCAGCGCGACGACCGACGACATCGACCTCGTGTCGACCGACACGCTCGATGTACATCCGAAGCTGCAGTCGCACATCCAGTTCGACGAGCTACTGCCGGTCCAGAGTCTCGCCGTCGAAAACGGCCTGCTGGAGGGCCGCGACCAGCTGGTCGTCAGCGCCACCGCCACCGGCAAGACGCTCGTCGGCGAGTTGGCCGGCATCGACCGTGCGCTTTCGGGCGACGGCAAGTTGCTGTTTTTGGTGCCGCTTGTCGCTTTGGCGAACCAGAAACACGAGGACTTCGAGGAGGACTACGGCGATATCCTCGATATTACGCTCCGGGTCGGTGCCTCGCGCATCCGCGATGACGGCAACCGGTTCGACCCCGGGGCGGACGTTATCGTCGGCACCTACGAGGGTATCGACCACGCGCTGCGGACCGGCAAGGACCTCGGTGACATCGGGACCGTCGTCATCGACGAGGTCCACAACCTCGGGGCCGACGAACGCGGCCACCGCCTCGATGGACTCGTCTCGCGGCTGAAACACTACTGCCGGACGAACCAGTGTGACACGCAGTGGGTGTATCTGTCGGCGACGGTCGGCAACGCCGGGTCGCTCGCCGAGTCACTCGGCGCACAGCTCATCGAGTTCGAAGAACGGCCCGTCCCCATCGAACGACACGTCACCTTCGCCGACGACCGCGAGAAGCTCGACATCGAGGACAAGCTCGTCAAGCGGGCCTTCGACACCAAATCGTCGAAGGGCTATCGCGGACAGACCATCGTCTTCACGAACTCCCGCCGTCGTTGTCACGAGATATCCCGACAGCTTGCGTACGACTCCGCCGCCTACCATGCCGGCCTCGACTACGGCGAGCGGAAACGCGTCGAACGACAGTTCGGCAATCAGGACCTCGCCGCGGTCGTGACGACGGCGGCCCTTGCGGCTGGTGTCGACTTCCCCGCCTCCCAGGTTATCTTCGACTCGCTGGCGATGGGCATCGAATGGCTCTCAGTACAGGAGTTCGAGCAGATGCTCGGCCGCGCCGGCCGCCCCGACTACCACGACAAGGGGACGGTCTACCTGCTCGTTGAACCCGACGGGGCTTACCACAACTCGATGGAGATGACCGAAGACGAGGTGGCGTTCAAGCTGCTGAAAGGCGAGATGGAGCCGGTCGTCACCCGTTACGACGAGACGGCGGCTATCGAGGAGACGCTGGCGAACGTGGTCGTGGCCGGAAAGGCCGCCAAGCGACTCAACGAGCGGATGGTCGGCGACGTACCGACGAAACACGCCGTCGGGAAACTCCTCAAATACGAGTTCATCGACGGGTTGGAGCCGACGCCGCTCGGCCAGGCGATTACTGAACACTTCCTCAAGCCGGATGAAGCCTTTGTGCTGCTCGATGCGATTCGGAAGGGAACACCACCCTACGAACTCGTTGCGGAAATCGAACTGCGCGGCGAAGAGTGAGTGACAAACTCACAGACGACGGGCGTCTGACGGGCGGCCGACAGCGGCACAAGACACATTATCCCCCCGCTCCCAGCGGTTGATGGAGGACGGGCACACGCTCCTTTCCCCTGTCCCACTTTCCCCTCTGATGGACCGAAAGCGTTAGCCGATAGCATACCGTACCGAAACCATGAGCAGTGACACCGGTCGCTCCGAGCGGGGAGAGCCGTTTCCGGACGGATTCGTCATTCCGATAACCGGGCTGTTAGCGTTGCTTTTTGCGGTAATGGCAGGCAGCACGGCGTATCCGGCGCTTTCCGGTTCGTGGGGAATCGAAGCGGTCGCGTTGCCCTTTATTTTCGCTGCGGCTAGCCTGTGGTGTGTCAGGATTCGCCGCCGCCACCAAAGAAAGCGGCAGAAACAGACCGACGACTAGAAGTACTCGCGGGCGAGCAGGCCGCTGCCGATGACGACGCCGATGAGCCCAAGCGTCGTGAAGCCGACGAGACAGACGCCGCTGGCCTCGAGCAGGCAGAACCCGATGTCGGTCGCGATGTCGATGACGACCATTGCTATTCCCGTCAGTAGATACAGGAGCCCAAACTGGATGTTTTGCGTAAGGTCCATAGCTCTCGGTTCAGTCGAGACGGTAATCAGTGTGTGGACTCACTGCGAGTCCTGCTGTGCTCTTGCCATCGACAGCGAAAAGAAGAACCCGAAGTACGCCGGGATTCCCGCGAGCATGAACATGTAGAACGCCCAACTCGGCGCGTCCGTGAAGACGGCACTAAACAGGAAGTTGACGATGGCGACCCAGACGACGGCGAACATCAGGTCGTGGACCATGCCGGTCCGATGTTCGCGGACGTGCTCGCGGATGCTGTCGGTGAACCCCATGTGTTGTCGTCGGGTGCCTCGTAGTTGTGTCTTGATATCGAACCGAAACGCCGGCGGTGAAGCCGGTTACTCGTCGGTGCCTTGGTAGTCGACGACGAGCACCGGGACGTGCGTCGACCGGAGCGTCCGTTCGGTGACGCTACCGAGCAGCGCTCGCCGGACGCCGGAGCGACCGTGACTACCCATCACGACGAGGTCGATGCCGTGGTCCTCGGCGTAGCTGGAAATCAGCCGGTGGGGCTGTCCGCCCGCGTGGTGTTCGACGGATTCGAGGCCGTGTTCGGCGGCCTGTTCGGCGACGTAGCCGGTCGCGGCCTTTGCTTCCTCGCGGAGCTCGGTCATGCCCTCGAAGTTGCCTTGGCGGATGCGGTCGACTTGCTCTGTTCCGAGGCTGTAGCTGATAGCGTCGGTGTCAGCGACGTACAGCGCGTGTACCTCAGCGTCGTACTTCTCGGCGATGTCAACCGCTTGGTCGACTGCGGCCTTCGCAACTTTGCTTCCGTCCGTCGGGATGAGTATGCGTTCGTACATGGTTAGTCGTCAGCGGGTGCGTCCCCGCGTTCCTCCATACGTCGTTCAACAACCTCGGCTGCCGTAACGTCTTTGCCCATCGGGTCGGGGCTGTGACACTGCCGGACCATCATCTTCGTCTTCTTCGGCGGGTCCTCGGTCACGAGCGACACCACGATGGTGACCGCAAAGACGATGGGAACACCGATGAGTGCCGACCCGATAGCCGGCATCCACGTCGAGAGCACCTCAATGCCCCAGCCGGCGCCGCCGTTGACGAGGCCGAACTGGCCCTCGTTGAGCATCGGGATGAACCACAGGACGATACCGGTCGACATGCCGGCGAGTGCGCCCTGCCGGTTCGTCTTCTCCCACCAGAGACCGAGGAAGAACATCGGGAACAGCACGATAGCAGCCAGCGCGAACGCGAAGGACACGAGGGCAGCGATGGGTGCCTGCGGGTCCAGTGCGAAGGCAATCGACAACACACCGATGGCGACGATGCTCAGGCGGCCGACGATGACCTGCTGTCGCTGCGTGGCGTCCTCGTTGATGATGTTAGCGTAGATGTCGTGGGAAATCGCCGACGACGCGGCGATGAAGAGTCCAGCCGTCGTGGCGACGGCGGCGGCGATGCCACCGGCCGCCACGAACCCGACAAACCACGTCGGGAGGTTAGCGAGCTGTGCCGCGAGCACGACAATCACGTCGGCTGCAGCCGCAGTCATGCCGGGGTCGCCGTAGACGGCACCGACCTGGTCGGCGTACAGCGCCGTCCCGAACGCGGCGAAAGCCGGCGCGCTCAGGTACAGCAGCGCGATGAAGAACAGCCCCCACGTACAGGACCAGCGGGCGACCCGCTCGTTTTCGACCGTGTAGAACCGGACGAGCACGTGTGGCAGTCCACAGGTACCGAAGATGAGGCTGAAACAGGTCGCAACCCAGAGGTAGTAACTGTGTGTTGCGAACGGTTCGGAGAACTCGGCGCTGAGGTCACCGATGAGTTGCCCATACTCGAGCTGCGGCAGCACCGTCGAGAAGCCGGCGGCCCAACCGGTCGCCAACAGCCCAACGAGGAACGCGACGATGAGGATGACGTACTGCAGCGCCATGTTCTTCGTCGCGCCGAGCATGCCCGAAAGCGACAGGTAGGCGATGGTGACAATCATGAACAGCACCATCATCGCTTGGTAGGCATCGAGGCCGGGAATCGGAACGACGTTGTTGATGTCGCCGAGGATGTACATCCCCACGAGACCCATGCCGCGGGCCTGTCCGAGCGCGTACACGAAGCCGATAAGGAACGTCGTGATTGCGGCGATAGCGCGTGCGGTGTCGGAGTTAAACCGGTCGCCGACGAAGTCGGGTGCGGTGTACTTCCCGAACCGCCGCATCTGCGCCGCCATGAAGATGAGCAGGATGAAGTACCCGGTCGTCCAGCCGACGACGAAGGCCAGCCCGTAGACACCATCGAGGGCGATGAGGGCGGCCATACCGAGGTACGATGCGGCCGACATCCAGTTGGCACCGATTGCCATCCCGTTTTCGACGTTCCCAATAGAGCGGCCGGCGACCCACATGTCGTCGGTGTTGGCCACCTTGAAGAAGAACCCGACCGCGAGGAACGACAGCATCATCACGATGACGATAATCGCGGGCAGGAGCTTGAACCCGATGTCAAGCCCTTCCGGCAGTAGCGCCTCTTCGACCTGCAGCGGGAGCATCGCGAGCGTCGCGGCGAGTGCTGCGATATTCATTCGTCAACCCCCCCGTCAGTTGCGGCGGCTTCTTCAGCGACTGTCTCGGCCGGCTCCGGCTCGGAGACGGTCTGTTCGATGCCGTACTTCTCGTCGATCTGGTCACGCTTGCGGGCGTACCACACCGAGAGGATGAGCGCGGCGCTCGGCCCACCGATAGCGATGAGAAAGTAGTGCAGCGGGAACCCGATCAGCGGCATCTGTGAGGTCATAAGCTCCGGTGCGAGTCGCGTGGCCGTCACCGGGCCGAACGTCGTCAGTATCCAGATACCGAAGCCGAGCCAGATGACCCGCAGGTGGTCCCGCATGAACGGCGTCGCCGGCTTCAGCAGGTTAATTTCGACATCGAGGTAGTCGATCTCCTTTTCGCGCTCTACGTCTGACATCCCGCCGTCAGTCACGAGCTCCCCGTCATCAGGGGTGTCGCCCGTGTCGGCGGCCTCCGTTTCGTGTGAATCGTTTTCGTGCATGTGTTTATCTGCCATGTGTTTCAGTCTCAGTTCCGGTTCTTGCCCTGTGTCCTTTCCTAAAAATTGGACGTAGCGTAGTCCTCAGTCGCTCCGTACCTTCTCTTGGATGTCGTCGACGATGTCGGGGTTTCGTAGTGTGCTCGTGTTGCCGAGGTCGTCGTCGTTGGCGATATCCTCCAGCAGTCGCCGCATGATTTTCCCGGACCGAGTCTTCGGCAGCTCAGGAGTGAAGATAACCTGCTCGGGCCGGGCGATGGGTCCGATACCGTCCTCGACGCCCTCGACAATCGACTGACGCATCTCTTCGCTTTCTTCGTAGCCGTCTTCGAGGATGACGTAGGTGTAGACGGCCTCGCCTTTCATATCGTGGTCGCCGCCGACCGCGGCGGCTTCGGCGACGCCCTCGACATCGACGACTGCGGACTCGATTTCCATCGTTCCGAGCCGGTGGCCGGAGACGTTGATAACGTCGTCGACACGGCCAAGGATGGTAATGTAGCCGTCGTCGTCGATTTTCGCGCCGTCCTCGGGGAAGTAGACCCACTCGTCGGCCTCTTCGTCGGAGTATGCCTCCCAGTATTCGTTGATGAACCGGTCGTCATTACGGTACAGCGTCCGGAGCATCCCCGGCCACGGTTTGTTGACCGTTACGTAGCCGGCTTCACCGGGCGCGACCTCCTCGCCGCTTTCGTCGACGACCTGTGCATCGATGCCCGGCAGCGGCGGACCGGCCGACCCGGGCTTCATCGTCGCAATGCCGGGCAGCGTCGTGATCATCATGCCGCCGGTTTCGGTCTGCCACCAGGTGTCGACGATGGGGCAGCTTTCGTTGCCGATGTGCTTGTAGTACCACTTCCATGCTTTCGGGTTGATGGGCTCGCCGACGGTGCCGAGCAGCCGCAGCGACGAGAGGTCGTGCTGTTCGGGATACTCCTCGCCCCACTTCATGAACGCCCGAATCGCCGTCGGTGCGGTGTAGAGCTGGTCGACCTCGTAGTTCTCGACGATTTCCCACATCCGGTCCTTGTCGGGGTAGTCGGGCGTGCCCTCGTACATCACGGTCGTGGTGCCGAGCGCGAGCGGGCCGTAGACGATGTAGGAGTGGCCGGTAATCCAGCCGATGTCGGCCGAACACCAGTAGGTGTCGTCCGGCTTGACATCCAACACCGAATGCGACGTCCAGGCGGCATACGAGAGATAGCCGCCGGTCGTATGCTTGACACCTTTCGGCTTCCCGGTCGTCCCCGAGGTGTACATCAAGAAGAGCATGTCCTCGGCGTCGCGGACGACCGGCTCGACGGACTCGCCCTCGTAGTCAGCGACGAGGTCGTCGTAGTCGAGCTGGTCGTCGCCGAGTTCGTGGTCGAGGTCGTCACCAAGCCGGTCGACGACGACCGTCGTCGTCTCGTGGTCGACACCTTCGAGTCCTTCGTTGGCCTTCGAGATGTGGTCGAGCCCGTCGCCGCGTCGGTAGTAGCCATCGCAGGTGACGAGATACTCGGAGTCGGCGGCGTTCATCCGTGTCGCGAGCGCGTCCGCGGAGAAGCCGGCGAAGACGACCGAGTGTGGTGCGCCGATGCGGGCACAGGCCAGCATGGCGATGGGCAGCTCCGGAACCATCGGCATGTACATCGTGACGATGTCGTCTTCGCCGACGCCGAGGTCGCGCAACGCCGCCGCACACTCGTTTACCTCGCGGTGGAGCTCCTCGTAGGTGTACGAGCGTGTCTCCCCGAGTTCGCCCTCCCACTGGATGGCGAGTTCGTCGCCCCGGTCCTCGAGGTGGCGGTCGACACAGTTCTCGGAGGCGTTGAGTTCGCCGCCGACGAACCACTCGTAGAACGGCTCGTCGTCGTCTACGAGTACCTCGTCGTGGTCGGTCTCCCAGTCGAGCAGGTCGGCGGCCCGCTCCCAGCAGTCCGGCCAGTTCTCCTCGAACTCTTCGTAGATATCGGGGTCGGTGACGTTCGCCTGTTCGACGAACGACTCCGGCGGCTCGAACTCCGTCTGGTCTGCGAGCCGCGCTTCGAGTTGCGTCTCGTCCGTGTCAGACATTACACTACATCGAATAGAGGGGTACCTAATAAGCGGGGAATCTAAGCATACAAAATCGCCGCCTTTGCCGCCGATTGACAAACAGCTAATCACCCGTCTGAAGCCGTATCTAGGGCATGTATCGCTACCAAAATCATCAACCATGAACGTATCCGCGCCCCGAAGCTATCGTCGCTCGGACGCCATCCCGACCCAACAGAGGGGCGTGTCTAACTGTTTTGTGCGGTTAGCCCGAGAGGTGTTCCGGCTGTTCGCTCCCGAGATGCTCGCCGGTGTGGTCGAAGAAGGCCGACAGAAGCTTTCGCTCGGCCTTTCGAAGGTGGTTGTGGAGCGTCGGCGAGGAGACGCCCATCGAGTCGGCGACCTCCTCGGCGGTCGACCCGCGCGGCCAGTCGAAATAGCCGGCGAAGTACGCGGCCCGGAGCGCGGCCCGTTGTTTGTCCGTGAGTCGCTCGGCCAGCGAGTCCTGAAACTCCGCGACCGTCTCGACCGGCTGGTCGACAGCGTGTTTCGACCGTAGCGTCGTATCGGGAAAGACCGACCGAAGCCCCTCGACGACCGACCGCACGTCCGCGCCGCTGGGGAGTTCAGCCCGTATCGTCTGCTCGCCGTGCTCGGCGACACCCTCACAGATTGTCGCGCCGAGGTCGGTCAGCGTCAGCGCCGGCGAGTTCCCCTCGACGGTGAACTCCAGGAGCGACCGGTCGTCGTACTCGCGGATGTACCGACCGTCGGTGACGCCGTCCATCGCCGTTGCCGAATCGAGCACCGCGTCCGGCTTCGCCCCCGAAAGCGTTGCGTAGAACAACAACGATTCCTCCGAGACCGGAACCACAGCCTCCAGCGAACAGGTACAGTCGTGGGCCTCCGTTGCGGCCACAAGGAAGGCATTCTCGTCGTTGCAGCCGAACTCCAACTCGACGACGGTGTCGGCCAAAAGTAGATTCCGGCGCTCGATAGCCGTCACCGCGTGGCCGATTCGGGCCCCAAGGTCAGAAAGCAGTGTCCGCTCGCGGTCGCCGAAGGCGGTTCCGCGTTCGGTGAAAACCACAAGCAGCCCGTAGGTCGTCTCGCCGTAGGCAACCGGAACGACGCCGGCGGTGTAGCCCTCCACCGCGTCCGGGTCGAACGGTCCGACGATGTCGGCCGGCAGGTCGCCGGCGGTCACCCGGGGGGTCCCGAGGTCGAGGGCCGTCTCGACGGCCGGCGACTCGACGGCGACCGCGTCGTCGGCCTCACTTTCGGCCCCTGCCCACTCCCGGGGGCGAACCCGCGGCTCGCCGGGGTCGGTGCCGCCGACCCACGCGGCGGCATATGCGTCGCTTTCGGCGAGCGACGCACAAACTGCAGCCTCGATTTCAGGTCGGGTCGACGCATCGATGAGTTCCCTCCCCGCCGCGTTGATGTCCGCAACGAGGGCCTCCAAGCGTTCCAGTGTCTCACAGCGCCGGGCGAGTGCCCGCTCGCTACGGACGCGCTCTGTGACGTCAGTCGCCACGACAACGACGAACTCGACATCACCGGTGTCGTCGAACACCGGCGAGACGGTCTGTCTGACGTGGACGCGCTCGCCGCTCTTCCGGCGGACGGTCACTTCTCCGGTCCATGTCTCCCCTTCAAGGACGGTTTCGCGAAGCTCCTCGTAGTATCTGTCCGTGTCCTCGCCCGAACTCAGGATGTCCTCGGCCGACCGGCCGACCGCCTCGCCGCGCGAGTAGCCGAGCAGTGCCTCGAAGGCCGGGTTCACGCGCTCTATCTGCCCGTCCAGCGTTGCCAAGCACACCGGCTGTCCGACGGCTTCGATAGCCCGCTCGAAGACGCCGTCGGGTTGTTGACTGTCGGTCCCCGGCTCCCGGAGCACGACCGCGAATCCTTCCAACCGGTCGCCGTCCCGCAGCGCACACACCAGTGCCGACACCCGTGTTTCGGTGCCGTCCGCTCGTCGGAGCCGGCACTCGGTGACGGCCACGTCGTCGCGGCCTGCCGCAGCAAGCACCTCCCGCGGGCGTGCTCGCTCCCGAGCCGTCTCGGTGAAGAGCTGTCCGAACGCCGTTCCGGCGAGGCCGTCGCTGTCGTAGCCGAGCAGCGATGCCACCGCCCCATCCGCGTCAGTAATCCGGCCGTCAGCGTCGAGTTCAAACATTGCCGCCCCTGCGGCCCCTTCGAGCGATGCCCCTGCATCGCCGCTCCCCCCTGACGCCGCCCCGAACGCCGCGGCGATGGCAGCGTCGTCAACCTCATTGACGTAGTCGTCCAGTGCCGCCAGCCGGTCCCAGCCGCCGACCGCACAGACAACGCGCGGGTCGATGTTCGCCTCGGACAGCAGCCGCCGGGCGAAATACCGCCGCAGCGCGTCACTGGAGACCGATTCGAACCGTTCGTCGCCGGTTCGTTTCGCCGCCCGGTCGCCGACCTCCGAAATGAGCATCTGTATCCGGCGGGGGGTCACATCGACGAGACGGTCGGCCGGTTCACGGCCGGTCGCTTCGGCGTATTCTTCGACTGTCCGTGCGAGGCTGGCTGGCAGATACCCCCGGCGCCGGACCGTCCCGTCCGCACCCCTGACTGAAAGGAAGTGATGAACCTCCCCGTCGAACTGCCGCCGGTCGATATCGTCGAGCCGAAGCTGTGCCTGCTCGGCCGGTCGGAGCCCCGCTTCTGCCGCCAGCCGCAACACAAGTTGCTCTCTGGCGGTCGTCGCGGCCTCCCGCAACGTCTCGTATTCCGCCGCCCCGAGTTCCTCCATTTCGTTTTGACGTGCAATTGCGAAACCTTAGCCTTTGGGGACATGCGCCCACTGGGGGCGTTTTGACCGTTCAGGAAGGAGATAATCAGCACAGCGGTACGCCGCATACCAAGCGTGTTTCGGAATAAGCAAGAAAATACGAAGTCAGTTCTCGGACTCGAGATACGACCGCGTCTCGCCAGCCAGTCGTGCCCTGAGCTCCCCGACCGTCTCCGGGTTCCGGAGGGCGCTAATGTCGCCCAGCTCCTCGCCGGTGGCGATGTCCTCCAGCAGCCGTCGCATGATTTTCCCCGAACGCGTTTTCGGCAGCTCCGGCGCGAAAACGACGTGGTCCGGAACTGCGACCTCGCCGATATCATCCTCGACGGCGTCGACGACGCGCCGCCGGAGCACTGCATCGCCTGTGTAGCCGCGTTCCGTGCTGACGTAGGCGAGTAGCTCGCTGCCAGTCGTGACGACCGCTGCCTCAGCGATACCTTTGACGCCGACAATTGCCGACTCGATTTCCATCGCTCCGATGCGGAAATCACCCAGCGGGATGACATCATCGACGCGGCCGAGAAGCGTAATGTAGCCGTCCTCGTCGACTTTCGCGCTGTCGCCGGAGAAGTAGACCCACTCGCCGTCGTCCGGGTCGGAGAACGGCTGCCAGTACTCGTCGACGAAGCGCTCGTCGCTGCCGGCCAGTCCGCGGAGCATCCCCGGCCACGGTCGGTCGACAACGAGGTAGCCGGCTTCGCCGGGGTCGACCTTCTCGCCGTCTTCGCCGACGACCTTGGCGTCGATGCCCGGCAGTGGCTGGCCGGCCGACCCGGGCTTCATCGTGCTGACACCGGGTAGCGTTGTAATCATCATGCCGCCGGTTTCGGTCTGCCACCAGGTGTCGACGATGGGGCAGCTTTCGTTGCCGATGTGCTCGTAGTACCACTTCCAGGCTTTCGGGTTGATGGATTCGCCGACGGTACCGAGCAGCCGCAGCGACGAGAGGTCGTGTTCGTCGGGATGCTCCTTGCCCCACTTCATGAACGCCCGAATCGCCGTCGGTGCGGTGTAGAAGACGCTGACCTCATAGCGCTCGATGAGCTCCCAGATACGACTCTTTTCGGGATAATCGGGCGTTTCCTCGTAGATGACCGTCGTCGACCCGAGCGCGAGCGGGCCATAGACGATGTAGGAGTGGCCGGTAATCCAGCCGATGTCGGCCGAACACCAGTAGGTGTCGTCCGGCTTGATGTCCAATACCGCATGCGAGGTCCACGCGGCCTGTGCGAGGTACCCGCCGGTTGTGTGCCTGACGGCCTTCGGCTCGCCGGTCGTCCCCGAGGTGTACATCACAAAGAGGTCGTCTTCGGCGTCGCGGACGACCGGCTCGACGGATTCGCCCCAGTAGTCGTCGACGAGCGTCCCGTAGTCGTACTGGCCGTCCCCCAGCGAGTGGGGAAGGCCGCCGCCGAGGCGGTCGACGACGACGGTTTCGACATCCCAGTCGAGGTTTCGGACCGCCCGGTCGGCCTTCCCCTTGTGGTTGAGCGCGTCGCCGCGGCGATAGTAGCCGTCACAGGTGACGAGATACGACGCCTCGGCGTTTCGCATCCGCGTTTCGAGCGCGTTGGCGGAGAAGCCGGCAAAGACGACCGAGTGCGGTGCGCCGATGCGGGCACAGGCCAGCATGGCGATGGGTAGCTCCGGAATCATCGGCAGATACAGCGTCACGAGGTCGTCTTCGCCGACGCCGAGGTCGCGCAGCGCCGCCGCGAAGGCTTCGGTTTCGCGCTTGAGGTCGCCGTAGGTGTAGGTCTCGGTCTCGCCGCGCTTGCCGACCCAGCGAATCGCCGCCTGATTTTTCCGACCGGCTTCGACGTGTCTGTCGATGCAGTTTTCGGCCGCGTTGAGCTGGCCATCGGCGAACCACTCATACTGCGGCGCATCCGAGTCGTCGAGCACTGTGTCCCACTGACGCCGCCAATCAAGCAGGTCGGCCGCCCGCTCCCAGCAGTCTGGCCAGTTCTCCTCGAAGGCCTCGTAGATATCGGGGTCGGTGACGTTCGCCTGTTCGACGAACGACGCCGGCGGCTCGAACGTCGTTCGGTTTTCGAGCCACGCCGCGAGCTCTACGTCTGCCCCGTCGTCCATTGTATGCAGTTCGTGGACCGGCCCGATAAACGTTCTGTGGCCGACGGCGGTGCCGCCCCCGGCCCGCTCCGTAAGCAGTATGTGCCGCCGCCACGCAGGTATGCCGTGTCACGCGCGCGAACGGTGCTCGTCGCCGGGACGGCGAGCCACGTCGGCAAATCGACTGTTGCGGCCGGCCTCTGCCGACTGCTTTCCGATAGTGGTGTCTCCGTCGCGCCGTTCAAGGCGCAGAACATGTCCAACAACGCTCGCGCCGTCGCGGCGGCGACCGGCTCCGGCTTCGGTGAAATCGGCGTGTCGCAGTACGTGCAGGCACGGGCAGCCGGCGTCGCCGCGACGACCGACCACAACCCGGTCCTGCTGAAACCCCGCGGGTCGGGAGAGTCACAACTCGTCATCGACGGTGCGGCCGCCGGGAATTTCGCCGCAGGCGAGTATTACGAAACCGGCTGGGAGCGCGCCCGGGCGGCAGCCGAACGCGCCCACGAGCGGCTCGCCTCCGACCACGATGTTATCGTCGCCGAAGGGGCCGGTTCGATTGCCGAAATCAACCTGCAGGACCGCGACCTCGCCAATATCGAGACGGCTCGCTTTGCGGATGCCGACATCGTGCTTGTCGCCGACATCGAACGCGGCGGCGTCTTCGCTGCCATCGTCGGCACCGTGGAGCTTCTCCCGGAAGACATCCGCGAGCGGGTCGCCGGTGTCGTCATCACGAAGTTTCGGGGCGACGTTTCGCTTCTGGAGCCGGGGCTCGAAACGCTCGAAGCAAAGACCGGCGTTCCCGTTCTCGGCGTCCTGCCGTACGACGACCCGGGGCTTCCGGAAGAAGACAGCGTCTCACTCCCGGCGGCCGATGAATCAGCGACGCTCGGCGACGACGATGGCGTTGCGGACGGCCGGACGGTTACGGTCGCCGTCCCGCGGTTCCCACGGGCCTCGAACGTTACCGACATCGAGCCGCTGGCCCGCGTTCCGGGCGTTCGCGTTCGCTTTGTCCCACTGGATGCGCCGCTTTCAGCCGACGCCGTCGTCCTCACCGGTACGAAAAACACCGTCGATGACGCGCTAGCAGCCCGCGAGGCCGGCCTCTACGACAGGCTTCGCGCCTTCGATGGGCCGGTGGTCGGTATCTGCGGCGGCTACCAGTTGCTCGGCGAACGGCTGCTCGATGCCGATATCGAGGGGACCGGTGATACCGAAACAGTCCCCGGCGTCGGATTGCTCCCCGTCGAGACACGGTTCCACCCCGAAAAAACCGTCGAGCCGGTGACCCGGACGCTCGATGGCTGTGGGCCGCTGGCCGGCGCTTCGGGACCCGTCTCCGGATACGAAATCCACATGGGACAGAGCCGCCTGCTGTCGCCCGTCGACCGCCCCTTCGAGGAGCGTGGCGCGGCGACCGATGCTGTCCTCGGTGTCTACCTGCACGGACTCTTCGAGAACAGGCTCGCCAGAGCGGCGTTTGTCAGGGCCGTCTATGCGTCGGCCGGCCGGTCCCGCCCCGAAGCCGACACGCCGGACCGCTCTCCGTATGACCGCGCGGCCGCTCTCGTCTCGGAACTCGACCTCGCGCCGCTCGGACTCGCCGCCGAGTCGCTGTCAAGCGACGACTGAGTGGTCTCCACCGCTGCCAACGCTTTTGCTGGAGGCCGCCGTGTTTCGTCCCATGTCCGAGCAGTTCGGCAACCGAAAGGTGAATCGCGTCTACCGAGAGGGAATGCACGAGGGGGTCGTCCCGGAGTTTCCCGCCAGCTACGAGGACCTCCGCGAGCAGGCCCACGAGGTGATGGATGAGACGGCCCGCGCCTACATCCACGGCGGTGCGGGCGCCGAAGAGACCTTCCGCACGGAACAGGACTTCTCCGAGTGGCGCATCGTGCCGCGGATGCTCCGCGGCGTCGAGGACCGCGACCTCTCGACGGAGGTGCTCGGCCAGACGGTCGACTACCCGGCGATGGTCACGCCGCTCGGTGTCCAGACACTCGTCGATGAGGAGGGGGAACTCGCTACCGCCCGCGCCTGTGACGAGCTACACGTACCGTTTATCCTCTCGTCGCTTTCCTCGACGCCGATGGAGGAGGTCGCCGAGGCGCTCGGTGATACGCCGAAGTGGTTCCAGTTCTACTGGTCCGCCGACGAGGACATCGCCCGGTCGTTCCTGACGCGCGCCGAGGAGGCCGGATACGACGCCATTGTCGTCACCGTCGACGCGCCGACGCTCGGCTGGCGGGAGCGACTCATCGACCGCGGCTACTACCCGTTCCTCGAAGGAGAGGGCGTCGCCAACTACTTCTCCGACCCCGAGTTCCGCTCCCAGCTCGAGGCCCCGCCCGAGGAGGAGCCACAGGCTGCTGTCGACCACTTCCTCGATATCTTCGGCGACGCATCGTTAACGTGGGATGACCTCGAGTTCGTCTTCGAGCACACCGACCTGCCGGTGCTCATCAAGGGTGTGCTCCACCCCGAGGACGCCAAGCTGGCGGTCGAACACGGGGCCGACGGCGTCGGCGTCTCGACCCACGGCGGCCGGCAGGTCGACGGGTCGATTACCGCCCTCGAAGCGCTGCCGGACATCGTCGACGCCGTCGGCGACGACGTGACCGTTACCTTCGATTCGGGTATCCGTCGCGGCGCTGATATCTACAAGGCGCTGGCGCTTGGGGCCGACGCCTGTCTCATCGGCCGCCCGTTCATTTACGGGCTCGCTCTTGGCGGACAGGACGGCGTCGAACACGTCCTCGAAAACCTCATCGCCGACTTCGATTTAACAATGGGCCTTGCCGGCCGCGACGCGGCGACCGACCTCGACCGGGAGACACTCCGACACGAGAGCCATCTGCCGGGGCGGCGGGACTGAACGCCGCGCTTGCGGCGACTACGCCGACACCTCACCGACGGTCACATAGAAGGGCACGGTCTCTTTCCGGCGGTATTTGCCCGCCTGTATCTGTTGAACGGCTTCCCGGCCCATCTCGCGCCAGTCGCTTCGGAGTGCATCGAGGGCTTCCTCGGTGCCGGCCATCGTCTCCCGTCGTTTTCGGAGCCCCTCGCCGCTTGCTTTGCGGCCCGCGGCCCGAACCGCCGCTTCGCTGTATGGCGGCTCGACGACGAGCGTCTGGTCGTACCGGCGGGTCCGGACATTCGAGAGCCCGGCCTCCCGAAACAGGTCGGCAGCGTCGGCCCCAAGCGCGACATCGGTGTCGACGCCCGCGAGATACCGTTGTCTTGCGCGTGCCGCGAGCGCACTTTCTGCGTCCACGGTCGACTCGACGGCGACGGCGCTGTTGTCCGGCTCGATGCAGGCGACCCGGTCGGCAGCCACGCGGGCGAACTCGTCGATTGCCCGTTCTGGCTCCGGGAGGTTGACCAATAGTGCCTGACAGACCACGAGGTCGAAGCTGCCGTCGGCGAACGGCAGTTGATACGCATCGCCCTGTACTGCCGGCCCTGAAAGCTCCACCAGCAGTCCGGGGTCGCGGTCACAGCCGACGACCGTACCGGGGGATTCCTCGTCGAGCACACGGGTCAACGCCCCCTCGCCACAACCGACATCGAGGATTCGCTCACAGCCGCCGAGGTCGAGCGGCGACAGCGCCGCCCGGCTGTCGGCCCACATCCCGCGTCTGGTCGTCCGCAGATACTCGGCGGAGAACTCCCGCATTAGCCCGCCGGTAGTGGAGCCTGCGGGATAGGCGTTGCCGTCCGGTGTCGCTATCGATTAATCCTCTTCATATAGCAGGCGTTTATTTAATGGCTGTCGCGTCGATACTGTACTGATGACCGAACAGCCAGCCGTTGCCGCCGCGTCGTGTTCCTCCCGAGACGGCGTTGGGTCCGGCGACCGGACAGGTGCGCCGGCGAGCCAGTCTCCGCTCTCCATCGTCTACGTCGCCACCGACCCTGACGATTCAGTCTCCAAACGATTGAGCGACGCCGATGGCTTGGCAGTAGAGACGGTTGATTCGGCGCAGGCCGCGTTGGACTACCTCGAAGCCCACCGCGTTGACGGCGTCGTCTGCCGGCATGCCCCGCCGACGCTCGACGGGCTGGCGCTGCTGTCCCGGCTCGACAGCACCCTTCCGGTTGTGCTGGTCGCTGCGGATGGCTCAGAACGACTTGCCAGCGACGCCATCGCAGCCGGCGTCGCCGACTACGTCCCGCTTCCGGACGACGGCGACCCCGGGTCTGCCTTCGCCGAGCGTGTCAGGTCTCGAATTAGGGCTGCCCGCGATTGCCTTCCGGCGGGCCATCTTGAGGGCATCGAGGCGGCTGTCGAACACGCCGCTGACGCTATCGTCGTCACCGACGCCGACGGTACCATCGAGTACGCCAATCCGGCGTTCGAGGACCTGACCGGCTACACCAGACAGGAAGCTATCGGACACACCCCACGGATACTCAAATCCGGCCGGCAGGACGATGCCTACTACGAGGAACTGTGGGACGCGATTCTCAGCGGCGACGTTTGGAACGAAGAGATACTCAACGAGACGAAGGACGGACGGCGGTATATCGCCCACCAGACGATTGCGCCGATACTCGGCGACGACGGTGACATCCGCAAGTTCGTCGGTATCCAGCGGGACGTGACAGAAAAGCGCCGCCTTGAGACACAGGTCCAGCAGGCAAACGAGGCGCTCGACCGGCTTTACGACAGCTCCGCTGCCACCGACAACGACATCGAGACGAAAATCCAGCGCGTCCTCGAAATGGGTGCCGACGCCTTTGATTACCCGCTGGCGTATGCGACCCGAATCGAGGATGACACCCAAGAGATTATCGCCGCCGTCGGCGACCACGAACACATCCAGACGGGGGCGACAGACCCGCTCTGTCGGACTTACTGCCGCCGAACCATCGAACGCGACGAGCCGCTGGTCGTCGGCGATGCTATCGAAGAGGGATGGGCCGGCGACCCTGCATTCGAGCGGTTCGGACTCCGATGCTATGTCGGTGCGCGCGTCGTTGTCGACGGCGACGTCGTGGGGACGGTCTGTTTCGGCGGCGAGAAGCCCCGCGACCGAATCGTGCTCGAAATCCAGCAGTCGACGGTCAAGACGCTGGCAAAGTGGCTCGGCTACGAACTCCGCCACCACCGCTATGAGCGTCGGCTCCGCAGACAGAACGAGCGGCTCGAAACGGTCGCCAGCGTCGTCAGCCACGACCTCCGGAACCCGCTGAATGTCGCCCGCGGCAGTCTCGAACTCGCCCGTGAGACCGGCGACGACGACACCTTCGGCCGGGTCGCCGACGCACACGACCGGATGGAGTCAATCATCGACGACACGCTTGCGCTCGTCCGCGGGGGAGCGCTCGTCGAGGGGACGTCGCCGGTTTCGCTTGCAACCGTCGCCGAGCGCTGCTGGCAGCACGTCGATACTGCGGACGCGACGCTTTCGGTCGACGACGACACCACTATCGAAGCCGACCCCGACCGCATCGACCACGCCTTCGAGAACCTGTTTGCAAACAGTGTCACACACGCCGGCCCGGACGTAACCGTCCGCGTCGGTCCGACAGCCGACGGTTTCTACGTCGAAGACGACGGTCCGGGGATTCCCGAAGCAGAACGTGAACAGATTTTCGAGCAGGGATACACCGGCGGCAACGGCACCGGACTCGGCCTCGCTATCGTTGCGGCCGTCACGAACGCACACGGCTGGTCGGTGTCAGTAACGGAAAGTGACGACGGCGGCGCGCGGTTCGAGTTCGACACCAGCGGGTGACACAGCACGGCGGCCGCAAGCCCGCCGTCGCCGCTTAGGCTTCCTCGTACAGCTCTCTGACCCGCTTGATGTTCCACGGGTAGGACTTGCCGTTCTCGGTCGGCGTCTCCAAGACGAACGGCACGTCAGCGACTGCCTCGTGGTTGATGAACGCGCGCATGCCGGCTTCGCCGATTTTTCCTTCGCCGATGTGGGCGTGTTCGTCTTTGTTCGTCCCGCAGTCGTGTTTCGAATCGTTGAGATGAATATATTCGAGATGGTCGAGACCGACCGTTTCGTCGAACGCCTCGAAGGTTTCCGCCACACCCTCGGGCGTCGAGAGGTCGTAGCCGGCCGCGAACATGTGGGCTGTATCGAGACAGACATCGAGCGGCTGGTCACAGCGGTCGAGGACGCCCGCCAGTTCCTCGAAGGTGCTGCCGAGCTTGGTGCCGCTGCCGGCGTCCGACTCGATGAGCACCGTCACACCGTCCGGAATATCGAGTTCCTCTAGCGCCGAGGCGGCGTTGTCGAGTCCCTGCTCGACGCCTGCGCCGGTGTGTGCTCCGAGATGGACGTTGACGTACGGGATGTGGAGCGTCGCGGCCGCGTCGACTTCCTTCTGCATCGAATCGATGGATTTCTCGCGGAGGTCGTCTTTCGGCGTACAGAGGTTGACGAGATACGAACTGTGGATGACCCACGGCCCGACGCCGGCCTCGGCCGAGCGGTCCCGGAACGCGGTGGCTTCCTCGTCGCCGATGTTCGGGTCCTGCCAGACCTGCGGCGAGTGGGTGAAAATCTGCCCGCAGGTGCCGTCGTATTCGAGCTGCTCTTCGACGGCGTTGTCGACGCCGCCGGCGATAGACGTGTGCGCTCCGACCTGAACCATACTACAATTCGGGGCGGCACGACGTTAGGGGCTTCGGAACGACTCCGTCAGCGGGCTGGTAGACGGCCACTACGTCGGGTCGCCTCGGTCCCGCACCCAGCTATCGTTGTCGTATTTCACATCGACAAGCTCCGCGGCGCGCTCGCGCTCGACGCTTGTCCACCCGCCGTCGTCGGCGTCGGCCCACGCTGCCAGCGACGCTTCCAACTTCTCGACGAGTGCCGCCCGGTCGACGTCGATACCGGTGACCGTGGATTCGAAGTCCGCGGGGTCGACCGGCGGGTCGGCAAAGCACCCAATGTGGCGCTGTGGCTTCGCCGCCACCGTTAGCGACCCGTGCTGGACGACCGCTTCCCGGGTACGGTGCTGGGCGTTGCCGGCGACCTTGCGGCCATCGGGACCGACGAGGTCGTGTGCGGGGTCGAGCCCGCGGAGATAACACATCGGTTGCCACAGCGGCTCCGACGGCTCCGGCGCGAACCTGACCTCGGCCCCGGCGGCCTCGAACGCCGACAGGACTGGCTGCAAGAGCTGCCGGTAGCTCGCTGTCACATCGCCCGGCAGGTCGGCCTTCGGAGCGATTATCGAGTAGGCGACCTCTCCAACACCGTCGTGATAGATAGCGCCGCCCCCCGTCGCACGGCGTGTCACGTCGATACCGTTGGCGGCACAGAACTCCCAGTCGATGATGTCGGCGTCGTTGGCGTATCCGAGCGACACGGTACTCGGCGTCCACCGGTAGAGCCGGACCGTCGCCGGTCCGCCCTCGGCGACCGTCTCCGCCGCCACCTCGTCGTATGCCATCGCCGTCGGGCCATCGAGTCGTTCTTCGGTGATGAGTCGCCAGTCCATCTCAAGGGAGGAGCTTCCGGTCGAGCCGCTCGACGGCGCTGTCGGCGACCGTCTTCAGGTTGACCGTGTCCTCGCGGTTATACGAGATGAGCGTCTCCAGCGCGCCGTCGACGCCGCGTTCGTGGTCCCGCCACAGCCGAACGGCGTCTTTCCCGGAGAGGTCCGGTCGGTCCCGTTCGACGCCGACCTCCGGTTCAATGGCCTTCAGCCCGCCGGTTAGGCCGACCCGCTTGCAGGGATACATGAGGTCCAGATGCGGCGCTTCGATGTCGATATCGAAGGCTGTCTCGAGGAACGGCACGTCGAAGCGCGCGCCGTTGAACGAAATCAAAAGCGGTCCATCGAGCAGCGCCTCGAGGTTCCCTTGCGTCAGGTCGTCGCCGCGGACCAGCGTCTCCGTTTCTCCACCTTGATGGATGCTCACGCAGGTCACGGTATCACGCATCTGGTCGAGACCGGTCGTTTCAATATCAAAAAAACAGGCCTCATCGCGGAAGTTTTCGTAGAGCCGCCACCGCTCCGAGGACGGCAGCTGTCGGTCGAAAAACGCTGAATCGTCCGCATCGAGCCGGGGGCGGGCCTGCTCGATGAACGACTCGATGCGGTCGGCGGTCGTTGGGCCACACAGCGACGGGTCGAACTCCGACCACGTGCGCGCGCCCGACGCCCACAGCTCGCGTTCGGTCGTCTCGCCGACCCCGTCGACGGCAATATACGTATTCTCCAGTCGCACGGTATTTTCTCGGGGCGGTGGGTTCCTAAATCGCTCGCTCGTATTCTAGCTCCGTCGCGACAGCCGCCGCGATATCAGCCCCGCAGTGGTCTTCGACGATGGCCAAAGCGAGGTCGAAGCCGGCCGTGATACCGCCGGCGGTGAGCACGTCCCCGTCGTCGACGAACCGGTCTGTTCGAAGATTCGCACCCGCGTCGCTGAGGTCCTCGTGGGCGGTGTGGTGAGTCGTCGCCGGCCGTCCGTCGAGCAGTCCTGCCTTCGCGAGGAGCATCGCTCCGGTACAGACCGACGCGACGGTGACGCCGTCCGCGTGGCGGTCGGCGATGAACTCCGGCACGACACCGCGCTCGTGCTCGCGTCGGACTCCCGGCGCGTCGCTGTCATTCCAGCCGCCCCCCGGAACCAAAAGCAGGTCCGCGTTATCGTCGGGATGGCCGTCCGTTCGAACACGGAGCCCGTTTCTGGCTTCGACCGCCGCGACCCCTTCGACAGTCACGAGCCGAGCGGCGATGTCACCGCCGTGACGCCCGGCGAGCCGCAACACCTCGTAGGGGCCGACCGCATCGAGTTCGTCAAACCCGTCAAAGAGCAGTATATCGACGTTCATGCGGGTGGTCCGGCTGCCCGACACATAGATGTTTTCGGAGGAGGAGACCACATTGAGCGCTGAGTCGAAATCAGGGCTTATGTAGTCGATTACCCGTACTCTACTTATGCGAGTCTCCAGCGGTGTCGCGGGTTTCGATGACCTCGTTGCGGGAGGGTTTCCGGTGGGGCGGCTCTACGTGCTGTCCGGTCCGCCGGGGAGCGGCAAGACGACCTTCTCGGCGCAGTTTCTGGTTGATGGCGCAAAGAACGGCGAGAGCTGCTTGTTTATTAGTATGCACGAGTCGCGGGCGGACATCGCTCACGACATGTCGGGATACGACATCGGCTTCGAGCAGGTCCTCGAGTCCGACCGGCTGACGTTCGTCGATGTCTTCTCCTCGGAGGGCAAGCGGCTCTTTCAGTCACCGGGAAAACACCGGGACGCGTCAGGACTCATCAACCGACTCACCGGCTTTATCGACTCGAACGATATCGACCGCGTCGTTGTCGACTCAACGATGCTGCTTGACCACTTCCTGAACGATGCCGAAAGCAACATCATCCAGTTTCTCACGTCATTGAAGCGGACTGACGCGACAGTGCTTTTGATATCCGAGATGACGGACCCTTCGGCCTACGCGGACGAACACTACCTCGCCCACGGCGTTGTCTTCTTGCACAACTTTCTGGAGGACGGGGGGATGCAGCGCGGCATACAGGTACTGAAGATGCGTGGAACAGCTATCGACACCGACATCCACGAGGTCTCGTTCGGCGACGACGGCCTCTCCGTCGGCGGTCGACGGCTCCAGACACACTGACCATGTACGAGAGCTACTTCGACGACGACGTCGACTACACTTCTGAGGCGGTGCTCGAACGTGCCTACGCCCTGGGCGTGGCGTCGGTCTGTGACACCCCTGGCAGTGAGGAATACGAGCGGCTCAAGGCGAACTCGCCGGACGCCTACGATGAGAGCATCCTCGAACTCGCCTACGAAGAAGGCCGTGCCCGGGCGCTGTCGCTGGAAGCCGACGACGAACCGGACGAGGAGATATGGGAGCGGCTTGTCGAACAAGAACTCGGTGACATCTCCGGTGACGACGACGCCGGGACCGACACGCCGGCCGACGGGCTGCCGGAGGCGCTTTCGAAGTCGCCGTTATCGGACGGACCGCCCGAGTCGCTTTCGTTGCCGTCGTTCCTCCGCCGGTAGTTCCGTCGCCGTCACGTGGCAAACTTCTTATCCGGTCGCGCGCCAAAGGGCATATCCCCAATGGCACGCGCGGAGGACACAGAGATAATTGACAAGTTCGAGCAGTTCTACCGCGACTACTACCGGGACGAGATTGGACAACTCGCCCAGAAATACCCCGAAGACCAGCGTTCGCTGTATATCGACTGGGACGACCTCTACCGGTTCGACGCCGACCTCGCAGACGACCTCGTCGCCCAACCCGACCAGATACGCGACTACGCCGAGGAGGCGTTGCGGCTCTATGACCTTCCGGTCGATGTCCAACTCGGGCGTGCCCACGTTCGCGTCCATAACCTCCAACAAACGACCGGCATTCGCGATATCCGTGCGCGCCACCGCGGCAACCTCGTTGAGGTGACCGGCATCGTCCGCAAGGCGACGGATGTCCGACCGAAAATCACCGAAGCCGCCTTCGAGTGCCAGCGCTGTGGCACCCTCACCCGTATCCCCCAAACCGCCGGCGACTTCCATGACCCCCACGAGTGTCAGGGCTGTGAACGACAGGGGCCCTTCGACATCAACTTCGACCAGTCGGAGTTCGTCGACGCCCAGAAAATCCGCGTCCAAGAATCTCCTGAGGGGCTTCGCGGCGGTGAAACCCCACAGAGCATCGATGTCCACATCGAGGACGACATCACCGGTAAGGTGACCGCCGGCGACCACGTCCGGGTGGCTGGGGTCCTCCACCTCGACCAGCAGGGCTCCGAGCAGGAGAAATCGCCCGTCTTCGACGTTTACATGGACGGCATGTCGGTCGAAATCGAAGACGAGCAGTTCGAAGACATGGACATCACAGACGAGGACAAGCAACGCATTATCGAACTCTCCAACGACGACGGTATCTACCAGCAGATGGTTGAGTCGATGGCCCCGTCGATCTACGGCTACGAACAGCAGAAACTGGCCATCATCATGCAGCTTTTCTCCGGCGTCACCAAGGACCTCCCTGACGGCTCTCGCATCCGGGGTGACCTCCATATGCTCCTGATCGGCGACCCCGGTACGGGGAAGTGCGTCGACGGAGATACGTCCGTAACGCTTGCAAGCGGCGACGAAAAGCCCATCAGAGATATCGTCGAATCGACCCTTGAGGACCCGACAGAAATCTCGGATGGGTTCTATCAGGAGTCGGATATCGACGTTCTCACCACCGACGGCGGGGCAGTTGCGCCCGGCCGTGCGACGAAGGTCTGGAAGCGACAAGCGCCCGAGAAGATGTATCGGATTCGGACCGAAAGCGGCCGGGAACTCGAAGTGACGCCGAGCCATCCGTTGTTCGTACAGTCCGAGGGAGGGCTTTCTCCGCTTGTCGCCGATGACCTCTCCGAGAATGATTTTGTTGCTGTCCCGCGTGCTCTTCCGGCAGATGACGGCGACGACTTCGGGCAGCATGTCGACGACCTCGGCTCCGTGACGGCTCGGAAAACAGCCGACGCGGAAGCGGTGCGAAGCGAGGACGCAGCCACGACCCCCGATGTCATCCCGAACGTCGGCGACCAGCTCCGCCGGATTCGGACGTCGCTGCGGCTGTCCCAGCACGACTGCGGTCTCCCGCGGTCGACCTACCAGCAGTACGAGCGCGGCGACCGGAACCCGAGCCGGTCTCGCCTGCAAACGGTACTGACTGCTTTCGAGCGCCGGATTGAACAGCTGTCGTCGCTTTCCGACCGCGTCGACGACGGCGATTCGGACGCTATCGCCGCCGCTCGCGACGAACTCAACCCTTCGCAGGCGTCGCTCGCATCCGGGATGGATGCCACACGGACCGCTATCGGCGACGACGAGCGAACCGAGGCCCGGCCGGACGGCGGTGCGGTCGCGGATGCAGAACGGGCCGTTGCCGATGCGCTCTGCCGGGCGCTCGCCGTGGCTGACGACGTCGAGCGGCTCCGCTCGCTCGCCGACGGTGATATCGGCTGGGACCGAATTGACTCTATCGAGCCCGTTGAACCAGAAGACGAGTGGGTTTACGACCTCGAAGTCGAATCGACACACAGCTACCTCTCGAACGACGTCGTCTCCCACAACTCACAGCTCCTACAGTATGTAAAAAACATTGCTCCGCGCTCGGTCTACACGTCCGGCAAGGGCTCTTCGAGCGCCGGTCTCACGGCCGCCGCCGTCCGCGACGACTTCGGCGAGGGCCAGCAATGGACGCTTGAAGCCGGTGCGCTCGTGCTTGCCGACCAGGGTATCGCCGCCGTCGACGAGCTTGACAAGATGCGCTCGGAAGACCAGTCGGCGATGCACCAGGCCCTCGAACAACAGGAAATCAGCGTCTCGAAGGCAGGCATCAACGCGACGCTGAAATCCCGGTGTTCGCTTCTGGCGGCCGCAAACCCGATACACGGTCGTTTCGACGAATACGAGCCGTTTGCCGAACAGATTGACCTTGACCCGCCGCTCATTTCGCGGTTCGACCTCATCTTTACAGTCACAGACCAGCCCGACGAGGAGGAGGACCGACAGCTCGCCGAACACATCATCGAGACGAACTACGCGGGCGAACTCCAGACTCACCGAACGAAAGCCGCGACCTCGAACGTCTCCCAAGAGCAGGTCGATTCGGTTACCGAAGATGTCGCGCCAGCTATCGACGACGAACTCCTCCGGAAGTACGTCGCCTACGCCAAGCGGAACTGCTATCCGACGATGACAGAGGAGGCAAAAGAGGCGATTCAGGAGTTCTACGTCGACCTACGGCTGGAGGGACAAAGCGAGGACAACCCGGTGCCGATTACCGCCCGAAAGCTGGAGGCGCTCGTCCGGCTGGCCGAAGCCAGCGCCCGCATCCGGCTTTCCGATACGGCGACCAAAGACGACGCCGAACGCGTTATCGAAATCGTCCGGTCGTCGCTGGAGGATGTCGGTGTCGACCCGGAGACAGGCGAACTCGACGCCGACATCATCGAGTCAGGGACCTCCAAGACCCAGCGCGACCGCATCAAGAACATCAAGTCGCTCATCAGCGAGGTCGAAACCGAGTACGACGAGGGTGCCCCTATCGATGTCGTTCTCGACCGCGCCGAGGAGATGGGGATGGACCGCTCGCAGGCCGAACACGAAATCGAAAAGCTGCGCCGTCAGGGCGACGTCTACGAACCGCAGACCGACCACCTGCGGACAGTGTGAATGGACCGAATCGCCGCGCTCCGACAGATCGAGTCGGCGCTTTCGGCTTTCGAGGCCGGCGAGGCGGACCTCGAAACCTGCGAGCGTCGCATCAGAGCCGCGGTCAGGACGTTCGCGACGGAGTTCGACGGCGAACGCTCCGCTTATCGGGCCGACACCGGGACCGTCGTTGTCGCCGCCTCAGAACGCGAGGCCCGCGAGCGCGTCCGGGAGCTGACCGACGCCGACGCCCCGACGGTCGAACGCATTGGAGAGCGTTGATTTTAAGAAATAAAGCGGCGCAGTAACGCTCGTGCTGCTGGTCGTGACGTATTCGACTGCCGCCCGGACATCGCTGCGGAACGTCTGCCGAACCCACGAGGAAAGCGTCATTCGCCGCTTCGGCCGTGCCGCGCTGCTGGCGGACACCCACCACGGGGCGTTTCTCGCCTTGCGGCTTCGCGAAAAGCACCCGGACGACGTACAGCTCGAACGGACGGAGCCGTTCAATGAGTTCCGCGACCTCCCAGCGTCGGTCAGAGAGGCCGCCGAAGCCTACGAGAACCGCACTGAGCCGGCGACCGCCTATGCGAAGTTCGCCGTCGATTCTCCGCATCCGTCGCCGGACGAACTCAAGCGACAGGAGCTGTGAGTCTCTACGACCACGTCGCGGTCATCGCGCCGGGAGTGACCCTCGACCGGCGGGCGGCGCTTGCTGCGGCTGCACGCTCGAACGGCCACAAAGCAAGCGTCGCCGACGATATCGAGAGGGCTCGTGAGCAACTGCAGTCGCTTTCGGCGTCCGTGCCGACCCGGGCGGCCGCCAGACGGCGAGTCGCTGAAACCGCCGACCGCCTCGAAGCCGAACGCGAGCGCGTCGCAACGCTCCGTGGCCGGCTTGAAGCCGGCGACGACGTAGCGGACACATACCGGCAGGCGATAGCCGACCTCTCTGAGGCCGAAACGGACCACGCAGCGGCCAAAGAGCGACTTGACGCCGCACGCGAGCGTGCTCGGGAGGCACGCGATGTCAGGCAACGGCGTCTGCGCTTGGAAGACGAACTCGGCAATCTCGAACGGGCCGCCCGGGCTGAGCTCGCCGAGGCGGTGCGTCCCGCGGCTGACGACGCGGTCGCGGCGCTACCGGGCTGTGGGGCGACGACGTTCGACGGTGCCGGCCCGGTTCCAGCGGCGCTGGCGCTCGCCCGCGTGGGCAGCCTCGAACGACCGCTGACGCTTGCGTGTCGCCACTTCGCCACATCGGGCGATGCCGAGGCGTGGCTCGGCGTCCCGGTCGTCTCGCTCCGACCGATGGTTTATCGCTGGTAACGCACAGAGGCTTCCCGTGCCGAGCATCGACGCCGAAACGCGACACATTGACGGCGTAACGTTCGTCGAGGGAGTCGTCCGCGCGGATGCCCCTCGCCGTGTTCAGCTCGTCGCCCGCTGTGATGGGCCAGTTTGGCCGCCCCGGCGGGAGGGAATCCCCACCGAGAACTGGGACGGCGACCGCGTAACCGTCGAAGCCGGTCCCGCGCCCGTCGGCATCGGCTTTGCGACGCCGGGCGATGTGTCCACGGAGCCGGTCGCCATTGTTGCTTCTGAACCGGTGGCCGACGAGCTTCCGACAGGTGTCGCGGCGTGGGTCCAGAACGTCGAGTCCCGTCTCGAAGCTGGCGAACGGCTCGCTGCGGCTGAAAGCCTCGACGAGGCGGCCAACGCTGTCGCCGCCGTGGGCGGGCTGTCTGCCGCCGAACAGTTGACCGATGCACTCGCCCGAGACCGCCGGTTGGCCTCGCAGTTGTCGATAGTGCCACCGGCGGTCTCCGAGCGGTTGGAGACTGTCGATATTCCGGTCGAGGCGTTCCGGACGCTCGCTCAGTCCCGGAGGTCGTGATACGTGCTCCGGACGGTGACAGCCGAGACACCAGCGACGTCGCCGGCTTCCGCCTGTGTCACGTCGTGGTCGTGTTCCTCGGCGGCGGTGTAGAGACACGCCGCTGCGACGCCGCTTGGGTCACGGCCGACGGCAAGCCCGGATTCCTCAGCGTCGGTCGCCAGCTCGCGGGCGGTTCGCTCGACGGCCGACGGCAGGCCGAGCTTCGAGGCGAAACGGGCGAGATACTCCGTCGGGGCTATCGGCCCTGTCGGAATGCCGAGTTCGCGGTTCAACGCGTCGTAGGCGACGGTGAGCTCATCGCGGGTGGCGCTGGCGGCGGCAACGATCTCATCGAGCGTTCTGGAGACCGATGCGGTCCGGCAGACGACGTAGACGGCGGCGGCAGCAAAGCCCTCGATGCAGCGTCCCTGCAGGAGGTCTTCGTTTTGTGCCGATTCGAAGAGGACGCAAGCGCGTTCCTGTAGCGCTTCGGGGAGCCCGAGCTGACCGATGAGTCGTCGGACTTCGATGAAGCCGTGCATCTGATTCCGTTCGCGCTTCGAGGAAACCTGCGCTCGGTTGTGCTGGCGGCGCATCCGTGCCACCCGCCGCCGCTTGCGGCCTTTCAGCCGCGTCGAGCGGCCGATTTCCGTCGATAGTCCGCGGTCGTGCCGCGAGCGGGTAAGCGGCGCGCCGCATCGCTCCGGGTTCGTTTCGTCGTCGCTGAACGACCGCCACTCGGGGCCGCGGTCGAGTTCGTCCTCGGCGACGACGAGTCCACACTCGTCGCAGACCGTCTCGGTGTCGGTGCTTCGGAGGCGGCCATCACACTCCGGGCACGCCTTTCGCGTCGCGGTGTACATCACACGAGGAGCTACGGCGGGATTGTATTTTAAAAAAGAGCTCGGAGCGGTGGAAACAGCACCCCGAGACACGAACGAGCCTACCGGTAACCGGTAGGCTTCACCTCCGTTGGGCCACTGTTCCGTCCGGAATACAATGATGTTTATTACGCATCGCGAACGGACTCCGATATATGGGTCTCGCCGACATCGCCTCGGGGCTCGAGGTGACGGCCGAACAGCAAGAGCGTGGTGTCGCAACGACCGACGCCACGGAGACGCCACTCGCTGAGCGGCTTGCCCCGTTCGCCGAGCGACTGCCGTGTTCGGCTACTGCGGCCGCGACGCTTGTCGAGGCGTATGCGGACGGCGCAAGCGTCGGCCGTGCGGCCGCTGTTGCTGAGCTGCCGAAGACGACTGCGGCGAAAGCGCTCTACTTGCTTGGCGAACCCATCGAGCCGGTGTCGCCGACGGCACGGCGCGTGCTGGAGGACTGGCTGGCCGGCGACCTTTCCCGAACTGAGGCAAAGCGACTGGCCGGCGTCGGTGACCGGGCGTTCGCGCTCGGTACGTACGTCGCTACCCACGAGCCGATAGCGGCGGCCGAGGCGGCCGTCGCCGACGAACTATCGGTGTCGTCGCCAGCGGACCCGCTTTCGGACACCCGCAGCGACCTCGGCGACCTCGTCTAGGGGACGAGCCGGTCCAGCACTCCCTCCGCTTCCGGCTCCGGAACCGAAGCTTCGGTGACGGTGTTTACGACATCGACAAGCGCCGGGTATCCGGGCGCGTCCTCGTCGCTTCCCGGCTTGTCGGCTTCGAATGGTGGCACCGTAACGTCCCCCTCCTCGTGTGCTGTCGCGTGTGTCACGACCGTCGCGTCCGGCTCCGCGCCGACATCGGCCAGCCGGTCCCGCATTCGTGGTACCGCGTCAGCCGCGCGGTCGGCGTCACAGACCACGGCGACAGCCTCAGCCGCGTTCACTGCGGCGACTGCTTGGTTGCCCGCCACCGGCGGAGTATCAACAAGCACGTAGTCGAATTGGCGAGCGGCGGCGTCAACCTGGTCTTCGAACGCTTCGGCTGCCTCGGGGCGTTTGGCCCGCGCGAACCGCTCGAAGGGCGCGCGGGCCGGACAGACCGCTAGCCGACCGGCGCCTTGCAGCTGCTGGTCGTACAGCGCGGCTTCGAGCCGCTCGTCGCCGAGACAGAGCGCTGTCACGTCGGTGTCGATGCGGCCGGAAACGTGGTCGGCTAGACCCTGCGTCGCGTACGCGGCGTCGAACACCGCGGTATCGTGGCCCGCTGACGCCAGCAGGTGGCCGCATTCGAGCGTGAGACGCGTCGTGCCGGCACCGCCGGTCGCTCCGACGAACGCCGCAGTCGTTCCGTTCATATTTGACTTTCCACTCGCTCTAGGTGAAAAATAGTGCGGTCGGAAATCGCCGCTCCGGTGTCAGTCGAGCCCCTCGGCGATGTCGTCAGCGATGGTGTCGAGCTCCTCGTCGCCCAGCTCCGGTGTCTTCCCGGCGACGCCGTGTATCGGGCCGCCCCCGTCGCCTTCGAAGCGGGGAACGATATGAACATGCAGATGCGGCACCTCTTGGCCTGCCTCCGGGCCGTCGTTGATGCCGATAGTCGTCGCGTCGGCATCGACGGCGTCTTGGACCGCCGGCGTCACCGTTCGAACGGTCTCGAAGACATCGGCCGAAAGCTCCGGCGGCAGGTCGCGGAGCCGCTCGTAGGGCTCTTTCGGGACGACGAGTGTGTGCCCCGGCGCAAGCGGGTTCGCATCAAGGAACGCCAGCGTGGTTTCGGTCTCGTGGACGATGCGGGCGGGGATGTCCCCGTCGATGATCTGCTCGAAGATGGTTCGGTCCGACATGGTCGACACATCGGCCGGCGGTTACATCAACGTTGACCCCGCGGCCCCGCCCCGAGCTCCGAGAGCGCCCGGCCGATGGCGTGCCGATACTCGTCGGCCTCGTAGCCGAGCCGCGACCGCCAGATGGCCTGATACGAGGGGTGCAACACCGGCAACAGCGGCGGAAGCCCGTCGGTCCGAATCGGCGTCAGCACGGCATCAAGAAACCCATCGAGCGTTCTGTCGGCCGCCGCCAGCAGGGTTTCGGTGGCGTGTCGCCCCGTCGGAACGACACACGCCGGCTCAATGGCGGTAAGCTCCTCAAGAAGGTACGGCCGGCAGTTGTCTCGCTCCTTGCTCGTTGGTTCGCGGTTCGACCCCTCGCCGTCGCTGGGGAAGCATTTGACGGCGTTGGTAAAATACAGCTCGTCGGGCGCGTACTCCAGCGACTCGAAGAGTTCCCGGATTCGGCGGCCGCTGTGCTGGGCGGTGTAGGACATGCCGGTGTAGTTGCCGCCCCGCCAGCGGTCGGCGTCGGGGTTGCCGGCTCCCGGCGCTTCGCCGACGATGACGAGCGTGGCGTCACTGGAGCCAACACCCCACGAGATTTCGGTTCGGCAGTCGGCGAGTTCGGGACACCGCTGGCAGTCGTCGGCGAGGGCGTTTCTGGCCGCCCGGTCGGGAAACGTCGGCATCAAGGGCATGTGGGGCTGTCCTCGCCCTGAGCGTTTCGACGAAATATATAACCGACATAATACAGCATATTATTGTAACGTCGAAATTAGCCGAAGGCTTATTCCCGTCGCTCCGTTTCGGTCGCATGCGAATGAGTAACGCACCCACCGATACCGACGACGGCGCTGACTCGCGTATCGACCCGCCGACGACGCCGCTCGACGACGGCCAGTACGGCCACCTCTCGCTTGATAACGGCGAGGTCGTCATCTACGACCGGGAGGAGCCGGAGATGTGGCTCCAGTCGGATTTCGCCGTCGACCTCGGCGCGTAGTGCTGGCTGAAGCTGTGTGGTTGCTTTCCTGAGACTCACCAGGGGTGTTTCTGCGGCTCTCGGTTGCACGTCCGACCGACGTTACGGGGACAACGATGGCATATCGGCTTTTTGCTCACCGATGGCCACGAGCGCGGAACAGTAGCTTTATCAGTCGCAGGGGAGGATATTCACGTCATTACTAAATGACGCAGAAACACCGACAACCGGAGGTGAACATCGGGCTGGTCGGCCACGTCGACCACGGAAAGACGACTCTTGTCGAGTCGCTTTCCGGTGAGTGGACCGACCAGCACTCCGAGGAGATGAAACGCGGCATCTCCATTCGCCTCGGCTACGCCGACGCGACGTTCCGGGAGTGTCCGGAACTCGACGAACCCGACCGGTACACCGTCGAGGAAACCTGTCCGGACGGCTCCGAAAGCGAGCATCTCCGGACGGTGTCCTTCGTCGACGCGCCGGGTCACGAAACGTTGATGGCGACGATGCTCTCGGGAGCGGCCATTATGGACGGTGCTGTGCTCGTTATTGCAGCCAACGAGCCGGTTCCGCGAGCCCAGACTGAAGAGCACCTGATGGCGCTGGATATCATCGGCATCGACAACATCGTCATCGCCCAGAACAAAATCGACCTGGTCGACCGCGAACAGGCACTCGACAACTACGAGGCCATCGAGGAGTTCGTCGACGGCACCGTCGCAGAAGACGCGCCGGTGGTCCCGATTTCCGCCCAGCAGGACGTGAACATGGACCTGCTGATGCAGACTATCGAATCCGAGATTCCGACCCCCGACCGGGACCCCGACGCTGACGCGCGCCTGCAGGTCGCTCGTTCGTTCGACATCAACCGACCGGGGACGACGTGGGAGGACCTGACCGGCGGCGTTCTCGGCGGTTCGCTCACGCAGGGACAGCTTGAGGCCGACGACGATATCGAAATCAAGCCCGGCCGCGAAATCGAGGAAGGCGGCCAGTCGGAGTACCAGCCCGTCGAGACGACGGTTCGGTCGCTACAGGCTGGCGGCGAGTTCGTCGACACCGTCACGCCCGGCGGTCTGCTCGGTGTCGGGACCGGCCTCGACCCCTCGCTGACGAAGGGCGACGCGCTGGCAGGTCAGGTCGCTGGCCCGCCGGGGTCGCTGCCGCCGACGCGGGAGTCGTTCACGATGGATGTCGAACTCCTCGACCGCGTCGTCGGCGAGGACGCCGAGGAGATAGAGCCGATATCGACCGGCGAGCCGCTAATGTTGACCGTCGGGACGGCAACCACTGTCGGCTCGGTTACGAGCGCTCGCGACGACGAGTGTGAGGTACAACTGAAACGACCGGTCTGTGCGCCCGACGGCTCGAAAATCGCTATCAACCGCCGCGTGGGCGCTCGCTGGCGGCTCATCGGCGTCGGAACGCTTCGGTGATGCGCGTGGTGCTCGATACGAACGCACTGATGGCTCCGGTCGAAGTCGGCGTCAGAACCTTCGCGGAACTCGACCGCCTGCTCGGCGAGTACGAGGCTGTCGTCCCACAGGCCGTCGTCGAGGAACTCGAATCCCTCTCGGGCGGCGGTGGCGAGGAGGCGACCGCCGCGAGTGTGGGTGCCGACCTTGCCGAACGGGAGTGTGCGGTCGTCGAGCACAACGCTGAGTACGCCGACGATGCCGTCGTCGAACTCGGCCGCGAGGCAGACTACGCGGTGACGAGCGATATGCCGCTCCGTGAGCGGCTGCTGGAAGCGAACGTTCCCGTAATTAGTTTACGGGGGCGAACCAAATTCGAAATCACTGAACCATAGCATGTACAAACGGGTCCGACTCAAAGATACGGTTGAGGTGCCGCCCAGACACCTCGCGGACGTGTCGCCCGAGCTGGTCAAGCGGCTCCTACAGGACAAGCTCGAAGGACAGATGGACGAAGACGTCGGCAGTATCGTCTCGGTAACTGCGGTCCACGATATCGGCGACGGCGCGGTGTTGCCGAACCGCCCCGGCGTCTACTACGAGGCGGAGTTCGACGCCGTCACGTTCGATCCTCAGATGCAGGAAGTCGTCGACGGGGAAGTCGTCGAGGTTGTCAACTTCGGTGCCTTCGTCGGCATCGGTCCGGTCGATGGCCTGCTGCACGTCTCTCAGATCTCCGACGAGTATCTCGCCTACGACGAGGAAAACCAGCAGCTCGCGTCCAGAGACTCCAACCGCGTGCTGAGTGTTGGCGACTCCGTCCGCGCACGCATCGTCACCAAGTCCATCGACGAGCGCAACCCCCGAGACTCCAAAATCGGCCTGACAGCCAAGCAGCCGGGACTCGGCAAGCACGGCTGGCTCGAAGAGGAACGGCAGCGCCGCGAGGCGCAGGCGGGTGATTAGATGGCGGACCGGCTGGTGTGTCGCGACTGCCATCGCGTCCTCGAAGTCGACGACGGCGAGCAGTGTCCGTCCTGCGGGTCGACCTCGATGACTGAGGACTGGGCCGGCTACGTCGTTGTCGCCCATCCCGAGGACAGCCGCATCGCCGAGGAGATGGGCATCTCCGAACCGGGACGCTACGCGCTGAAGGTCCGGTAACATGTCGAAAATCCTCGCAAAGCTGCCAACCGAGATGCGCGGCGAGCTCAAGGACCCGCTCGGTGAGATATATACCGACACCGACGAGCTGCTCGCCGACGCTGGCGACCCACTCGTCGCGGTCGGCGACATCGTCACCTACCACCTGCTGGAGGCGGGCCACCGCCCGGCGGCAGCCATCGTCGACGGCAAGACCGAGCGCGAACGTGTCGAGCGGAAGGTGTTGTCGGCGATAGAGGAGTTCGACGAACGAATCGATGTCGCCAATCCGCAGTCGACGATTACCGACGACCTGCTGGAGGCGCTGTCGACGGCCCTCGACCGGCCGGACCCGACGGTCGTCGTCGTCGACGGCGAGGAAGACCTCGCGTCCCTGCCGGCGGTTGTCGCCGCCCCTGTGGGGGCCTCGGTCGTCTACGGCCAGCCCGGCGAAGGGATGGTGCTTGTCCACGTCACCGACGAGACGCAGGCGGAATGTCGGGACATCATCGAGCGGATGCAAAGCGACTACAGCCAAATCGAGTCGATTCTCTCCTAGCCGCTCCGGCGGGCGTCGCCGTGTCTATGGCTTCGAAATCCTTTTAGGTGCTTCGACGGAAACTCGTGGTAACGTAACCATGGACGTCGACATCATTGACGAAGACGAAAACCCGATGTTGCACCGGACCGATGTCCGGTTCCAGCTGACTCACGAGGAGGCGACCCCGTCCCGACTCTCCGTCCGCGACTCCCTCGCGGCCAAGCTCAACAAGGACGCCAGCGAGGTCGTCGTTCGCAAACTCGATACGAAATACGGGATGCGGAAGACGGTCGGCCACGCCAAGGTCTACGACAGCGCCGACGACGCCAAGGCCGTCGAGCAGGACCACGCCCTCGAACGGAACAAGATCGAAGCAGACGAAGAAGCCGACGAAGAGGCGGCTGAGGAGGCCTGAGGATGGCCCGCTACGAGTTCTACAACGAGGACGGCACGACGGACCGCGAGCAGTGTCCCCGCTGTGGCGACACCTTCCTCGGTGAGTACGGCGACCGCAAGCACTGCGGCAAGTGCAGCTACACCGAGTTCCAGTAGGTCGTGACCCGCGTTCTCGGTATCGAAGGGACGGCCTGGTGTGCTAGTGCGGCCGTCTTCGATGCCGAGACTGACGCTGTTTTCATCGACTCCGACGCTTACGTGCCCGAGAGCGGCGGCATTCACCCGCGCGAGGCGGCCGAACACATGCGCGAGGCCGTGCCGTCGGTCGTCGAGGCTGCCCTCGACCACGTCGAATCGAACTGGGGCGACCCCGCCGACGCCATCGACGCCGTCGCCTTCTCACGAGGCCCGGGACTTGGCCCGTGTCTCCGCATCGCCGGCACCGCAGCCCGGTCGCTGGCCGGCACGCTGTCGTGTCCGCTCGTCGGCGTCAACCACATGGTCGCCCATCTCGAAATCGGCCGCCATCGCTCCGGCTTCGAATCGCCGGTCTGTTTGAACGCTTCGGGCGCAAACGCGCACGTACTTGGCTACCACAACGGCCGCTATCGCGTGCTCGGCGAGACGATGGACACCGGCGTCGGCAACGCCATCGACAAGTTCACCCGCCACGTCGGCTGGAGCCACCCCGGCGGTCCGAAGGTCGAGTCCCACGCCGAGGACGGCGACTACGTCGAACTCCCCTACGTCGTCAAGGGGATGGACTTCTCGTTTTCGGGTATCATGTCGGCTGCGAAGCAGGCCTACGACGACGGAACCCCCGTTGCGGACGTCTGTTGTGGGCTCCAGGAGACGATTTTCGCCATGCTCGCCGAGGTCAGCGAGCGGGCGCTGTCGCTGACCGGCGCTGACGAACTCGTCGTCGGGGGCGGCGTCGCACAAAACAGCCGGCTCCAGGAGATGCTGACACAGATGTGTGAGAACCGTGGGGCTGCCATCTACGTCCCTGAACCGCGGTTCCTCCGTGACAACGCCGGGATGATAGCGGTCCTCGGGGCGAAGATGTACGAGGCCGGCGACATCATCTCTATCCCCGAATCGGGCGTTCGCCCGGATTTCCGCCCCGACGAGGTGCCGGTATCCTGGCGTGACGACGAGGCCGTCGCCCGCCCTGTCCCGACCGACGAACGCCGCCAGGGCGCAGAGGCTGTCGTCGACATCGATGCCGACGGCGGCCGCGTCACGAAGCGCCGGCTAGAGAAAGCCTACCGGCATCCTGTCCTCGATTCGCGCCTTCGGAGCCAGCGGACCCGCTCGGAGGCCCGGCTCACAAGCGAAGCCAGACGACAGGGCGTTCCCACGCCGGTCGTCTACGATGTCGACCCGGACGCGGGCCGTCTTGTCTTCCAGTACGTCGGCGATGCCGACCTCAAGACCGCTCTCTCAGAATCGGCAGTCCGGGATGTCGGCCGACATCTCGCCGCCTGCCATGCGGCTGGGTTCGTCCACGGCGACCCGACACCGCGGAACGTCCGGGTCGGCGAGGACCGTGCGTTCCTCATTGATTTCGGCCTCGGTTACTACACCGACGCCGTCGAGGACTATGCGATGGACCTCCACGTTTTCGAGGGCGCACTCGGCGGCACCGCCGACGACCCCACGGCACAAATTACGGCCTTCGAGGACGCCTACCGGTCGGCCGGCGACGGGGCCGTTGTCGACCATCTCCGGGAAATCGAAACCCGGGGGCGCTATCAGTAACGGAGCCAAGAGCTAAGTTGCTCTCGCCCCTCGGGACCGGATATGGAAACGTCCGAGCAGCCCACCTTCGAGACAGAGGCCGGCGAGGAGATATACCGGTTCGTCGAGCGGCACGGGACGGCCGCCCGCCACCGGGTCAGGGAAGTGACATCGCTCCCGGCCGAGGAGTTTCAGGACGCTCTCGAACAACTGCAGGAGCGTGGCTACCTCGAAGACGACGGCGGCACCCTGCAGGTGGCCCTCGATGTCGGCTCCATCGAGACGTACTCGACCGACGACATCGATTACACGGTACGACCGGCCCAACAGACGGACTTCGAGGGACTCATCGATACCATCCGCGATGTCACCGCCGAAGATACCTACATCGTCGCTGAGTCCATCGCTGAACAGCTTCTCTACGAAGACGCCGTCAACCGACACAACACGGCTGAATCCCGCGTTTTCTTCGTCGCGACCGTCGACGGCGACGTGGTCGGCTGGTCGCATCTCGATTTGCCACAGCTCGACAAGCTCCAGAGCACCGCCCAGCTGACCGTCGGCGTCCGCGGCGAGCATCAGGGCCACGGCATCGGCACTCGGCTACTCGAACGCGCCCTCGATTGGGCCGAGGCTAACGGTTACCGGAAGGTGTACAACAGCGTCCCGACGACAAACGACGAAGCCATCGCCTTCCTCGAGGAACGCGGCTGGGAGACAGAAGGTGTCCGCAAGAACCACTACACCATCGGCGACGAACACGTCGACGAGGTCATGCTGGCGTACACGTTCTGACCTGCAAACGAGGGGACGAATTATATTGGTGGGCTGCTAACGGTTGCGGAACAATGGACCTCGATAGCACGCGACAACTTCCGCTCGACCGGGAGTCCCGTGGGATGCGGTATTACCGGAACGCCGTCGAGCGACACTGGGACCCCCACGATATCGAACTGGACACCGACCGCGAGAACCTGAAAGCGTTTCTTGATTCGACTGACACCCCCGAGACGTACCTCGATGGGCTTCGTTCCGGCGTTGCCCGCTTTGGCGCGGGCGAGCAGGCGGTGACTGAGGACCTCGCGCCGCTGGCGACGGCACTCGGCAGTATCGACGACCAGATGTTCGTCACGACTCAGATATACGAGGAGGCAAAGCACACGGACTTCTTCGACCGGTACTGGCGGGAGGTCATCCACCCCGTCGAGGACGCACTCGGTCTCGACCCGTCTTCGCCCACCGACGAGACGTGGTTCAACGACGCCTACGAGGAACTCTTCGACCGCAACGAGGAAGCGATGGAGCGGTTGCTCGCGGCTCCGACGGCCGAACAGTTCGCCAAGGCGTACTGCCATTACCATCTCGTCATCGAGGGGATTCTCGCCCAGACCGGTTACTACGGGATGCAACAGTCGTATTCCGCCGACAGCTACCCGGAACTACCGCATCTGCCGGGGCTGTGTGATGGGTTCACGAAGATTCGGCAAGATGAGGGCCGCCACGTCGGCTTCGGGATGGCCAAGCTGAAAGCACTCGTCGGCGACGGCAAGGTCGACCCGCAACTGCTCGATGACATCGTCGGAGAGCTGCTACCGCTCGTCGATGACATCACGACAGATGTCGGCGACGAATCCTTCGACGATGTCGGTATTCCGCCCGAGGAGCTCGAGGCCTTCGCCGCCGAAAAACACACCGAGCGGATGGAACAAATAAAAGACGCCGCCAAATCCGTCCCCGACCTCGACTCACTGACGTCGCTTGATGGGTAGTCCGCCGTCGCGCTTCGCAAGGGTTATATATCACGCCACCTTCTGAACACAAGATGGCAACCGGAACGGTTGATTTCTTCAACGACACTGGCGGTTACGGCTTTATCGAAACTGAGGACGCGGACGAGGATGTCTTCTTCCACATGGAGGATGTCGGCGGCCCGGACCTCGAAGAAGGACAGGAAGTCGAGTTCGACATCGAGGAGGCCGACAAGGGCCCTCGAGCGACGAACCTGACGCGCCTGTAAACAACGGCCGATTCACTTTCGGCTTTTCAACATTTTTTACACCGACAAGCGACAGCGCCGTCGGTACCCGAGACGCAACACCGACAAGCGAGAGGTATGTGTCACTGTCAACGTACCCGTAGTCCAGACAGTATGCACGCCGTCACACTATTTATTTAGATGACACCAAACAATTTTAGTGGTCACGCGAGAGCAGACGTGGTATGGATACGCCCTCCCGTAGATCGTTCCTGCTTGCTGGCGGCTCGTTCGCCATTGGCGTCGGTGCCGGGCTCGGTATCGCACACCGTGACGACGTACTACCGAGTCGCGTTGTGTGGGCGTTCGAAACGACCGGCCGTATCGTTTCATCGCCGACCGTCGGCGACGGTACGGTGTATGTCGGTAGTGACGACAGTACCGTCCACAGTGTGTCGACAAGCGACGGCACACGACGCACAACAGCTAGGCTACATACGAAGGCTGGTGTCTTTTCATCACCGGCGCTAGGTGCCGACGGTGGACTCTATGTCGGGAGCACCGATACCGCCATTTACGGGCTGTTTTCAAGCCCCGGGGCGAGAGACGAGTGGCGGTTCGAGACTACTGACTGGGTGACAGCCTCGCCGGCAGTAGCCGACGGCACCGTCTACGTCGGGAGCACGGACGGGACAATGTACGCCCTCAACGCCGAAACCGGAGCCGAACAGTGGCGGTTCGAAACTGGAGACGGCATCGTTTCCTCACCCGCTGTCGTCGACGGCACGGTCTATGTTGGGAGTACTGATGGGACCGTCTATGCGCTTGATGCCGATAGCGGCACCGACCGGTGGCAGTTCGACACTGAGGGTCGTGTCTACTCTTCGCCGACGGTTGCTGACGGCACCGTGTATGTCGGCAGTTACGACGCCAACATCTATGCCATCGACACCACAGACGGGGTCGAACAGTGGCAGTTTGAGACGGGCGACAGCATCTGGTCGTCGCCGACGGTGCTTGAAGAAACACTCTGGATAGGCAGCAAAGACGCTGCTCTCTATGCGGTCGCTACCGAAGACGGTAGCGAACAATGGCGGTTCCCAACTGGGGGCGAGGTCAACTCGTCGCCGACAGTGGCCGGTGAGACGGTTTATGTCGGCAGCGACGACGCCAACCTCTACGCAGTTGCTGCTTCGGATGGGTCCGAACGGTGGACGTTCGAAACCGGAGGCGCGGTGCAGTCGTCACCGACGGTAGCTGATGGGACCGTCTACGTCGGGAGCGGCGATTCCACACTTTATGCGCTCGATGCCGACGAAACGGGCTCCAGCGAGGGCTCGCGTGCGGAACTGCGAACACTCGGTTATTTTGCCGAGTAAACTACCCCACCCTACTCGCTCACGGCTTCGCCGTTCGCTTCGTTGAGGGTGGGGCTTTCGCGTGGACTCCCGCTCTGGCCGGACTCCCCGGCAGGAGGTTCATACACTCCATTCGCGTTCACCATCCCGCGATTCAAGCGCACGCCTACGGGTGCGCCTCCGCCGTCCCCAGTTTGGTTACGGCGGAGATACCGCAAGCCTATATTTTTCGCCGCGTTGTAGTCGGCGTGGTTCTCGTAGCCGCATTTCAGACACTCGAAACCCTCGCCGTCGCGGTTGTCAGGGTGGGTGAACCCACAGTGTGAGCAACGGCGTGACGTATTCTCCGGGTCCACCTGCTCCACGTCGATACCGTAGAGTTCGGATTTGTATTCGACGTACTCGTACAACCGCTCGAAGGCCCACTTGTGTCCCCACGAGGCACCGGAGAGCCGGTCGCGGATGCCGGTCAACTCCTCGAAGGCGATGACCGTACAATCGTTCTCGACGGCTTCCTCGATGATGCCGTTCGCAATCCGGTGGAGCATCATCTTGAACCGACCCGTCTCTGTGCGACCGATAGACTGGATGTTCTCGTGGGCGTGGCGCGACCCACACTGCTGGAGTGACGCCCGCCGCTTTTCGTACTCCCGTCGCCAGTGGTCGAACTCGTGACCACTCCAGAACCTCCCTGTCGAAGTGACGGCGAGTTGGTTCACGCCGAGGTCAACGCCGAGGACTGTGCTGTGCCCGGTCGTTGCCTGTTCCGGCGTGTCCGACTCCATCTCCGCCTTTGTGCGGAGATGAAGGAACCACTCGCCGTCCTTGTTGTGGAGTTCCGCGCCCGTCACCTCGTAGTCGTCGTTGTCGAGATACCGGCTGTGAGGTGTATCGCGGTCGCCGTCTGGTAGGACGTACTCGACTTCGATACGCCCATCAACGGTTGCCAGCGACACGGACTCGTCGTGGAAGGTCGCACACCGCTTGTCGTAGACGACAGTCGGTTGCGAGAAGTGTGGCTTTCCTGCGTACTCGCCTTGCTTCCAGCGAGCGACGGCCCCCTGTACGGCGTCGGCGGCCTTGTTGCGAGCGTTCTGGACGAGATTCGCGTGTAACCGCGTCTGTTCGCGTACCTCGTCGTAGGTTTCCTCCTGCAACTGGGCCTTGCTGGTCGTCTTGTATTCGCCCTGCCAAGCGTGGTCAACAACGTAGTTCGCGGCCCACAAAAACTCGCCAACGGTTTCGCGGAGAAGCGCGGCGTCGTCGCTGTCCAAGTCGAGTTTGACTGGAACAGTGCGCCGCACCTCCATACGTCAGATGTATGGCCGGTGGTTTATTAACGTCGGGGAGAAAGGGCGGCTACGGTCCGTGGTCTGTGCCGGGGGTGTCGGCTTCTGCGCGCGGGCCGCAGGCCCGCTCGCACGGCCCGTGGAGCTCCGCTCCACGCTGTCCTCCCCGGCCTACTCGCGTCGTCCTTCCGACTGGCGTCGGAAGTCCTCGCTCCTTGAGGCCGGAGGCTCCGCCTCGAAACTGCTGAGACAGACGCTCTAGACGCCCCGGACGACGGGCCTGCGTTGCTCAGTCCGACGCTGCGGGCGCAGCAACCCGCTCAGACGACGCGTCCTGCTGTACCGATGGCTCCCACTCAAGTCCGCCGACGTAGTCGAAGGCGGCGTTATCGCGGGTCGGGTCGACGACGGTCAGGTTTCCGACCCAGCCGTTGTCTACGAGCCGCCTGACGTGGCCGTGCTCGCGCAGGATGTCTGTCACGTTCTCGACGGAGGCGTGGATGACGGCTGTCAACCGGAGCGGCTGGTGGTACGGCGAATCGTCGTCCGACATGAGCGACTGGAGCGGCAGCCCCATCATCAGGTCGCCGCCGTTGCCCTGGACGACGCCGATGTTGCCGACCGGGTTCTGTGTGACCTTCGAGCCGCTCCCGTAGACGCGGTTGTCGACCGTCGCGAAGTAGTACTGGTTGTTAATCCACTGCGTCACGACGAGCGGTCCGAGCATAATCAGCTCGAGTGCGTCCCCGTCCGGGTCAGTCGTCCAGTCGTAGGAGTGGAGGAACGCACGCCCGTCGAGGTCGCTGTCGGCGGTCAACTCGCGCGGGCCGATGACAAACGAGGCGTTTCCGGCCAGCCCCCATTCGGGACGGGTCTGTGCCCAGTCGGCAGCGCGGCTCGCTGTCTCGCTGACGCCCTTGTCGGGGTCGGCCCCGTTCAGCGCTTCGCTGCGTTCGGCGGCCGCTCCGGCGCGTGCCTGTTCGAGCGAATCGCGTAGCGCTGCCACGTCCGCGTGGTGGCTCTTGGGCACCTCCCCGTCGAACAGGGTAATCTCGTCGGTTGTCGTGTTGTGCTCTGCGCCGACGAAGACGGTGTCGTCGGGGATATCGACCCCTCGCTCGCGGAGGTCGTCTTTGACCGCCTCGTCGTTGCAGATTTTGGCGAGCACTCTGGCGTTCGGACCACCGGGATTTCCGGCACACGCCCCACACTGGAGGCTCGAATCGAACGGGTTGTTCGTCGTGTGGCTCGTGTGGCCCGTGAAGACGACAAGGCGGGCAAACTCCGTCCAGCCCATGAGCTCGAACGCCGTCTGTGCGTACTCGACTTTTTCTTCGTGGGTCATCCGTGGGCGGTCGAGCGTCGGGCTACAGAACTCGTGGCTGCTCGGAACGTGCTCGTCGACGGTGCTGCCGAGTTTGTAGACGGCGGACGGCAGCAGCGTCCGAAGCGCCATTGCCGACCCGTAGGCGCTGCCTGCGCCCTCGACGAACGGGAACGCGGCGACGGGGTTGGTCTTGAGCCGCTTGAAGTGTTTCCGGGCCGCGCTCACCAGCCCGTGCCACCGGTTGTGCGCCGTCTCCTGTTCGGCGTGGTGGGCGTCCGGCCGGTCGGCGATGATATGCTCCGGTTCGACAATCGGCGGGCAGGCCTCGGTCGTCACGTCCGAGCCGTACGCCTCGTGTCGCATGGGAACCCCGAAAAAGCCCGCGTAGCCGTGTGTCTCGTACGGTCCCTGCTGTTCGATGTGGCGGCGGATTATCTCCGAGCGCGTGTCGATGCAGAACACGAGCTGTGCGGCCGGACGCTTGCCGTTACCGTGGGACGATTCGGTGACGTCGTCGTCAACGTCTTCGAGCAGGTGCTCTCGGTAGCTCTGCTCCCAGGCAGACAGCCAGGCTTCGCGCACGGCGGTCGTCTCGTCACCGGCGTCGGCGTCAGTTTCGGGCGCTACCGGCGCATCCAGCAGGTCGACGAGCGTCAGCCGGACCCCGAGATACTCCGTCAGCGTGATTGGGTATTCGGACTGCCAGGGGTCGAACTCGTCGTCGGCTCGCTGTTTGATGAACCCGGTCCAGCCGGGCAGCGCGGCGAGGTGGTGTTCGATGATGCTGTCCCATCGGCGACGGGGGTACGCATCGAGCACCGTCTCTACGGCGCCGGTGGCCGTCGCGGGCACGTCTTCGGTGTCGTCGCAACCGGGAACATCGCTGTCGTAGGGCGCGACCGCACGCCAGGCCGAATAGAAGCCCTCCTCGCGGTTCGGCATCGGCCAGGGTGCCTGTCCCTGGTCGAGATACGCGGCGAGCCATTTCGAGAGCACACGGTCGACCGCCGCCGTCGCGTCGTCGGGGTCGTCGTCGCGTTTCGTCTCCGCCGTTTCCATCGCTTCGAGCAGCGTCTCGGGGTCGCGCTCGATGCCGCGGCGCTCTAACTCCGTCCGGAGCGCGTCGTCGTCGATGCGGCCATCCTCCCACGCTCGACGGAAGATGTCCGCACGCGGATAGCCGCGGCCGCCGAAGAGCCGTTCGCCTTCGGCGACCGCATCCTCGAACGGACTGCCTTCGAACCCCGAGAGGGGGTTCGCCGTGACAAACGAGTGCAGCGGCCACACGGAGCCGACCCTGTCGGCCACGGTGTCGATGCGCGAGTCAATACCGTCGTAGTTGGTCGGTGATTCAGACGTCATGGTAGTCCTCCTTGTTGGTGAGTACAGTCTCCGAGTCCGGCTGCGAGAGATTCAGCAGCGCGACGTAGAGCCGTTCGCTCGACCGGTGATAGCCGAGTTCGACGGCGAGATAGGCTCCGGCGAACAGCGCAACGACGAGGTAGTGAATGGCGGTCAGCTCTGTTGGGGTCTGAGTCATCGGCACGCCCGAGAGCATCCCGGAGATAGCGTTGAAAAGCACCGCGTAGCTGCCGATAGCGACGAGGACAACGAGCGGAACGCCGACGAACCGTACAGCGGTCGGCAGACTCGCTTGATGGAGGATGTCGCGCGCCGCGGTCAGCGTCGTGAGCACGACCACGAGCGTCAGGACGATGCCGCTGTCGAGCGTTACGGTCAGCCCCGCTAGCTTTCCGGTAAGCGCCATGAACAGCACACCGCCGCCGATGGCCGTGAGGAGGCTGATGGCTAGGCTGGGGAATCCGAGGCTGGTGTGGCCGTGGCCGCTTTTTTTCGGTGTGGTCTGTTCGACGGTCGCCCCGGAGGCGAGAAACAGGTAGGCCTTGTAGCAGCCATGGAGAATGAGGTGAGCGATTGCCGCGGCGAAAAAGCCCAGCCCACACTGCATAATCATAAAGCCCATCTGTGCGAGCGTCGAACTGCCGAGCTTTTGTTTTATATCCGTCTGAACGAGCAACATCGCCTGCCCGAGCAGCGCGCTCGTGGCACCGACCAAGACGACGACCGACATGAACACCAGCTCGTCGGCGATGACGGGCGCAAACCGCGTCAGGAGGACACCGCCGGCGTTGACGAATCCGGCGTGCATCAGCGCCGATGCCGGCGTCGGTGCCGTCATCGAGGAGAGCAGCCACCCGTGGAACGGGAGCAACGCGGACTGGACGATGGCCGCGAGGAAAATTCCGCCAGCGGCCGCGATGGCGACCGTCCGGGGGACGGTATCGAACGCGGCGAGCAGTCCCGTAATCGTGGTCGCATCGGTCATCCAGACGAGCGGAGCCAACGCCCCAACCAGCAGCAGACTGCTGCCAAGGAAGTAGCGGCGGGCCAGCCGCCCGGCGGCGCGTGCTTGCTCCCAGTCGCGGACGTGACCGATGAGCGACGCCATCGCCAGTCCCATCGCCAACCAGGCGGCCACGAACACCGCTACGTGGTCGGCCGCGACGAGCACGCCGACGACGACGGTGAACGCAAACACCTTGCCGAAGAACCGGTCGATGTAGCGGTCGCCGTCCATGTAACGCCGCGAGTAGCTGTGAACGATGCCGCTGAAGAACGTAACGACGACCCACATCACCGCTGTCAGCCCGTCAATGTGCAGGATACCGGCGACACCCCAGCCGACGCCGCGCCACACTGCGACCGCGAGGACCCCGACGCTCGCGAGAAACAGGGCCCAGACCGTCCACGTCGACACCCGCGGCACAAGCGAAGACGACGGCGGCCGTTCGGAGCGCTGTGCGGTAGCGTCGCCGGGTGGGGATGGTTTACTACTCATGTTTCGTCCGGAACCAGCACGAGCCATCGCATGGACTCTCTACTGGCTTCTACTCTTTCAATGAACAGTCTGGTTATTATACCCTTCGATTCGAACGGTCTGTTCGAGATTGTTCATTGAATAGACGAATTCGTGCAAAAAGAAATGATTTTAGGTGAAGAGAGGGCGCTAAGCCCCCGTCCTCAAGGAGCGACCAACGGGAGCGAGTAGGGCGGGGATACAGTGCCCGCACGACTATCAACCACGCTCAACCAACATGTTTAATAAACTATAAAGCGAAAACACAAGTACACGCGCATGGACTACAGCCCGCGTTTCAGACTCTTGCCAACAAGTAGACAGCGAGAGCTACTGGGCTGGCAGCGTGACACCGTGCGCCAAGTCTACAACCATGCATTGTACCGGCTCGACCAACTCCCCGAACGCGCCGACCAAACCGTCCGCCAACGCGTCTGGAGCGTTCGTGACGAACTCCCCGACTGGAAAACCAAGTGGGAGGAGTGGAGTAGCGTCTACTCCACCGTCCTCCAAGCCGCTGTGGAGCGTATCTACCACAGCATCACTGGACTCGCCCAGCAACGCGATAACGGGCACAAAATCGGGGACTTGAACTGGAAGAAGCCGCGAGAATTCCAGAGTTTCACGTATCGCCAGCGGGGCTTCGAACTCGACAACAAGAGTGGCCCCGAGGGTCGTGGACTTTTAACACTCAAGAAAGTGCGTGGTAAGACGCTCGAAATCCCCATCCGAATTCACCGCGACATCGACCCGGACGACATCAAACACGTCACCGTCAAGCAAGAGGCGACGGGTGCGTGGTATACGTCGTTCAGCATAGACCGAGACGAACCAGAGAAACCAGACCCCGAAGACATCGATCCCGAAGATACAGTGGGCCTCGACCTCGGCGTCCTCAACTTCATTCACGATTCGGACGGGCGGTCAATCAACCGTCTCGACCTGTCTGACGACCGCGAACGCCTCGAACGCGAGCACCGGTCGCTCTCCCGCAAGGAATACGAGTCGAACAACTGGGAAAAGCAGCGCCAGCGCGTCGCAGAGGTCCACATGGATATGCGGAACAAGAAACGCGATTACAAGCACAAACTCGCCCACGCGTACACGACCGAGTACGACGCCGTGTTCGTCGAGGACTTGGACGTGAAGCCGATGCTGGAAGATGATGGGAATGCCCGAAACAAAGCCGAGGTGGGCTGGCGCGACTTCATCCGTATTCTCAAGCATCACGGGCGGAAACACGGCTGTCATGTGGTCGAAGTCGAACCAGCGGGGACGACGAAAGAGTGTGCCTCGTGTGGGGTGGAGACGGCGAAGCCATTGTGGGTTCGCGAACACTCGTGTCCCGCGTGTGGCTTTGAGTTGGGCCGGGATTTCAACGCGTCGCTAAACGTTCTTTCTCGCGGTCTCGCCAAGCTAGGAGTGGGTCACTCCGAAGCGACAACGCCTGCGGAGACTGCGACCGCTGTGGACTCGGTTTCCGTGTCTGCAAGTCGCGTCGTTGAATCAGGAAGCCCCTGCCTCAAGGAGCCTGCGAAGCAGGCGAGTAGGCAGGGGTAGTTCACGTGAAGGTTCGTGCCGGCCTCGGCACGTAGCGGCGGCGAGCGTCCGATTCAGCGGTGATTCGAGTGTGAAGCAGGCTTCCCGAGGCTTGCCTGCGCGGTATCGGGTGCCTGACCGTCCTCACTCAGACGAAAAATCATCGAACGGCGTCGACCGGTGGCTACGGACGAGTACCTCGTCGGTAATGGTCAATCCCATATCGGCGATCTGCTGTGCGACCGGCGTGATGTCCTGGTCGGTTTCGCCTACAGCCGTCACGAGTAGGTTCTGTTCGCCCGTGACGAGTTCTTGTGCCGAGACAACCCCCGGAATGTCGAGGATGTCGTCGATGTATTCGCCCCGTTCGGGTATCGGCGCGGTACAGTAAAGCAACATTCGAATCGGATATCCCGACTTCGTGTAGTCGATGTTGGCGCTGTATCCCTTGATAACACCCTCCGACTCGAGCCGCTGGATACGCTTGCGGACCGTGCTTGAGGAGGCGTCGGTTCGCTCGGCGATGTCGCTCGACGAGAGGTTCCGTGCTTCCTCCTGCAGCGCATAGAGTATCTCCCGGTCGACCGCATCGAGCTCGTAGTCGGTCATACTAGCTGCTTGTGCGTGCCGGGTATAAGTCGCTTCGAACGCCGAAGCCGGTTCGGAACACGCGCGGCTATCGGGCGGTCACTGCTTCGGAGAAGACGAAACACGCCGTCGAGCGACGCTCAACGGTCGAGTTCGATTTCCAGCTCCTCTTCGTCCTCGTAGACCGCATCAAGGTCGATTTCGTGGTCACGCGCTTCCATTGCGCGCTCGATTTCGCGCCGACGGCGCTGCTCTTGCTTCTTCATTCCCTTCCGTTCGCGGCCGCGCTTCGTGTCGGGCATGGCTATGGGTGTGTATACCACCCATGCATATATGCTTGTTGGCGGTTCTCATGGGGTACCGACGCGGGCGAACGGCGGCGGCTCGATGTGGCCTCAGACCGGTGGCTCGCCGGCCAACTCGTCGCGGTCGTGTGGCGCTTCAAAGTCGGGGGCTGGTCCGGCCGGAATGATTCGCTTCGGGCTCACGTCGGGGTGGGTCGTGTAGTAATGTTCCTTGATATGGTCCATCCGCGTCGTCTCGCCGAAGCCTAACGTCGTATAGAGGTCCCGGAGGTACGGCCAGAGCGTGTCGTACTCGCGGATGAGCCGACGGTTGCACATGAAGTGGGTGTGATACACTTCATCGAACCTGACAAGCGTCGTGTACATCGCGATATCCGCTTCGGTCAGCCGGTCGCCGACGAGGTACCGCTGGTCTTCGAGCACCGAATTCCAGTAGTCGAGTGCATCGAAAAGCTCCGCGACAGCGTCGTCGTAGGCCGCCTGTGAGTCGGCGAACCCGGTGCGGTAGACGCCGTTGTTTATCGGTTCGTAGATGCGGTCGAGCGCGTCATCGATGTCGTCGCGCAACCCTTCCGGCGAGAGGTCGACCCCGTTGCCGAGGTCGGCAAACACCGTCGTCAGGTTCCGGAGTATCTCTCTGGATTCGTTGTTGACGATGGTGTCCTCGACGGTGTCCCACAGCACCGGCACGGTCACACGCCCGGTGTAGTTCGGGTCGGCGGCGACGTAGGCCTCCCGGAGGTAATCGAAGCCGTTGACCGTATCCGGCGTGCAGCCGTCCTTTTCCGGGCTGAACTGCCAGCCGTCCGCTGCGCGGTAGGGGTCGACGACATCGACCGAGATAACGTCTTCAAGGCCGAGCAGCCTCCGGGCGATGAGCGTCCGGTGGGCCCACGGACAGGCGTAACTCACGTAGAGATGATACCGGCCGGCCGTCGCCTCCTCGGGGTCGACCCGGTCGCGGAACGTCGTCGTCTGCCGCTCGAACTCGCCGTCTTCGTTTGTCGCCTCGTACTCTGTCACCCACTCGCCGTCGAGGAACTGGTGCATACTATCGTTTCGGGCCCGGGCCTGATAGTTCCCGTCCCACCACAGCAGATAAGTCCCGGTCCGACGTAGGGGTAGGTATGACAGACAAGCCGCAGTCCGGTGAGCTGTTCGGTATCCCGTACAACTTCGAACGGCCCTCCATCAGCCGGATGCTTTCGGCGTACTGGCAACCCGGCGAGGGGATGCTCGTAAAGAAACCGTTCGGCATCGGGTACACGCTCAACCTCGCCAACTGGCGGTCGTGGCTCGTCCTTGGGGTCGCCGCGGCGCTTTTCTATCAGCAACAGCAGTCCGGTGGCGACGAGGAACTGGACGACGACGAGGAGCCGGTCGAGGTCGTCGTCGAAGACTAACCCCCGACGCCGCCGCTGCAGTCGACAATCGCACCTTTTAGGCCCTCGCCGTCGAAGCCGCCCGTATGTACGACGGCCTGAAGGGCTTCCGTGAGTTCTACCCCGGCGAAATGTCCGCCCGCCGGGAGGTCACAGACACCATCGAAACGCGCGCTCGACGCTATGGCTTCCGCGAGGTCGGCACCCCCGCCCTCGAACGGACGCAGCTATACGTCGACAAATCCGGCGAAGAAATCGTCGAGGAACTGTACGCCTTCGAGGACAAGGGCGGCCGCGAGGTCTCGCTGACGCCGGAGCTGACGCCGACGGTCGCCCGGATGGTCGTCGCGAAACAGCAGGCGCTCGCCAAGCCGGTCAAGTGGTTCTCGACGCGGCCCTTCTGGCGCTACGAGCAGGTCCAGCAAGGCCGTTTCAGGGAGTTCTACCAGACGAACATCGACATCTTCGGCTCCGAGCGCCCGGAGGCCGACGCAGAAGTCCTCGCGACCGCCGCCGACGCCTTGACCGACTTGGGCCTCGACGGTGCGGACTTCGAGTTCCGCGTCTCGCACCGAGATATCCTCGGTGGTCTGCTGGCGGCGATGGACAGCGACGTTGACACGACTGACGCCATCCGCGCGGTCGACAAACGCGAAAAAATCGACGACGAAGAGTACCGCTCGCTGCTCGTCGGCGCGGGACTGACACACGAGGAAGCCGACACCTTCGATTCGCTGCTCCGCACCGACGACCTCTCGGAACTCGTCGAATTCGCCGGCACCGACCGTGTCGAGGCCGCTGTCGAGAACCTGCAGGCCGTCCTCGACGCCGCTGCGGACTTCGGCGTCCGCGAGTTCTGCTCGGTCTCGCTGGAGACGGCCCGCGGTCTCGATTACTACACCGGTGTCGTCTTCGAGTGTTTCGACACCAGCGGCGAGGTCTCGCGGTCGGTCTTCGGCGGCGGCCGCTATGACGACCTCATCGAGAGCTTCGGGGGCCAGCCAACGCCCGCTGTCGGTGTCGGTATCGGCCACGAGACACTGTCGCTGCTCTGCCAGCGGGCGGGCGTTTGGCCGGCCGAGGAGCTTTCGACCGACTACTACGTTCTGACGGTTGGCGACACCCGCGATGTCGCCCTCGATGTCGCCAGAGAGCTTCGAGCACTCGGCCACGTCGTCGAGACTGACCTCTCGGACCGCGGCTTCGGCGACCAGCTCTCCTATGCGGACGGCATCAACGCCGAGACGGTCGTCGTCGTCGGCGAACAGGACCTCGAAGACGACGCCGTGACGCTGAAAGACATGGCAAGCGGCGACCAGACGCAGGTGCCGCTCGCGGCGTTCCCGCCCGAGGAGGGACGGCCCACCTACGACGACTACGCCTGAGGGATGCGCGCCTTCCGAATCGCCTACGACGGGACCGGCTTCCGCGGGTTTCAGCGGCAGCCCCACGGCGAAACCGTCGAAAACGCGCTGTTCGAGGCGTTGTCGTCGCTCGGCGTCGCCTTCGAGGACGGCAGGCCCCCCGGCTACGCCGCCGCCGGCCGCACCGATGCCGGCGTCTCGGCGCGCGCACAGACGGTTGCCTTCGAGGCTCCGGCGTGGCTCCTGCCGCGGGCGCTCAACGGCGAACTTCCCGCGTCCGTTCGGGCGTGGGCCGCCGCCGATGTCGGCGACGCCTTTCATGCGACACACGACGCGACGGCGCGTGCCTACCGGTACTTCCTGTATGCGCCGGAGCCGTCCGCCGATACGACACGGGCGCGCGCAGCCTGTGCCCGGCTCTCCGGGTCGCATGACTTCCACAACTTCACGCCCGACGACCGCGGCACGGAACGGACGCTGTCGATGCGGCTCCGCCGGCAGGGGCCCTTTCTCGTCGTTGACTGCCGTGCGGGCGGCTTCGCCCGCCAGCTCGTCCGGCGGCTCGTCGCCGCCGTCGCCGCCGTCGCCCGCGGTGAGCGGCCGCTTTCGTTTCTCGGCCGCGCCCTCGACGACGACCCGCTCTCAGGGGCGGACGGTATCGCCGCCGCGCCACCCGAGCCGCTGCTGTTGGCCGATGTCGTCTATCCGGGCGTCGAGTTCACGGTCGATGACCGTGCTGCTGAATCAGCCCGGACGGTCTTTGCGACGCGCCGCCGCCAACGGTTGGCCGACGCCCGCGTTGCCGGCGCGCTCTCGCCGCCCGAGTGACGACGGGTTTAGGGTCGCGCCGGCCGAAGACGCCGCCATGAGTTCGGTTCCCGAGCGAAGCGACATCGACGAGACGTACACGTGGGACCTCACGGACCTCTTTGCTGACGACGAGGCGTGGGAGGACGCCTTCGGAGAACTCGAAGGTCGGCTTGAGGACCTCGCGGCCTACGAGGGCCGGGTCACCGAAAGCCCGGAGACGCTCCAGTCGGTGCTGGAACTCCGTGAGTCGGTGATGCGGCAGGCAGCCAACGTCGCTGCCTACGCCCGGATGCGGAAAGACGAGGACACGACGGACCAGACGTATCAGGCGCTTACGGCGCGTGCGCGGTCGCTGGCGGCCGACGCCTCCAGCGCCGCCAGCTTCATCGAGCCGGAGCTACAGGCCCTCGACCGCGAGACTATCGACGAGTATATCGACGAAAACCCCGCCCTGGAGACGTACGACCACTACTTCGACGACGTGCTGCGGATGAAGCCGCACACGCGGTCGGCCGAAATCGAAGAGCTGCTTGCCGACCTCGGCGACGTGACCGACGCCGCCGGTGACGTGTACAACATGCTGACAAACGCCGATATGGAGTTCCCTGCTGTCGAGGACCCGGACGGCGAGCCGCAGCCGATTACCCTATCGAACTTCACGACACTCCAGAAACACCCCAACCGCGAGTTCCGCCGCCGGGTGTATGAGTCATTCTACGACGAGTGGGCGGACTACCGCAACAGCGTCGCCACTGCGTATAAAAAGAGCGTCAAGGCCGACGAGAAGCTCGCAGCCGCGCGGAACTACGACTCGGCCCGCGAGGCAGCCCTCAACGGCCCAAACGTTCCCGTGGCGGTCTACGAGACGCTTGTCGAGACCGTCGAGGACAACCTCGATGTTCTTCACCGGCATGCGGCGCTGAAACGCGACTGTCTCGGCGTCGACGAACTCCGGATGTGGGACCTGTACGCGCCGCTTGAAAACGACGAGAGCCCGACTGTCGACTACGAGCAGGCCAAATCGTACGTCATCGACGCCGTTGCGCCACTCGGAGACGACTACCGCGACCGGATGGCCGAGGGGCTCGAATCCCAATGGGTCGATGTCTACGAGACCGAAAACAAGCAGTCCGGTGCCTACAGCGGGGGAACCTACGACAGCCAGCCATATATCCTGCTGAACTATCAGGACGACATCTCCTCGATGTACACGCTGGCCCACGAACTCGGCCACTCGATGCACTCGGAGTTGACAAGCGAGACACAGCCGTACACCTACTCGAACTACGAGATATTCGTCGCCGAAATCGCCTCAACGGTCAACGAGACGCTGCTGACGAAACACCTTCTCGAAACGGTCGATGATGCTGCCTTCCGACGGCACGTCCTTGATGAGTATCTCGAACGGTTCCGGTCGACGCTGTTCCGACAGACGATGTTCGCCGACTTCGAGCACCGCGCCCACGAGTTGAACGCGGCCGGCGAGGCGCTGACGCCGGACCGGCTCGACGAACTGTACCGGGAGTTGAAGGCCGAGTACTACGAGCCGGCGGTCGTTGACGACCACATCGCGCGCGAGTGGATGCGGATTCCCCACTTCTATCGCGCCTACTACGTCTACCAGTATGCGACGGGCATCAGCGCGGCGACGGCCATCGTCGACCGCATCGAGCGCGACGGTGCGTCGGCGGCCGCCGACTACCGCGAGTTCCTCCGGTCCGGCTCGCGCGGCTACCCGCTGGAGCTGCTGGAGACGGCCGGAATCGATATGTCGACGGCCGACCCCGTCGAGTCGGCTATCGACACCTACGACGAGATGGTCGCCGAGTACGAGTCGCTCGAGGAGTGATATGTCCCCCGCTGGGGGTCAGAACCGCCGGAAAGCAGCGTGTCACTCGGTACCGCAACGCTCTCCCCCACCCAAAGGCCCTTTTAATCTCCAACGCCTATCGACGGCTAATGTCGCATAGTCCCTCGCTTCCGGACCGGCCGACGCTCAACCTCGACCCCGAGATGTCCGAGGCCGAGCGCCTGGCCGCGCTTCGGAACCACTTCATCGAGGTTTCACAGGTCCACGAGGAGCTCGCGGACCAGCTAGAGGACGCCCGCGAGCGGCAATCGGAACTCCACGAGGAGGTCAGCGAGCTACAGGCCGAAAACGAGGCGCTGAAGACCTCGTCGCTGTATCTGGCGACCGTCGAGGAGCTGACCGACGACCAAGTGCTGCTCAAACAGCACGGAAACAACCAAGAGGTCATCACCGATGTCTCGCCTCGGCTTTACAACCAACTGGAGGCCGGCGACCGGGTCGCAATCAACGACTCCTTTGCCATCCAGACGGTGTTGGACGCCGAAACCGACGCCCGGGCACAGGCGATGGAAATCTCCGAGCGCCCGGATGTCGGATACGCCGACATCGGCGGCCTCGACGAACAGATTCGCGAGGTCCGTGAGGCTGTCGAGGACCCGCTAACCAACCCCGGCAAGTTCGAGGAGGTCGGCATTGAGCCGCCGACCGGCGTGCTTCTGCACGGGCCGCCCGGGACGGGGAAGACGATGCTGGCGAAGGCGGTCGCCAACCAGACCGACGCGACCTTCATCAAGATGGCCGGCTCCGAGCTGGTCCAGAAGTTCATCGGCGAGGGCGCACGGCTTGTCCGTGACCTCTTCGAGTTGGCCGCCGAGCGCGAACCCGCCATCATCTTCATCGACGAAATCGACGCTATCGCCGCCAAGCGGACGGAGTCAAAGACGTCCGGCGACGCCGAGGTCCAGCGGACGATGATGCAGCTGCTTTCGGAGATGGACGGCTTCGACCGACGCGGCGACATCTCGATTATCGCGGCGACGAACCGCTTCGACATGCTCGACCGCGCGATTCTCCGTCCCGGTCGCTTCGACCGGCTCATCGAGGTTCCGGAGCCGGACATCGAGGGCCGAACCCAGATTCTCCAGATTCACTCCCGTGGGATGCAGCTTGACTCGGCCATCGACCTCGCAGCTATCGCCGAAGAGACGGAGGGGTTCTCGGGGGCGGAGCTGGAAAGTCTCACTACGGAAGCCGGAATGTTTGCTATCCGTGATGGCCGCACTGAGGTCCGGCGCGAGGACTTCGACGACGCACTCGAAAAGATAGCCGAAGACGACGCCGCCGGGACGCCGATAGCCTTCTACTAACCTCGGCAGACGCTGTTATTCTGTTTCGACCGGCAGGAACCACTCGTCGTAGCCGTCGAGCTTCCCGTCGACCAAATCGAAGAACCGCTGCTGTATCTCCTCGGTGACCGGGCCGCGGCCCCCGTTGCCGATTTCGGTGTCGTCGACGCTCCGGATGGGCGTGACCTCGGCGGCCGTGCCGGTAAAGAACAGCTCGTCGGCGGTGTAGAGCTGTCCGCGGCCGATAGCGGCCTCGTCGTGGACGGTGTATCCGAGGTCACGCGCCAGTTCGATGACCGTATCGCGGGTGATGCCGTCGAGGATGGACTCCGAGAGCCCGGTCGTGTATATCTCGCCGTCGTTGACCATGAAGATGTTCTCACCGGGCCCCTCGGCGACCTTCCCCTCCTTGTTGAGGACGATTGCCTCGACGTAGCCGTTGCGGCGTGCCTCCTCGCCGGCCAGCATGGAGTTGATATACGGACCGGTCGCTTTCACGTTGGTCGGAATCTGGCTGGAGGCGTGTTTCCGCCACGTCGACACCATCACGTCGACGCCGTTTTCGATGGCGTCTTCACCGAGGTAGGCCCCCCACGGCCAGCAGGCGACCATCGTCTTTGTCGGGCAGTCTTCCGGCGAGACGCCCAGCGAGTTGTAGCCGTAGTAGACCAGCGGCCGGATGTAGCAGGATTCGAGGCCCTGCTCGCGGATGAGCCGCAGCGTCGCGTCGGTGATTTCCTCGTGTGTGTGGTCGATGTCGTGGTCGAGCACCTTCGCCGACTCGAAGAGCCGGTCGAGGTGTTCCTCCCAGCGGAACAGTGCCGGGCCATCCTCGGTATCGTAACAGCGCGCACCCTCGAAGACGCCGGTGCCGTAGTGCAGCGAGTGGGTCAGCACGTGGGTCTGTGCCTCGTCCCAGTCGACGAACTCGCCGTCCATCCAGATGGTATCGACGTCCATCTCCTCGAAAGCCATACTTCGCCTGTGGGCGGGGCGTGTAATGAGTGTTGACGATTCTTTGCCGCTTGCCCGGCCCGAATCCGGGGTCTTATGGCCCGACCGAACCTATGTAGCGTGATGGGAGTCCTCGAAGACAAAGCCCGCGCGCGGCTCTTCTACAAGTACCTCTCGAAGGCGTACGACACCATCAACCCCTTCATCTGGAACGAGGAGATGCGCGACGAGGCACTGACGTGGTTCGACATCGACGACGGCGACCGCGTGCTGGATGTCGGGTGTGGGACCGGCTTCGCGACCGAGGGGCTGTTGGAACACACCGACGATGTGTGGGGCCTCGACCAGTCGGCCCACCAACTTGCGAAGGCCTACGCCAAGTTCGGCAAACGTGGGACCGTCAATTTCCACCGCGGGGACGCCGAACGGCTTCCCTTCGACGACAACAGCTTCGACGCCTACTGGTCGTCGGGGTCCATCGAGTACTGGCCCAATCCCGTCGACGCGCTTGCGGAGGCCCGCCGCGTCACGAAGCCCGGCGGAACGGTGCTGGTCGTCGGCCCCGACTATCCGAACTCGACGCTGTTCCAGAAGCTCGCCGACGCTATCATGCTCTTCTACGACGAGGACGAGGCCGACCGGATGTTCGCGGCGGCCGGCTTCGAGACCTTCGAACACCGCATTCAGCAGCGCGCGCCCGGCACGCCGCGTGCGATTACGACGATTGCCGAGGTCCCCGACGAGAAATGAACCCGCGCAGAATGCGGCGGTAGGTAGTCGTTCGGACGGGTCACTACACTGTGCTAGCGGTTGTCTCCAGCCGCGCCAATCGGTGGTCACCCGCGTAGAGCCGTATCTCGACCGTCGAGCCGACGGTGACAGATGGCGCGTTCGTTTCCGCGACAGTTACGGTTGCTGTCTCTCCGGCCCGCCAGTCGCCGTTCCAGGCGCTGTTGAACGGCCCATCCGGGCCGCTCTCGAAGCCGTGGGCTGAAAAGAACGGCACCGGCGGCTGCTTGTCGAGCCGTTCGCCGTCGACGGAGACCCGCAGTCGTAGCGTTTCGGGAGTCAGCGGCTCGCCGCCGCGGTGTGTCAGCCGGAGCTCTCCGTCCGCCCCGGCCGAGGCGTCGATGGTCGCCGACGGCGGCGGTGCGGCAACATCGGTCGGAACCGCACCGCCGACGGCCGCAGCAAGTGCGACGACAACGCCGACGAGACAGACGACGGCGACGATAGGAGCGACCGCACGGTCGGACATGGCCTGTCTGGCGCGCTATCGCATAAAAAGCCCGGGCTACAGCTCGGTCTCAAGCGAGACCGAATCGCCGCCGTGACTCGCGGTCACCGTCACTGCGCCACGGGGGCTGACCGTCCACAGTTGCCCGTCGTCGGCTGTTCCGATTTCGGATTCGTTGACGCGCACTGTCGCCGGTACGTCATCTCCGGTATCCGCATCGACAACCTCGATGCCGAGCGGACCGCCGCCGCGGGTCGCGTTCACCTGCAGCGCCAGCCCGTTGTCGCTCGCTTCGTAGGTCGTCGCGGGCATCGACTCGGGGTCAAGCCGGTGGGTCTCGTGGATGATGTCGGCCGACCCACCATCGAGGTAGGCCATGAGTTCGCCCTGCGTGTGCGGAATCTCGAACTGGTAGATGCGAGTCGGCGGGTGGTCGGAGTTGAACAGGGAGATACTCGTCCCGCTCCGGGCGTCGTCGACCCATGGGTACAGCTCTTGGAACCGCGACAGCGCGAGCACGGTATCATCATCGTAGCGGTCCTCTATATGGACCGTCTGTGCCGTGGGGTCTACGGCCTCGCGGACGTAGGTACCGTCATCGACGGTGGCGAGTACGACCGCCTCCTCGCGGGTGTCGACGTTGACCCGCACCGGCTCGTCGCCGCCGAGCGCAGCAGCCGTTCGCTCCCGGACCGGCCCCTGCAACCGCAGCAGTTGTGCGGCGTCGGTGGCGACTTGCTGCTGGGCTTCGTCGCTCAGGTGTGTCTCTGCGTCGTCTCTGAGCCAGTCGGCTGTCGTCGCTGTTCTGTCTGCCGCTCTGTCGATTGCCGCAATCCGCGAGAGGAACTCCCGTTCGCCTATCGCCCCGTCGTTGTATTCGGCGATAGCCGTCCGCTCGGCCGCGATGAGGGCGTCGGCGCGCTCGTCGAGCCGAGTAGCCGCATCGGCGGCAATGTCGTTTCGCTCCGCATCGGTCGTCGCTTCCTCGAACGCCGCTACGAGCGACTCTTGGCGGAATTCGCTTCTGATGGTGTCGCTGTTTGTCCCCACTGCGGAGGAGACATCGACGATGACTGTCTCTTGGCCGCTCCGGTCGATTGTACCGGGCGGCGGGTCAAGATACTCGGCGGTGTCGCCCTCCGAGACAATCGACAGCAGCCGGTCGGACTCACCGTCAGTCTGTGGTAGGGGTGCGTCCGTGGCCGACACCGTCGGCTCGGCGGCCGACGCCCCGTCCGGCGAATCGGCGGCGATGACGACGCCGCCGAGGGTGGCCACGCAGATGAGGAGGGCACAGAGGACTGCTCGGGCACCGTTCATATGGAGCCCCTGTACGCCGACGAATAAAAATCCGCCCGTACTCGCCCGCCTCGAAATGGCGGGCGCACAGTTGCCGAGACGCTTTATCAACCGTTGAGACGTTTTATCTCGCGATGGAAAGGGTTTTGCCCTGCGGGTGTCCACACATTACCCAATGCGGTGTCGGGTTCCCGTCCTCGTCTGTGCCCTCCTCCTGTGTCTGGTAGCCGCCGGTGCCGCCCCGGCTCTCGCCCAGCCCGACGCCGAGGAGACGCACTTCGAAGCACAGTTGCAAGACGACGGCGACGCCGAGTGGACGATAGCCGTCTCTGTCCCGTTCACCAACGAGACCGACCGCGACAGGTTCGACTCCTTCGCCGAAGCGTTCGAAGCGGGCCGTGAGGATTTAGACCCCGGACACGGGGCGTTCCAGCGGGCCGCCGCCGAAGCCGAGCGGGCGGCCGACCGTGAGATGGCCGTTACCGCTCCACGCCGGGACAGCGCAATCGTCGAAGACGAAAACGGCACGGAGTACGGCGAGCTCCGCGTTACGTTCGTCTGGGAGTCGTTCGCCCGTATCGACGACAACGGGACGCTCTATGTCGACGATGCGTTCAACACCACGAACGGCCCGTGGCTCCCCGGTCTCGAAGACGACCAGTCGCTTACGATTGCGGCCCCGCCCGGTTACGCCGGCCCGACGACCTCGCCGATTGGTGCCGAAGAAGGAGACCTCCACTGGGAGGGGCCGGAGACGTTCGGCCCCGGCTACTTCACCATCGTCTACCCGCAGTCGTCGCCCGGGCCGGCTCCCGATGTCGGGATATCGACGATGCTTCTGTGGGGCGCGTTGCTGTTGAGCGGCGCAGCCCTACTGCTGGGCCTGTACCTGCTTGTCGCCCGCCACTGGCCGCCAACTGGTCGCCGCAGCGGGTCGGGAAGCGAAGAAACACCACCGGACGCCTCCGCCGATAGTCCCCCGCCCGGCGGCGCGTCAGCGGAGCCGACCTCCGACGACGCTGCCGGAAGCGACGCCGAGACGGCGGACGACGAAATCGACATGGAACTGCTCTCCGACGAGGAGCGCGTCGAATACCTGCTTGAACAGAACGGCGGGCGGATGAAGCAGGCCAACATCGTCAAGGAAACCGGCTGGTCGAACGCGAAGGTCTCACAGCTACTGTCGTCGATGGCTGACGAGGACCGGGTTGACAAACTCCGCATCGGCCGGGAGAACCTCATCAGCCTGCCCGGTGAAGGTATCGACGATATCGACACCAACGACAAGTAGGCCGAGCGCGGCATGCGCACGTTTTTAATCGATGCCGGACACAATCGGTGTATGTCCGACCCGGGTAGATTCGACAGTTTCGGCGACGACGACGAACGCGACGACACCAACGACGGCGACGACTTCGAGGCGGTTTCGGCGACCCCGGTCGGTACCGACCGTGGTATCGGGACCATCTCGGCCTCTGCGGGGCTGCGTATCAGTGAGGACGATGATGACACCCGGCTGCGTGCCTACGTCACCGCCGACAACCGTCATGATATCCGCATCGGGAGCTACCTCGTTGCGGCCTACCCGGACGGCGAGCGGCTTTTCTGCCGGATTGCGGCGCTCGAATACGAACGCGAGTTCCGTGCCGACGACGCGACCGAGATTCATGCCCGCCGGGCGATGCGAAGCGACGGCATCGACGAACACGATTACAAGTTCATGGCGACGCTGGAGCCCGTTGCCGTGCTCTACGAAGAGGACGGTGACCTCAAACGCCGGATGACAGACCGGGTGCCAAAGCCCGAGACAGTTGTCAGAGAGGCGGTCGACGATACCGAAATCAAGACCGGGCTCAAGATTCCGGAGGCGGGCGTCTTCGTCGGCCATCTCTCCGTCGGCGGCCAGAAGGTCAAGACGGCCGCCAGCCCGCCGACCATCGACTATCGGCTAAAGGACGACGACGACGCCGGTGACCCGCTCGTATTCCGACATACGCTCGTCGCTGGCGGGACCGGCTCTGGGAAGACCCACACCGCCAAGAACATTCTACGGCAGTATCTCGCCGCTGACCGCCGTTACGACATCGGCGACGGCCGCGAACGCGCACCTGCGCTCGTCCAGTTCGACCCCCAAGACGAGTACGCACAGCTCCACGACGACAACCCCGACATCGGAACCGAGTTCAGGCGACGGCTCGAGCGGGAGGCTATCGCCCACGGCGGTGTCGACGACACGAAGGCGTTCGTACCGGCCGTCGACGGCACGTCGTATGCTGCTTCCCACCACCGCGCCGAGCAGGTCGAGTTCTCGATTCCGTTCTCGATGGTCCATGACAACCCGTGGCTCGTCGCCGGCAGCGGGCTCAACGACAACCAGTACAACGCGCTCGTCAGCGTGCTGTTGAAGCGGTTCAAGCGACAGTTCGGCGACGGCGGCACCTACGAGCAGTTCCGGTCGTTCCTCGATGACCCGGCGCTTCGGGAGGAACTCGACGAATCCGGCAAAGTCCATGAAGCGACCTTCGATGCCGTTCGACGGCGCATCAGCGGCTTCAGCCACATCTTCGATGGCGATGCGCGCCCGATTACGGACCTCGTCTCGGAGTTCGTCCGGCCCGGCGGCGTCACCACGGTGCCGACCTACCACATCAACGACTCGCGGGCGACGACGACCGTGGTTCTTGCGGTCGCCTCGCTCATCGTCGACGAAAAGCTCTCCAACGACCCGACACACGACCGCATCAAGGAGACGCCGCTCGTCTTGGGGATGGACGAGGCGCACAACTTCCTGACCGACGCCGACAGCGTCCAAGCCGACCGCGTTATCGGCAAGTTCGCCGAGGCGGCAAAGCAGGGCCGCAAGGAACGGCTTGGCCTCTTTCTCATCACGCAGGACCCACAGGATATCGCCGACCCCATATTCAAGCAAATAAACACGACTGTCGTGCTGAATCTCGGCGACGAGGACGCCATCAAGGCCGTTAACATCCCCTCGAATTTGGAAGGAAAAGTCCCCTACATGGAGCAGGGACAGATGGTGGTCTACTCGCCGGACAACTCCGAACCGGTCGAGCTCCGTGGGCTTTCGAACTGTCTGACCCGCCACGGAAGAGACTGACCGGCCGCGGCGACAGCAGCCGGGATTCGGAGGTGGCTTTTTGTCTGCCGGCCCGCTCGGTTCGGTATGCGCGTTCTCGTACCGATGGACGGCTCCGAGCAGTCGTGGACGGCCTTCGAACACGCGGCCGACGAGTTTCCGGAGGCGACGCTGGTCTGTCTGCGGGCTATCGACCCCTCGAAGGCCGGCTATGGGGCCGGTATGGAAGCCGGCGGCGTCGCCCGCGTTCTCGATGCCGAACGGGACGCCGCCAACGACATGCTCGAACGGGCCGTCGAACGCGGCGACGACCGCGGGGTTTCAGTCGCGACGGCCGCCGAAATCGGTCGTCCAGCACGGGTTATCATCGACGCTACCGAAAACGAAGACATCGACCACGTCGTCATCGGGAGCCACGGCCGGGACGGCATTTCCCGAATACTGCTCGGCAGTGTCGCCGAGACAGTCGTTCGCCGGTCGCCAGTACCCGTAACGGTCGTCCGGTGAGGTCAGTCCTCTCGCTCCGTTCGCACCCCCCGAACAGCCAGCAGGACACAGCAGACGCCCAACCAGCGCGCCGCACGGACGAACCCATCGGTCCACTCGACGCTGTCGCCGTCCTCGTAGGCGAGTCGGGCCCCGAACGCGAGATACTGTCGTGGCGCGGCGACCACGACTGCGCCGACCGCGCCCACGACGTACAGTAGTCCGGTGTAGGCTCTCCCACCGACCACGGCAAGAGCGGCGTAAACGAGTCCCTCGGCTCTGACCCCGGAGCGAAGCCACGGTCTCGGCGTGTACTCGCCGGGCGATTCGAGTGCGATTGCTTCGAAGGCATCGAGCACAGCGTCAGGAAACAGTGCCATTACCGCACCGAGCATACCGAATAGTGTTCGTGACATGTGTTGACATACTCTGACGCCGCTCATAAATCATCCGGCGGCACGGTCGTCACCCCTAATACGGCCGGCCCCTCACAGTACAGGTATGGAATGGCGACTATTCGCCAACCTCGCTGAGGCTGCCGGGACGAAACGCGTCGAGGTCGATGCCGCCCCCGGCGACACGTTCGGGGACGCCTTCGAGCAGCTGCTTGCGGCCCACCCGGACCTCGAAGCTGAGGTGCTCGACGAAGACGGCGAGTTGCGCGACCACATCCGCGTTCTCAGAAACGACCGGAACCCGTTCGTCTCGGATGACGGGTTCGAGACGACCCTAGAGGAGGGCGACGAACTCGCACTTTTCCCCCCGGTGAGCGGTGGCTAACGTATATCAAGCGGCTCTTTGAGCCACCACAAGCCACTCATCTACTGGCCATCGACGGTCGTGTATGAAGCTTCACAGGCGGACAGCGCTTCGGCTCGCCGGTGTCGGCGTTGGCACCGCGGTTGCCGGCTGTCTCGACCCCGAAACGGACAACGGCGAGACTAACGGTATCACGACCGAGACGATGCCGCTTGCGGTGCGGACCGGCCGCCCAGCGTGGGACCGAGACGACGCCGTCGGAAACGTCGTCGTTATCGACGACGATGACCGCCAGCAGGCAGTTTTCGGCCGGTACGATGATGCCGTCGGCGAGGACCGCAGCGACGAGTTCCAGTCGTTTCTCGAGAACATCGACTACGGAGACGAGCGGCTCGTCGTCGTCGAGTCTGTCGGCCCGAACGCCTGCCACGACCGACTCGAAATCGCAGACAGCCGTCTCGACGACGGTGAACTGGTCGCACGCGCCGATGTCATCGATACCAGCGAGGAGGAGACCGCCTGTGCCGAGGTCGTCACCTACCCATCGGCGCTGCTTCGGGTCACATTCGAGGACGACCCGGCCGATACGGCTGCCGTTGCGGTGACCAACGGGTGGGGCGAGACGGCGACTGTCGTCGGAACGGCCGACGACCCGCTGGGACCGACGGTTGCTGACCTTACGGGGCACGTACGCCCTGACGACGACCCCGAACCGGTTCCTCCGCTCGACTGCGACGCCGAAGAGGTTGAGCGCCACCCGCAGGGCGTTGATGAGGCCGAAATCGAGTGGGGGACGGTCGAAGCAGATAGCGACCCAGCCCTTGCGCTTCGCGTCGACGAACCGGCCTACGAATACGGCGAAACGGCGACAATCCGGTTGACAAACGTTGCCGACCGATTTGTCGATACCGGCAATAGAAACAAGTACAATCTGCAGGTCTCCACCGACGACGGCTGGCAGGACGTTCGCGTTGCCGACGCCGACCGACCGATGGGGTACACCGACGAGGAAATCGTCCATTCGCCGGGCGACGGCTTCGAGTGGCAGGTCGAACTCACCGAGGAAGCCATCGAAGAAAAATCGATTCACGACCTTGCGGTCTGTCCGGAGCTCCCGGCGGGTCGATACCGGTTCGTCTTCTGGGGTGTCATCGGCGGCGGTGTCGCCGTCGCCTTCGACCTCAGCCGATAACCGGCTACATTAGTCGTCGGCCGGCGCGGCTGAGTCGCCCGCCGAGACGCCCGTTCCGGGGCCGACATCGATACCGAGTTCGTCGAGTCTCTCGTCGGGGACGACGCCGTCGACCCAGCCACGGGTCTCGTAGTATTCGTTTTTCAGCTCTTCGAGTTCGACGAGGCTGCCCTCGCTGCCGCCCTGCCCGGGGACCGCTCCCTCACGGCCCTCAACGAAGCGGTCCGGGAGGTCGTCATCGCTGCCATCGAAGCCGGCCAGGTTGTTGTAGTAGCGTTCGAGCGTGTAGATACGCTCGCCGGCTTCGAGTAGTTCCTCCTCGCCGACATCGCGGCCGGTCATCCCGTTGTACTGGGTGACGTACTCCTCGATGCCCTCGGCGAATGCGTTGAACTTGCAGATATCGAAGCTGTCGCTGATAGCGTGCATGTCTTGGAAGGTCGCTGTCAGCTCGCCTTTGCCCTCCCACTCGACGGGGTCGACCTTCTCCGGAATGCCGAGAATCTCGGCGGCGGGGGTGTATCCGCGCAGGTGGCAGGCGCCGCGGTTCGATGTCGCGTATGCGATTGCCATCCCCTTCATGCAGCGGGGGTCGTAGGCGGCCATCGTCTGGCCCTTGACCGCCAGCGAGTTGTCGTGGGCGTCCATCCGGTCGGCGACGCGACGGGGCCCCTCGGCGAGCAGGTCCGCCAACTCGCCGTCACGGGTGGCGATTTTCGTTATCATCTCGACCATCTCCTCCGTGTCGCCCCACTCGATACCCTCGCCAAGCGAGTCGAGTTTGCCCTCCTCGGTCATCTCCATCGCCATCGCCAGCATGTTGCCGGCCTCGATGGTGTCGATGCCGTGGTCGTTGCACCGCTGTAACATCAGCGCGATTTCGTCACGCTCGGTGTGGCCGGAGTTGGGACCGAGCGCCCACGCCGACTCGTACTCGTAGGATTCAGTCCGGACGTTCAGCTCCTCGCCCTTATGAACGACATCGGCCTCGACTTCCTTCTTGCAGGCGACCGGACAGGAGTGACAGGTCGGCTCGTCGACGAGAATGTTCTCTCTGACGTTCTCGCCGGAGACCGCCTCAGCGTCGAAGCCCTCGTCACCGAAGCCGTCCTCGCGAGCATCGTTCGTCGAGGTGTATTTGGCGTTTCTGGTCGGGAGCCCCGACATCTCCTCGGTGGCGTTCATCAGGACGTTTGTCCCGTACAGCGAGAGCCCGCCCTCATTGGGCGCGGTGACCTCCGACTCCTGAATCAGCTCCATGGCCTGCTTGTGGCCTTCCGTGAACGTCTCGGGGTCGGCGGGCTTCGGCATGTCGGTTTTTGCCTTGACGACCACGGCCTTGAGATTCTTCGAACCCATCACACAGCCCGTGCCACCCCGGCCGGACGCTCGGTCGTCTTCGTTCATGATGCAGGCGTATCGGACGCCGTTTTCGCCGCCTTCGCCGATACCCATCATCGAGAGGTTCTTGCCGTAGGCGCCTTCATGTTCCTCTGCAAGGATATCCCGGGTCTCGTGGACCCCTTTTCCCCACAGGTGTGACGCATCGTGCAGCTCGACGGCACCGTCTTCGACGACGGCGTACACCGGCTTGTCTGCCGCACCCTCGAAGAGCACCCCGTCGAGGCCAGCCCACTTTAGGCGCGCGCCCGACCAGCCGCCGTGATGGCTGTCGGTTACTGTTCCGGTGAGCGGCGACTTCGTGCAGACGGCGATGCGGCCGCTCATCGTCACCTGTGTACCGGTCAGCGGTCCGGTCATGAACGCCAGCAGATTCTCCGGCCCCATCGGGTCGACATCTGGCCCTTGGTCGAAGACGTACTTGGCACCGAGCCCGCGCGCCCCGAGATATTTCTCGGCGTCTTTCTGGTCGATACTCTCGTAGGCGACATCGCCCTCCGAGAGGTCGATGCGTGCGATTCGGTCGTGGAACCCTCCTAAGTCAGTCATACGGTTACACCGCCTAGCTAGATGTCCCCAACCGAGGTAATACTTACCGTAGAGGAGTAACCAGTTTTGATTTCGCTGAACGACCACGCCGCTGAAGTACGCGTCGGCCGAACGGCGGCCATGACTCGACTCCGGCCCCGATGGGCCGCTGCCGCCGGGGGCTGGGCGGCAGTGTTGCTCGTCGCGTCCGTCATTGACCCCGGTGTCGCTGATGGCGGGACGACTATCCCCGGCGGCACTGCTGTCTTCCATGTCGGCGGCTACGCCGTCCTCGCAGTGGCTCTGTCCGCCGCTTTCCGGGCTGACGACCCTCGGAGGCTGCTCGTGGCAGTCACCGTCGCCACGCTCTATGGGGCCGCCATCGAACTGCTGCAGGGGCAACTCCCCTACCGGACGATGTCAGCGCTGGATGTCGGCTACAACGCCGTCGGGGCCGCCTTCGGAGCAACGCTCTGGTGGTGGCGGCTGCCCGGCGGCTGCTGTCGCTGAACGGGCAGTCGACACGGATTTACGGCCTGCCGGGCTAGGCCTGCCAATGAGTCAGCCGACGCCGGATACCTACGAAGACGGGCGCGGAATGGACGCCCACAACGAGGTGATGCGCGAGATTCGGGCGCGCAACGACGACACCTACGACCCGACGGAGCCGACGCGGGTGTGGCTCGACGAGGACAACACCCCTGACGGCGTATACCAGTCGCTTACGATTATTCTCAACACCGGCGGCTGCCGATGGGCACGCGCCGGTGGCTGTACGATGTGTGGATACGTCGCCGAGTCGGTCGAGGGCGGCAGCGTCGGCCACGAGAACCTGATGACCCAGATACAGCACTGTCTGGACCACGAGGCCGACAACGCCGACGAAAAGGCGGGACTCATCAAGATTTACACCTCCGGCTCGTTTCTCGACGAGCGGGAAATCCCCGCCGAGACGCGGGCGGCCATCGCCGAGACGTTCGCCGACCGCGACCGGATGGTCGTCGAGTCGCTGCCGGATTTTGTCGACCGTGAGAAGGTCGCCGACTTCACTGACCGAGGGCTCGAAACCGACGTGGCAATCGGACTGGAGACCGCGACCGACCGGGTCCGCCACGACGCCGTCAACAAATACTTCGACTTCGCAGAGTTCGAGGACGCCTGCGTTGAGGCGCAGGCGACTGGTGCGGGCGTGAAGGCGTATCTCCTGCTGAAGCCGCCGTTTCTCGCCGAGCCGGACGCTGTCGAGGACATGAAGCGGTCGGTGCGTCGGTGTGCGGCCGCCGACGGCTGTCACACCGTCTCGATGAACCCCTGTAACGTCCAGCGGCACACGATGGTCGAAGAACTCTACCACGACGGCGGCTATCGGCCGCCGTGGCTGTGGTCGGTCTGTGACGTGCTCGAAGCGACCGCCGACGAGGATGTCATCGTCGTTTCCGACCCGGTCGGCCACGGCTCCGACCGCGGCCCGCACAACTGCGGGGAGTGTGACGACCTCGTCCAGCGGGCTATCAAGGATTTCAACCTCAGACAGGACCCGTCGGTCTTCGAGGAAGTCGATTGTGAGTGTACCGCAACGTGGGAGTACGTGATGGAAAACGAGACGGCCTACAACCAGCCGCTTGTCAACTAGTCAGCGGAACCCTTCGAGTACGCCCTGTCCGTCCGTCGGACCGATATCCGGCAGCGACGCCCGCTCGGGGTGGGGCATCAGCACCGCGACGCTTTCGTGTTCGCCGAGGACGCCGGCGACGTTGTCCTTCGAGCCGTTGGGGTTTGCCGCGTCGGTGACATTGCCGTCGGCGTCACAATAGCGGAAGATGACTCGGTCCTCGTCGACGAGCGTTTCGAGTTCGTCGTCGGCAATTTCGAACCGCCCTTCGCCGTGGGCGATTGGTACCTCGATGACCTCGCCGTCCTCGTAGGCCTCAGTCCATGGCGTCTCGGCGTTCTCGACGCGTAGATACACCGGCTCACACTGGAAGCGGGCGCTGCGGTTCGTCGTGAACGCGCCGGGAGTGAGGTCGCCCTCAGAGCCGATTTGTGCGCCGTTGCAGACGCCGAGGACCGGCACGCCCGCCTCGGCTTGCTCGCGGACGTCGTCCATGATGGGCGCACGGGCGGCCATCGCGCCGGCTCGGAGGTAGTCGCCGTAGGAGAAGCCGCCGGGAATCATCACGCCTGTCGTCTCCTCGGGGAGGCCGTCCTCGTGCCAGACGATTTCGGCGTCGATGTCGAGATGTGCGAGCGCTCGCTCGGCGTCGCGGTCGCAGTTAGAGCCGCCGAAGCGAATGATAGCGACGGTCACGCCGATCCCTCCGTGGGCGAGGCGGGCGTCGGTAGCATTTGGATAGCGACGGTCATCTTAGGCTTCGGCGACGTCGACGTCGTAGTCGTGGATAGTCGGGTTCGCCAGCAAGCGCTCGGCCATCTCAGTGGCCCGCTCGCGGGCGCTTTCGGCGTCGTCGGCGTCGAGGTCGACTTCGAAGCGGTCCGAGGACCGGAGGTCTTCGAGTTCGAACCCGAGCCGTTCGAGGGCCTGCTGTGTCGTTTCGGCCTCGGGGTCGAGGACGCCCCGCTTCAGCCGGACGGTGACGGTCGCGGTGTAGGCGGTCATATCTGACGTGGCGTGTTCGTGCGTGAAAACGGTTGTGTATTCGGGGAGGTGTACACGTTCGTGGATACGACCGTCGGACTCGCGGACGTGTGTCTCCCTACCGGGGGAGAACCCGCCACAGAAGACGAGAACGTCGCCCTTTTGACAGCCGGCCCCCTGACAGCACAGTATGACTGGCCCGTTCAGCCCGAGTCGGAGGTGGCGGCCGTGACCCGAGAGTACACCGAAATTACGGTCGTCGGCGACGACGACACCGGTCTCATCGCCCGCGTGACGACGCTGCTCTTCGAGCGTGACATCAATATCGAGGACCTCGACCAGGCCGTCCGGGAAGGAATCTTCCGGATGACGATGTCCGTCGACACCGCAGGGATGTCCTGTACGGAGTCGGAGCTTCGGACGGCGCTTTCGGAACTGGGCGACGAACTCGGTGTCGACATTCAGGTGCGGTTCCCGGCCGACCGCGAGACACGGACCATCGCTGTTCTCGTGACAAAGGAGTCCCACTGTCTGGAGGCGCTCTTCGAGGCGTGGGCCGACGGCGAACTCGGCGCGGACATCAGCGTCATCATCGGCAATCACGACGACCTCGAACCGCTTGCCGACCACTACGGCGTCGACTTCTATAATATCGGCGACGAGAAGGGCACCCCCGACGAGGAGCGACTCCTCGAACTCCTCGACGACTACGACACCGACCTCATCGTCCTCGCGCGGTATATGCGGATTCTCAGCCCGAACGTCGTCTTCCGGTATGAGGACCGCATCATCAACATCCACCCGAGCCTGCTCCCGGCGTTCCCCGGTGCGGAGGCCTATCGGCAGGCCCGCGAGGAAGGCGTCCGCATCGCTGGCGTCACCGCCCACTACGTGACGACGGACCTCGACCAAGGACCGATAATCACCCAACGGGCGTTCAACGCACCCGCGGGCGCAAGTACCGAAGAGCTCGAACGCCGCGGCCAGCCGCTGGAGGCTGAGGCACTCTTGGAGGCCGTCCAACTCCACCTCGACAACGCGACCCACGTCTACCACGGCCGTACGGAACTGAGAGACGATGTCGACACCGACGACTACCAACTCGGGCTGCCGGAGTCCTTCGACGAGATGGTACCCGACCGTCCGGTCGACGGCCTCGGCGAGGCGGTCTCGGGCGACGACTGACCGTAGGTGCTCCACCCGAGTCAGGTAACCTCGTAGCCTTCCTGCCGGAGCAGGACAATCATTGTCACGCCCGAAATGAGGATGAGAAGTAGCGCCGGAACAGCGGCGTACCGATATGCGAGTGCTTCGTGTGCCTGCCACACCTTGATAACGAGTGTGTCCATGCCGATTGGTTGGAGCATCAGCGTCATCGGCAGCTCCTTCATCGTCGTGAGGAAGACAAGGACGGCCCCGGCGACGACACCTGGGGCTATCATCGGAAGCGTCACGCGGCGGAACGTCTCCAACCGTCCGGCGTTGAGCGTCCGTGCGGCTTCGATAGTCTCGTCGTCGACTTGGAGGACCGACGACCGGACGGTGCCGACCGCCTGCGGGAGGAATCGAATGACGTAGCCGAACACGAGCAGCCACACCCCCTCCCGGTACAACGACGGCAGCGTTCGCGTGCCGAGGAACACCAATGCCAGACCGATGACGACACCGGGGACCGCGAAACCGATGTACGTAGCACGTTCGAGGACTCGTGAAACGAAGGAGCTCGTCCGGCCCGAATAATACGCGACCGGCAGAGCGAACAGACACGCAACGAGTGCGGCGAGTAGCGCAAGATAGACCGAGTTGAACGCTACCTCGGTCTGGAATTCGAGGGCCGGGATCCGGTCTCCTTCGCTTCGGAACACCCAGGTAGTAAAGATTGCAACCGGGATGACAAGTGTAAGCACGCCGAGCAACGAGACGAAGCCCATCGCCGGCCACTTCCAGTGGCCGAGCATGATAGTCGCCCCGCTTCCGCCCCCGCCGCTGGCGTCTTCGTCCCGGCCGATGCCGGCCTCAATAACGAGCACGATGGCGACGATAGAGACTAGCTGCAGCGCGAGCAACGCGGCGTACTCGACTTGAAACCCGCTGAACTCCCCGTATATCCGGCTTGTGAACACACGAGCCTGCATGAACGCGGGCGTTCCGAAGTCAGAAATCGCATACAGCCCTGCCAGTAGCGCCCCGGCCGCGATACCGGGTCTGATGTTCGGCAGTGTCACGTCGCGGAACGCTTTGACGGGGCCATGATTGAGCGTCCGGGCGGCGTCTACGAGTCGACTGTCCATCGAGACCAGCGCGGCCCGCGTCGTCAGAAAGACGTACGGATACGTGTAGAGGGTGATGATGAAAACAGCCCCCCATAGCCCGTCGATTCGCGGAATCGTCATGCCGAACAGAGAATCAATCTCGCCCCCAGAACCGAACATCGAGACAAACGCAATCGCACCGATGTAGCTCGGGATGACGAGCGGCAGCGCGGCGACGACTGTCCAGAACCGCGGGTACGGGAGGTCAGTTCGGACTGTCAGCACTGCAAGCGGAACGCCGAGCAGTATTGAAAAGCCGGTGACCGACACCATCAACACGATGCTGTTGAGGGTAATCTCTGCGGTCCGGAGAGAGAACATCAGGTCGTATGCCCGTCCAAGCTCGACCGTTGTGGCCTGCCAGACCAGCCAGAGCATCGGTGAGACGACAAGTGCGGCGAGGATGGCGCTAAGCAACGCGAGGCCGACCATCCAAGGGTCGATGCGCTCCTTAATCGAACCGCTTGGTGGTGATTCGTCCGACTGGCGTTGTTCCGTCATTGGTGTGATAGTGTCTTTCTTCAGCAGATGCGGCCGATATCCCACGGCTGTCCGGCCACTGTGTTCCGCTGTACCGTCGTGCGGTCCCATGCGAAAACGGCGGTATGTCCGTGTGATTACCGTCGTTTTCTGCTCGCCGAGCGAATTACGCCGATTTTCGGTTCCGCCCGGCCTAAGGCTTTGGATTACTCTCTACGTGAGCGGGCCAACCTTCTGTTCTATATGCGCTGTCTAGACGACACGGGCGTGGGCAGTTCGCCACGGAGCTGGAACCTGTCCCGAGCCTCCACCGGGCTCGGGAGATTCCGGACGCGGTAAAACGGTGATACGAAGCGGGTGTTTCGAAGGCTGTTAGACCGGAAGCATCCCTTCGTCTTCGAGGAGCTCGCGCGCGCCCTGAAGCTCCATATCGAACTCTGAGAGGTCAAACGTCGGCGAGTTGAGTTCGTCGGGGCCGGGCAGCGGACCGACGTAGTCGACACCGTCGATGACAGGGAACTCGCCGTTGTCCTCCATCATGAACTCCTGGCCCTCGACGGCGACCAGGTGGCGCACGAACTCAGCGACGAGTTCGGGGTCATCAACGTTGGCCGTCGCAGCAACACCGGCCACGCTGAACAGAGCGCCCGGGTCATCCTGTGTGAACGCAACGCGGAGCGGCGCGTCGGGGTTTTCGTTGACGATGCGAGCCCCGTAGTAGCTGTTTCCGAGCCCGATTATCGGATCGTCGTCCCCACCGCGGTTGATCGCCTCCGCGTGGCTACTGCCGCTCGTGAATAGCTGTGGGTCCTGGTCCATGAAGTCGCTAACCCACTGGCGGGTCGTTTCTTCGCCTTCGAGTTCGACCATCGACTGAATGAACCCGCGGAAGGTCCCCGAGTTCGGACGTGTTGCGATAATGCCTTCGAACCGTGGATCTTCGGCGTACGAGAAGATGTCGTCCGGAAGCTCGTCCCAACTGTCGAACGGTGTCTCGTCGAGACGGTCACTGTTGTACAGAACCGACCGGACGCGGCCACTGACGCCGGTCCAGTGTCCGTCGGGATGCCGGTAGCTTCCCGGAACGGTGTCGATGACATCCTCCGGAAGCACCTGTGTAAGACCGTTGTCGGCGACTGCCTGCAGTGCGCCGGGGTCTTGTGAATAAAACACGTCCGCCGGCGTTGCCTCGCCTTCCTGCATCAACTGGTTGACTTGTGCGTCGTTGTCGTCGTAGTCGCGGTTAATCGTTAGCCCGCTGTACTCGTTTTCGAGTTGCTCGAACACAAGGTCGATTTGGTCGGGCGTCCGCCCCGAATAGACGGTGATCTCGCCTTCAAGGTCACCGAGGTCGTCCCACGAAACGCCTGCGGGTTCTACCGGCTGGCCGAGCGGGGATGCACCGGCGACGCTGTCAGCGCCCCCGTTGCCGTCGCCGTTGCCGGTGCCGTTGCCGGTGCCGTTGCCGGTGCCGTTGCCGTCACCGTTGCCGTTGTCAGTACATCCGGCGAATGCGGCAACACCGGTTGCCGCTGCGCCTACAATGAATGCTCGCCGCCCGGTGAACCGACCGTCGTTACCGTCAGTCTGTCGCTGCTGACTCATACATGTAGTTTTAGGTCGGCCTAAAGCATATATAGCTATCGATATCTGTCCCGAAAAGAGAACGATTTGGCCAGGAAAAACGGCTACTGGGCACCGCTTTGTCGACTTCTAACCCGTCCACGTCTTCCACCGTGGTTCGTTTTGGCTATCCTAAAAGCTTGTAACTGACGATATTTTGGCTACCCTAAGAGTCTTGCCACGGGACACCCGCGGCTTGCTGTCAGTACGGTCTTGCTCCAAACACGGTGCAGAAACAGTGCCGTCCTTTCAGGCCGCGTGGCCGCCGTTCTCGTCGTCGGTGTGAATCTCCGGCGGTTCCCGTATCTTGCCGTACGCCCAGATGAACCCGAAGACAATGGCGAGCGTCGTGACGATACCCAGCAGTACGACCGCCATCACGGGGTCGAGAATCTGTAGGGGGGTCATATCCGGCCGTTCTACAGCCGATAATAAAAACACCCGGGATTCGTCCGCCTACAGTTTCCTGACCGTTTCGACGGCCTCTGAAAGCGGCGGCGCGCTGAACAGCTCCCGGTCGATGTAGGCGTTCGTGCCGGCGGTGTACATGTCCCGAACGGCATCGATAACGTGGTCGTCGAGCGGCTCCGGCTCCGTCTCACAGAGCTCCCGCCAGTCGGCGACGTCTTCGGCCTTTGCCCGCTCTTTGGCCTCGCCGACCGCCTCGACCCACTCGGACTGGGTCCGCTTGTGGTACTGGCGGACGACCTCCTTGGAGAGCTGTTGGCCGTCGTGGGAAAAGCGGTTCTCGTCGAAGGTGCCGACCACGTCGGCGACCCGGATTTCGCCGTCGAAATACAGGCACTCGATTTTGCCGTCCTCGTGTTTCAATCCGGCTTCGGCAGCCGTCTCGGTGACGATGGTGTTGACATCGCGGGCTACCGATTCGAGGTCGTCAATGTCGGCCTTGCCGGCGATGTAGTCGGCGTTCGACCGCGAGAGATACCGGTCGGACTCCTCGAACTTCGTCGAAAACTCCACGACTGGCTCCGGCAAATCGACCGGCTCGTCGGGCCACTCCTCGTAGTCGAGGCCGAACGCTTCGGGGTCGGCCCGCGAGCGCAGCGACGAGCCGACTGGGACCGTGTTTCGGAAGACGATTTCGAGCGGAATCAGGTAGTTCTCTCCGGCGTCGGCGTGGAACGCCTCGTAGTCGTACTCGCGGCCGTCGTGCGGCAGGTCGGGGACCTGCGTGAGTTCGATCGCCATTTCCCGGGGTGGTGAGACCGCCTCCGACAGTGCGACAACCTCGCCGCCGCTGACGACGCCGCGGTAGTGGGTCGGGATGCCTTCGGCCTCCAGCCGCTCGAAGTTCGCCGCGCCCATCGCACACAGCGACGCACCCTTGTTGGGTATCGAGTCGGGCATCTTCCCCCAGTCGAACACCGAGTAGTCATCGGTGAAGACGAACGCTCCGGCACCGAGGTCCGTTTCCGTTGCCGGCTCCTCGATGCGGAACTCCTTGACGCTGGTCATTACCGGGTGAGAATCCGCGTGGCCGGAAAGGCGTTTCTATCGCGAAAGCGGGCTGCGGTGGCCGGTCAGGGGAGATACCGGACACTGACGACACCGGGTTCGCTGCGGATTTCGACGCGTTCGACGCCCAGCTTCGCGGCCCGGACCAGCGTCGCTTCGTCGTCGAGAACATCCTCAACGGCCGGCTCGGTTTGGTCTTCCGGAACCGAAAGGACGTGTATCTCGCCGGTGCCGGCGCGTTCTTCGGTCGCCATCTCGCCGGTCGGCTGCTCGGCGGCCATCGCCCGCTCCTGTTGGGTCGGCGGTTCCGGGCTTTCCTCGATGGAGAGTTGCCGGCGCGTCTCGATGTCGACAAGCTGGTAGGCCACTTCCATCGGCGGCTCGGGGGCGACCGTCCCCTCGATGACGTCTCGGACCTCGACGCCGGGGTTGTCGGCCAGGGTGTGGACCTGTCCGCGGTCGACGTCTTTCAGCACCGCCGACGCTTCCTCAGCGTGCGTGACTAAAAAACAGCCTTCCTGGGCGTTCATATCCACTCGAACGGTATCGATGCCCTTCGGCGTTTCGCGGGAGCCGCTAGCACGTCTCCGACCGTCCGCTCACCGTCAACGCCTTGGCGGTCGCCGCCGGTGACCGGAACATGAACGTCGATTTCGGTAACGCCCTCGCCGCCGAGGCCGTCACTGGCGTCTCCGAGGCGTCATTAGAGCGGCTCGACGACCGTGTCGCCGACGCCCACGACCGCATCGAAGCGAACATCGAAGCCCGGCGCTTCGGCTATGCGAGCCTCGCACTCCCGACTGATACCGACCCCGACGCCATCTATGAGGCTGTCTCGGGGTTCGACCCTGAGGCAGTACTGACCGTCGGCATCGGCGGCTCGGCGCTCGGCGCTGAAACGATTACGGCAGCGCTGGGTGCCGAGAGTCACTACACGCTCGACAACGTCGACCCGGCCCCCACCCGTCAACTGCTCGATGAGCTCCCGCTCTCGTCGACGCTCGTCAACGTCGTCTCGCGGTCGGGGACGACCGCCGAGACGCTGGCGAACTTCCTCGTCGTCCGTGAAGCGATGGCCGACGCAGGCGTCGATTGGACCGACCGGACGGTCGTCACGACCGGCGCGGAGGGGCCGCTGCGGACGCTCGCCGACGCCCACGACCTGCCGTCGTGTACGGTTCCCGAGGGCGTTCCCGGCCGTTTCTCGGCGCTTTCGGCTGTCGGGCTTTTGCCTGCAGCCGCGCTCGGCTGCGATATCGAAGCCGTTCTCGCGGGCGGCGCGGCCGGCCGTGAGTCGCTTGCGCCGTCGCTTTTCGAATCGCCGGCCTACGCTTACGGTGCGGTCGCTTACGCGACCGAACAGCGCGGGGCGACGACCAACGCTATCGTCCCGTACGCCGAGCAGCTCGAACCGTTCGCTGAGTGGTTCGCCCAGTTGTGGGCTGAAAGCCTCGGTAAGGACGGCCTCGGACAGACGCCGGCCCGGGCGCTCGGCGCGACCGACCAGCATTCGCAGCTGCAACTGTACCGCGCCGGTCGGAAGGACAAGCTTGTCACGCTCGTCCGCCCGCGAGAGCGGGCGGGCGTCGACATCCCCGAGACGGATATCGACGCGCTGTCGTATCTCGGCGGGGAATCGCTGGAGTCGCTGCTTGATGCCGAATTCGAGGCGACCGAGGCGTCGCTGGCCGCCGCTGGACAGCCGAACGTCCGCATCGAACTCGACAGCCTCGACGCCCACGGCGTCGGCGAACTGCTCTACGGGATGGAAGCCGCCTGTATTCTCTACGGCGAACTGCTGGGCATCGAGACGTTCACACAGCCGGCCGTCGAGTGGGGCAAACGCGCCGCCCGCGGACTCCTCGGCGGCGGTGATTTCGAGGAAGCCGAAGCGGTCGCGGACAAGACCGTCCGACGCGTCGAGTGACCGCCGCTACCACATTCCGACGACATCGGCGTAGCTGACCATGAACACCGTGGCGTTGTAGACGCCGTGTGCGACCGCGACGACGACCAGATTCTCGGTGTACTCGTAGGCGGCCCCGAGCACCGCACCCAGCGGCAACAGCAGAAAAACGACTGTCACGAGCGTTCCGAGCGGGTTCGCCGGGTCGAGATACGCCAGCACGTGGACGACGGCGAAGACGACACTCGCGATAGCGACGGCGTTGACGACATCGAACCGCTCTCTGAGACGGGTCTGGATGATGCCTCGGTAGACGAACTCCTCTGCGGGGCCGACAACGAGTATCGAAAGCGGAACGAACGCCAACGCGACCGCCGGGTTCACCTCAATGACGTCGGCGACGCCGTGTTCGGCAAGCGGCAGTCCGAGCCGGTCGACGACCTCCGGCAGCGCTATCGCGAGCACGCCCAACAGCCCCAGCGTCACGACCGTCGCGACGATATCGCGCACCGACGGCAGCCGGGCACGGACATACGACAGCGGCAGTTCGTGGCGGACGAGATACAGGAGCCCTGCGGCGGCAAGCCCGCTGTACGTCCCAAGCGAGAACACGAGTTGGCCGGCTGGTGCCTCCGGGTCGAGTCCCAGCGGCTGGCCGAGGAGCCAGAAAACTACGATGCCGGTCAACATGCCGACAATGAGTGCCCCAGCGCCGACGGCCGTCATGTCGGCGACGACCCGCCACTTGGGCCGGCCGCCGTAGCGTCGGTCCATACCCGCCGTAGCGGTCACCGATAGATTAAGGTTGTTTGTCGCTCCGGCGTCCGCCGTCCGTCTGACGCATCTTTATGCCAATAGGTAACACACGTCATTACATGCCGGAGTACACGCTCGAATGCGACGACCAGCAGGCCCAGCAGGTCCAGCGGTTGGCGGTCCGGCATGGACTGACCGAGCGGGAGGTACTTGAACAGCTCGTGGCGGTCGGGCTTGAGGAGTTGGACTGATTCCACCAGTCCCCAAACTGGCCGCCTCCGACTACCGCGTGACAGCGCGGGCTTGGTACCTACCCGGATATCCGAGGACAGCCTCAGGGACGTTTCCGTTCGAGGTCGCTGCCACATATTTGGCAGCGCTCGTGGTGTTCGTCGAAGGTCCGGCCGCAACCCTGACACTGGTAGTTCCAGTCGCGGCGCTCGTCGATGCCCTCCTGTGCGATGACTTCGACTGCCGTATCAAGCTTGTCGGCGACGTTCTGCATCGCGTAATCGTCGGTGACGAGGACGCCGTCAAGTTCGAAGGCCGTCGCGAGTAGGCGAATGTCGGTTCGAGAAAGCGTTTCGGCGTCGCCGGTCTCGCGGGCGGCCCGCTTGACGCGCTCGACCGTCTCCGGGTCCGGGATGTGAATGCGCATTCCAGACCCTTCGAGCGCGTCGAAGCGATAGCCGGCTTCGGATTCGAGTTCTTCGCGGACGAGCGGAATCGTCGCGAGCTGTTCGTCAGTCGTGTAGTCGTTGATAAACGCCGACGAATCGAGAACGTGCATCGAAAATCAGCGAGCGACGACGACAGTATCTTTGACGGCCTGCACGCGGCTGACCGGGATTCGATAGTTGCCCTGTTCGTCCCGCTCGAATTCAAGGTCGCCGGCCCGCTCGCCGGGCTCGATGACGAGGTCCTGTAGTGTCCCCGTCTTCAGGTCCATCGTGATGTTGTAGAGGGTGCCGAGGCTGGCACCGTCCGACCCCATTACCTCCTTCTCCGAGAGGTTCTCGGCGAGTATGTCTACCATACGCCCCGGTTGTGCTTTCTGGGCTATCAACGTTCGGGTCCACAGCGTTCGTCACCTTCGGGGTCGCTGTGGGCGCGTGTAGGGGGGTCGCCAGCGAGCCGACATTGAAACCGTTATATGACGGCGGCGGCCACAGGTAGACAAAGGGCCCTTCTATGTCTGAATCCGATACCACCGACGCCGGGGACGGGACGGCACTGCGGACGCCGATAGTCGCCGTGCTGGGCCACGTCGACCACGGCAAGACGAGCCTGCTCGACGAGGTCCGCGGCTCCGCCGTGACTGCCGGCGAAGCCGGGGCGATTACCCAGCACATCGGCGCGACGGCCGTGCCGCTTGATACCATCTCGGAGCTCGCCGGCCAGCTCGTCTCGCCGGAGGACTTCGATTTGCCCGGGCTGTTGTTCATTGACACGCCCGGCCACCACTCGTTTTCGACGCTGCGGTCGCGCGGCGGCGCGCTGGCCGACATCGCCATCCTCGTCGTCGACGTCAACGACGGCTTTCAGCCGCAGTCCTACGAGGCGCTCGACATCCTCAAGCGCACGCAAACGCCGTTCATCGTTGCGGCGAACAAAATCGACACCGTGCCGGGCTGGAATCCCAACCCGGACGAGCCGGTCCAGCGCACGCTGGAAGCCCAAAGCGACCGCGCTGAATCTCGGCTCAACGAACAGCTCTACGAGATTATCGGCGAACTCTCCGACGAGGGCTTTTCCGCCGATATGTACTGGCGGGTCCAGAACTTCCGTGAGAACATCGGCGTCGTGCCCGTCTCCGCCGAGACTGGCGAAGGTGTTCCCGACCTGCTGACGGTGCTGATGGGGCTTTCCCAGCGATATCTCAAAGAGGAGATGTCTATCGACGTTGGCGGCCCCGGCGTTGGGACCGTCCTCGAAGTCAAGGAGGAACGCGGCTTCGGGACGACGCTCGATATCGTCCTCTATGACGGCACAATCCGTGCCGACGACACCATCGTTGTCGGCGGCAAAAACGAAACCATCGTCACCGATGTCCGGGCGCTGCTACAGCCCCAGCCGCTCGCCGAAATCCGCACCGAAAAGCAGTTCGAGCAGGTTGAGGCGGTCGGCGCGGCGGCCGGTATCAAAATCGCTGCACCCGACCTCGACGATGCGATGGCCGGCGCGCCCGTCCGGGTCGTTCGCGACCGCCCCGTCGAAGAGGTCATCGCCGAAGTCGAGGCCGAACTCGCCGACATTCAGGTCGTCACCGAGGAGGAAGGCATCGTCGTCAAGGCCGACACGCTCGGCTCGCTGGAGGCCATCGCGGCCGCCCTTGAGGAAGCCGAGATACCCATCGTCCGCGCGGAGGTCGGCGACGTGGCCCCCCGCGATATCGCCGTCGCTTCGACGGCCGAGGAGCCGAAACACGAGGCTGTCCTCGCGTTCAACGTCGACGTGCTCGACGACGCCGAGCGAGAGGCCGAGGAAAAAGATGTCAAACTGTTCGCCGACGACGTCATCTACCAACTCGTCGAGGAGTACGACGACTACGTCACCGAAATCGAGGAGGCCCAACAGGAGCAGATTCTCGACAAAATCGAGCGGCCCTGTCGGTTCCGCGTTCTCAAAGACCACGTCTTTCGACAGTCCAATCCCGCCGTTGTCGGCGTCGAAGTCCTTTCGGGCACGCTCAAGCGCAACTCCCGTGTCGTCAAGTGGGACGGCAACGAGCCCGAACGCGTCGGCGAACTGAAATCGCTCCAGGATGCCGGCGACGACATCGACGAGGCCCGCACCGGCGAACAGGTCGCCGCCTCGATTGACGGCCCGACGGTCGGCAGACAGATCGAGGAAGGCGACGAACTCTGGGCGGAGGTCCCCGAGAAACACGCCAAGATCCTCGAACAGGAACTCGCCGACGAGATTCCGACCGACGAACTCGAAGCGTTGCGGATGTACCTCGACAAGCAGCGCAAGCGGGACCCCTTCTGGGGCAAGTAGCGCCTCTCGCGGGACTACCGCCCCTCTCGGAAGCAGTTGATCTAGCTACGGTAGCTACCATCAGTCGACGTACGCCGCCAGCCGCCGCGCGGCGATGATGTCGAACGCGCCGCCCACCACGAGGAAGCCGGCGACGGCCGCCGGCCCGAATGGCCCGATGTCGAGTGCCCCGTTGAGGAACAACAGCACCCCGAGTATCGCCAGCGCCGCACTCAGATTGATGACGCCGGCTCCCGGCGGCTGCTCAAATCGGATGACGACGGCCGCCGCCAACAGCACGCCGGCCAGCAGCACGCCCGGGGCGACTGTCGACAGCGCGGCGAAGATGATGCCGCCAGCGACCAGCCCGAAACCGGTCCGACGGACGGCGGCAACGCGGTCGGTCTCCGTATCGGTCACGGCGGCGCTTGGACACGCGGCGGCACTATCCCATCGGTTCAGCGCCGCGCTCCGAGCCTCCGGCAGGTTTCGCGGGAGCCGCCGACACAGCGTCACTGAGGGCGGCTACGAACGCTGCTGCAGTCGCCCTCAAGTGGCTGCCGGCACAGCACCGAACTGTGCCCGACACACCGACGCGGTACGACGGGTTGTTGGCGGCGATGCCGGCTTCCATGGCCGGAGGGGCAGCCGCTGGCTGGTGGTCGACAGCCCCGCTTGCGGCCGGGCTCGGCCTCGGTAGCGCCGTCGCCGCCGCCTTCGTCGCTGTCTCGCTGTTCGTCGTCCCGCCGGTCCCCAGCCGTGGCTGATACGCGCTACCCCCTCAACAGCCAACAGAAAGCCAGTGGGACCGCCCGGATTCGAACCGGACCCGAACGTGCTCGCTTTCGCTGTGCGCGTTCGGTAGGATTCGAATCCGCTCTTCGTCACGAAAACCGATAATGGGACCGCCCGGATTCGAACCGGGGTCACGGGCACCCAAGGCCCGGAGTATACCACTAACCCACGGTCCCTCTACTTACTGTAGCGGCAGCCCCCGTGAAAACGTTTCGTTCTCGTCGCCGCCGGCCCCAAGGGACTTACAGCGGTAGCGAGGCGAAAGCCCACCCGTTTACGGGTGTGGATGAAGCCGACAACTAGAACCCTCTCCACGAGGTCGAGCCATCCCGGAGTTTTATCCTCAATCGGGACGTAGCCATGACCACGCCGAGGCGGTTTCGCCGCCCTGGTAAACGGATAATATCGGGATTCGGGCCACGCCACGTCTGAAGGAATCCCCTTTGGGCCGCTGGCTGTGGATGCCGAACAGCACGGTAACTCTGAATCCCATGCCGGGATAGGAGTAACGGCGGCTTGGCCCCGCCAGGAGTTCTGGTCATGCCGACTGGACTGCAAACCTGAAACGCCCAACCAAGCGGTGCGGTACCGTGGGAATCCCACCCCGTTTACGGGTGGGAGGAGGTCAACTCCGCTGAATGTAGCGCCGTGCATGGTCACAACGCTCGAACTGACGCTGCTCGTCATCGCCTTGGCGCTGCTCTTCGGCGCATACACGGTCATCAAGGCCGTCAAGCCGTTCATTGTCAACGCGGTCGTCGGCGTCATCGTGTTGTTTCTCGCCAGCGCCCTCGGACTCGGGGTCGAAATCACGCCCGTCGCCGTCCTCATCTGTGCGGTCGGCGGTATCCCCGGCGCGATACTCGTGATGATATTGGCCTATGCTGACATCGCCTTCGCCGGGATGGTCATGCCGTTCGGCGCGGCGCTGCTCGCTTGAGCGTCAGTATTCGGTGCCCATCCGCGCCCGTTGTCCGTCGTCTATCGGGTGTTTCTCCTTGCGGACGTTCGTGACGAGGTCGGCCGACTCAATGAGATACTCCGGCCGCGAGTGGCTCCCTGACAGCACGAGTTCAAGGTTCTCCGGTTTTTCCTCGACGAGCCTGACGACCGCCTCGGGGTCGACGAGTTCCCTGTCGGCGGCGTAGAGTATCTCATCGAAGACGAGCATGTGGACGCCGTCGTCGGGGTCGCTGTCCGGGTCGAACGGCGACGTAAGGTCGGCGTCGTCGGCCGCCGCAACCAGCTCGTGGGCGCGGTCCAGTCCGGCTTCGGCCTCGGCGGCGTGGTCGCGTTCCTCCGTGCCGTCGTTCATCGCGTGCCAGCCGTAGTGGCCGAGGTTCTCATAGCTGATACCCGGCACTGCGGTGATGGCGTTGTATTCGCCGCGAACGTCGGCGACGCTGTCTGCGCCACCCTTCATAAACTGGAGGACGTGGACGCGGAAGCCGTGGCCGGCGGCGCGGAAGGCCATCCCGAGTGTCGCCGTCGTCTTGCCTTTGCCGTCGCCCCACCACACCTGCGTGAGGCCGAACTCGTCGGGGGCCGCCGGGTCGATAGCCTGCGCGGTCGGTGTTCGCCCGCGACCGGGCGTCGGTCGGTCAGTCATACCCTCACTTCGGCTGCCGTCGGCATGTGGCTGTCGTCCGTCGGAGCACACCGCGGCCGCCCCCGCCGCGGACGCAACCGTCATGGTCGCTCGCTGAAAACAGGGCGGCATGCGGATGGAACTGCGGGTGTGCAAACACTGCTACACCGGGGAGCACGGGAACGAACAGAAGACGGCCATCACACAGGACATGGTCGCCTGTGCCGAACAGATACGGGAGTACAAGGACCTGATATCGCTGGAATCGGTCTACATCACCAAGGTCGAAGAGGGCGGGTCCGACCGTGGTGAGGCCATTCCGGTCGTTGTCGCGGGCATCGAAGGCGACACCGTGACGCTGCGGGATACCCAACTCGTCATCGAGGACGACGACGAAAGCGTTCTCGTCTATCCGGAACCGGCGGACATTCTCGATGTCCTGACCCGGAACCTCGACCAAATTAACCAGCGGACCCGACAGGACGTCTCGGTCGCGCTCTCGGAGACCGGCGCCGAACTCGTCGCCTAACTCTTTGTCAATATCAACCCCCCGGCAAAGGACGGGCCTCCGCGACAGGTTTAGGTGCGTCCGATGGATGAATGGGGATAATGAGCACGGGTGCCTTTCTCTGTTCGTGCGCCGACACCTGCGACATCGACCTCGAAGCCGCCCGCGAGGACGTCGAGGATGTCGATGTCGCGGCCAGTTCGAGCCTGCTCTGTCAGGACAAAATCGGCGCGTTCGAACACGTCATCGACGAGTACGACCTCAGCGAACTGCTCGTCACCTGTCCGGAGCCGAAGATGCAGGAGAAGCTCCGTGGCGTCGCCGAGGAACACGGCGTTCACCCGGCGGAAATCGAGTTCGTCGACCAGCGCGAGGGGGCCGGCTGGGTCCACGACGAGCCGACGGCGACCGACAAAACCGCCCGCCTGCTCAACGCCGCTAACGCTGGCCGGCAGGAGACGCCGATGCCGCGGAGCTCGATACATCAGGCCGGCGACGAGGTCGTCGTCGTCGGCGCGCCCGAGGTCGCCGCCGCAATCGCCGGCCCGGCGACGGTGACGCTCTTTGCTAATGGCGCGGAACTCACCGACGTTGACGCCGACCTCGATGACGTATCGGTCGAGCGCGGCCGGGTTGTCGACGTTTCCGGAACCTACGGCGACTTCGAGGTGACCGTCCGCTCGCGGGTCACCGACGACTGCATCTCGTGTATGAAATGCGTCCACGAGGGGCCGGACGGGAAGGTGACCCGACGCCCGGTCGACATCGCCCCCGACGCCGAGGGCGGCGAGTGGGTCGATGTCTGTCCGACTGACGCTATCGAGATGGACGGCGTCGAACGCACCGTCGAGTGCGACCAGATTGTCTATCCCGACGGCGACAGCGGTACCGTCGGTGGGCAGCGGGGCTTCCATACGGCCCCCATCGACAGCCTCACCATCGACACCGTCGAGCGGCTGCTCGGCGGCTTCGAGAGCCCCGACTATCTCGACCTAGAGATGGATATCTGTGCGTCCGGCAACCACGGCGAAATGGGCTGTAACGCCTGCGTCGACGCCTGTCCGCACGGGGCCGTCGAACGAACGGCCATCGACGAGGTCGGGTTTCACCGCGACAGCTGTCAGGACTGTGGTGCCTGTACCAGCGCCTGCCCGACCGGCGCGACGATGCTCCGAGAGCCGTCGAACGAACGAATCGCCCGCGAGGTCGAGGCACTCCTGACGCCCGGTGATGACGGCGGCCTCGTCTCGGGGCTGCTCGGCGGCGACTCGCCCGGTATCGACTCACCGATTGTCGCCTTCGTCTGTTCGGAGCGGGCCGAGGCCGCGCTCTCGGAGTACGGTCGGCGTGCGGCCGCCGGCACGGACGACATCGAGTACCCGCCGATACTGCCGGTCGACGTCAACTGTACCGACACGGTCGGCGAGGCACACGTCCTGCACGCACTGGCAGCGGGCGCGGATGGCGTCGCCATCGTCGGCTGCGGCGGCCACTGTCTGCACTCCGGCCCCGACCCGAAAGCCGAACTCGTCGACCGGCTGAACACGGCAACGACCGACCTCGGGCTCGGCGAACGGGTCGCCTTCTTTTCGCCCGACCCCGACGACCCGGGGGCGTTCGTCGAGGCGCTTTCGCAGTTCGCCGTCGTCGGCCTCGACGAGTCGCCCGTCCCCGCCGGCGACCACGAGGCGACCGGCCGCATTGACGACCCGGACCGCGATGCGCCCGCCTTCGACACCCACGCGTGGGCGCTCGAAAGCGTCCGGACGATTCTCGAACACGTCGACCCCGACCGCGACCACATCCGTGGGTTGGAGACGTTCGGCGTCGTCGATGTCGCCGAGGGCTGTACGTTGACGCCGACCTGCTCGCGGTTCTGTCCGACGGATGCACTCCGCCGCACCGGCTCCGGGTTGGAGTTCAACCACGAGCGATGTGTCAACTGCGGGCTCTGTGCCGATGTCTGCGTCGAGGATGTCATCACCGTCGACGCCGGGCTTGACCTCGGGTTACTGCCCGAACAGCAGACGGGTCCGGACCCGGCGTGGACGCTCGTCGCGGAGGGAGAGATGCAGACCTGTGCCGGCTGTGGTCGGGAGTACACGAGCGAAGCCACCGCCGAAGCTATCGAGGAACGAATCGGCGACGTGGTCGCAGACCTCGCGCCGGAGGCCGAAGAAAGCATCATCCACTACTGCCCGCAGTGCCGGACGGAACTGCTCCATAGCGGCTCTTAGCTGAATTGAGGCGCTAAGCCCCCTTCCTCAACGAGCAGCGCAGTCCGCGTAGCGGACAAGGAGCGTTAACGAGAGCGGAGCTCTCGTTCGCACATCAGAACGCTTTGCGTTCTGAGGACGCAGTAGGGCGGGGATACAGCGTTCACGAGAGCAAGCTCTCGTGCAGCCCATCAGAAACTACGTTTCTGAGGACGTCCCCAGAAATCTCCGATTTCTGGTGTGCGAACGAATCGCTCCGCGATTCGTCAACGCCGTCTTCACCTTTCCTTGCATGTTCTGGAGGCTGTCTCACAGGCCCACGCAAGCATTTTTATCGGTGAACGCCCGACCAGCGTGTAAGATGGGCGTTCCGACCTGTGGACTTCGACTCGCTGGCCGTTCCACGTCGACCGGCTCGCTCCTTGCGAAGCTCCCAGCCACGGACAGCGTTAGAACGCGACAAGAAGCGTGCGCTGTCCCACGGAACTACCCCGTCGAGACACTAGGAGTGGGGCACTCCGAAGGAACGCCTGTGGAGACTGCGCTCCCTGTGGGAACCTCTCCGGTTCCTGCAAAGCGCGTTCATCAGATTCCGCGGAATCTGATTGGCTGTCAGACGCAGTCTGACAACGTCGTGGAAGCAGGAAACCCCACCCTCAGCGAGCGCGTCAGCGCGAGCAGGGTGGGGTAGTTCACAGGCCGCCCTAGTCGAGGAACTCCTCTTTGAGCTCCCAATCGGCCTTTTCGGCGGCGTGTTCGAGCGGGACGAACTCCCAGTCCGCCGCGTCAGCTATCCACTCGTCGCCGTCGACGCCGACGACGACCATCCGCTCGGCGTAGAACATCGACTCGGCGTCAATGTCGGCAAGCCGCTCGTCGGGCCCGGACTCGGAGCCGCCGAAAAAGTCCAGTTCGACGCCGGCCTCGCGCTGGAACTTCCGGATGGCGGGCGTCGAGACCTCGCCGACGACCCCGACCCAGTCGGCCCACTCTCTGGCCTCCGCGAAGACCCGCTGTGGCTCGGTGAAGTGGTGGGCGGCCTTGTAGGTAAGCGCCATGGTCATATCGTCGATATCGACATCGTGAGTCTCGGCCGTTCCGGCTTGTTCGATGCCGCCGCCCGGCGTGTTTTCGGCGGCGCTGCCGGACGTTCCGCCGCCGGCACCGCCCCGGTCCTCCGGGACGCCGACCGGGCCGCCCCCGCCGGTGCTCGGAACGCCGGGAGCGGCCTGCCGGTCCGGGCCGCCGCCGGTTGATTCCTCGCTTTCGCTCGTCGCTTCGGTATCACCATCCGTCCAGCCAGGGCTGGGTTCGTCGTCAGGGTCCCCTTCGCCCCGCCAGAGCCAGTCACCGTAGTTGCCGTCCGGGTCTTCCGCTTTTTCCTCGACGGCCATGTCGTCGAGGTCGATGCGCTCGGTCATCGGTCACCACCTCCGGCCGCGGCTGGGACCGGCGTTGCCGAATCGGGCAGGTCGGCGATGTCGAGCCGGCGGAGCAACTCGGCCGTCGGCCGGCCACGTTGGTCCCAGCCACGCTGGCGGTAGTAGCGGTCCAAGAGCGCATCGAAGGCGTCCGGGTCGATACCCTCACCGCCCGACTCCGGGGGTTCGGTCAACACGGCCGGTAGCTCGTCGTCCTCGCGGCAAAAGCCTTCGCGGACGTTGAACAGCCGCACCAGCGTCCAGACGCGCTCGCCGACCGCTTCGAGGTCCTCCGGGTCGTGGTCGTAGCCGAGGGCCTCCAGCCACTCGGCTCCGAGGTCGGCTCTGAACACCTCTTCGAGGAAGTCATCGGCGATGAGACTCCACAGCACTGCCCGGCGGTCCTGCTCGTCGACGACGGTCGCTGCGCGCCGCTCGGTGCTCCAGTCGCCGCCCGCTATCGGCTCTGCCTCAACGGGGCGAGCGCGGCGGTGACAGCCACCGCGGTCGCTCGTTGCGTAGGCAAGCGCCATCGCCGCCGCTCCTCTCGGGTCGTAGGACGACAGCTCCATGCCCTTGACTGTCGGAATCAGCCCCTCGCCACCGTACCGCTCGGCGGCGGCATCGACGCCGTCGGCGAGCGTGTCGCCGAGCGGCGTCGACCGCTCGGCGATTTCCTCGATGAGGTCGCGGGCGGCCGCTTCATCACCGAACGAAATCGACCGGTCGATGAGTCCCTCTTGGCTGGCGCGGACGGCCCACGCGACGGCGTTGCCGGCGGTGATGACATCGAGCGCCAACCGGTCACAGACCGTCCCGAGCGTGGCGACGGCGTCGAAGTCGTCGATACCGAGCCCCGCGCCCAAAACGATGGGCGTTGCCCCCCGAGGAACGCTCTCGCCGGCGTCGCTGTCGACACGGAACCCGCCGGGGACGGGGTCGTCGGGCCGCTCGCGACCGTGTGCGCGTTCGCGTGCCGTCTCGATGCCGATATCCTCGGCCCCGTCGAACTCGGCGTCCTGCCAGCCACGGGTCGGGAGCACGCCGACGGCGTCGGCGAAATCGACGGTTTCGAGCGTTTCGCTGGCCGCGAGCCATTGGCCAGTGTTGCTGTTTTTGAACGCGGCCTCGTAGCGGTCTCGGAGCTTCTCGAAGCCATCCGGGGCCGGCCCACGGGCGACGACGGCTTTCAGATTCTTGCTTCCCATCACCGTTCCCGCCCCGCCGCGGCCGGCGTGGTGGTCGCCGCCGTCCGAAGCGATAGTCGCATACTGGACGCCGTGTTCGCCCGCGGGGCCGATGCAGGCGACGGCGGCGTCCGGGAACGACTCACACGTCGCCTCGGCGTCGCGGCCCCACAGCGATGTCGCCGGCTCGACAGTCGCCTCGCCGTCCTCGATGACGAGGACGACCGGCTCGTCGGCCGCGCCCGTTATCTCGATGCCGAGATGTGGGCCGAGCGAGCCAGCGAGCCGAGCGGGGAACGTACCGCCGCCGTAGGAATCGAGGAACGCCCCGGTCAGCGGCGATTTCGTCAGCGCCGCGTACCGCTGGTCGCCGGGTGTGTAGCCGGTCAGCGGTCCGACCATAAACAGCAGGCGGTTTGCCGGCCCTGTCGGCTCGACGCCCGGTTCCATCTCATAGAGATACCGGGCTCCGAGCCCCTTCCCGCCGACGTACTTTTCGAGCCACGCGTCGGGAACAGCCTCGCTCGCCACGCGCCCGGCGGAGAGGTCGACCCGGAGCATCCGGTCTGCGATGGGCATTGTACTCCGATAGGGGCGCTCATGGGATTAAATGTCACGGTGTGGTTTCGGAGCTCGGAGCAAAGCACGTATAAAAAGACCTTCAATTGCTTGCAATCGAATGTAAAGAACCGGTATATTAATTGTAAATAGTATCATATGGTGGCCTATGTCACGTTCAACACTCGACCTTGACCGGCGGGGGTTCCTCAAGGCGGGGGCCGCAGGGACACTCGCTGCAGCAGTCGGGGGACGAACGCTACTCGAACGCGGTGGGGCACAGGACGACGCGGCGGGTGACGACGGACCGCCTTATACGGGCGAAGAGCTCGTCAAGACGGTCTGTACCCACTGCTCTGTCGGGTGTGGACTGAAGATGGCCGTCGAAGACGACACCATCGTCGGCCAGGAGGCGTGGGAGGACAACCCCATCAATCAGGGTGGGCTCTGTTCGAAGGGGTCGTCGCTCACGCAGACGGAGAACTCCGAACAGCGCCTCAAGGAGCCGATGAAGCTGGAGGACGGCGACTGGGTGCGGATGGACTGGGACGAGATTCTCGACGAAATCTGCGGCCGGCTCAACGATATCCACGAGGAGACGGGGCCACACGCGACGATGTGGGTCGGCTCGGCCTGTCACAGCAACGAGGCCGCATATCTCATCCGCAAGCTTGCCTCGCTGTACGGGACGAACAACATCGACCACCAGGCGCGTATCTGTCACTCGACGACCGTGACCGGCATCGCGAACACGTGGGGGGTGGGCGCGATGACGAACAACTCCAACGACATGCGCAACGTCGATGTCAACCTGATTATCGGCCACAACCCCATCGAGAGCCACCCGGTCGCTTGGCAGCATTTCCAGGTTGCCCAACAGCGCGGCGGCAAGCACATCGTCGCCGAGCCGCGGTACACCGAAACGGCGGCCGCCGCCGACGGATTCTATCAGTTCCGGTCGGGGACGGACGTGGCGTTCATCTACGGGCTGCTGTACCACATCGTCTTCAATCTCGACGCCCACGACGAGGCGTTCATCGACAGCCGTGTGATGGACTGGGCGGAGTTCCGTGACGACGTGTTGGTCGATTACGACCTCGAAACCGTCTCGGACATCTGTGGCACCTCCGAATCGGACCTCATGGAACTCGCCGAGGAACTCGCCGACGCCGACGTCAGTTGCGTCGAGTGGGCGATGGGCGGCACCCAGCACAACAACGCCAACGGCAACGTCCGTGCCTACGCGATGCTCAACCTCGCGCTCGGCCACGCCGCCCAGTCGGCCGGTGGCACACCGATTTTCCGTGGCCACGACAACGTGCAGGGCGCGACCGACCTCGGCGTCGATTCGAGTACACTGCCGGGCTACTACGGGCTCGACGAGAGCGCGTGGCGCCACTGGGCGAGTGTCTGGTCGGAGACCGAAAGCACCCCTGGCGAAATCAGCTACGAGGAGGTCCGCGAACGGTTCCACTCCCGAGAGCTGATGGAAAAAGACGGATTCACCGTCGCCCGCTGGTTCGAGGGTGTTCTCGACGACGAGTGGGAAATTTACCAGCCGGACCCGCTCCAAGCGGCTATCTTCTGGGGCCACGGGCTCGCCTCGCTCAGCGAGTACGGGAAGGTCCGCGAGGCGGTGAACGAACTCGACTTCATCGTCAACATCGACATCTTCCCGAACCAGGTTGCCGAACTCGCCGAGATGGATACCGACGCCTACCTGCTGCCGGCGGCGACGAATCTCGAAGAGGCCGGCAGCGCGACAAACACCGGCCGACAGATTCAGTGGCGGAGCCAGGCGGCGACGCCCCGACACAACGCCCGAAAAGACTGGGAGCTGATGTGTGAGTTCGGCGAACGCCTCGGCCTCGGCGAACACTTCGACTACGACGAGGTCGAAGACGTCACCCGCGAGTGGAACCTCGGGACCCGCTCGGTCGGCTACGTCGGCCAGACGCCGGAACGGCTGAAGGCCCACCAGGAAAACGCCGACCTGTTTAGTGTCGAGGACCTCCAGGCCGAGGTCGACGAGGCCCACGAGTTCCACGGCGAGTACTACGGGCTGCCGTGGCCCTGTTGGCACGAGGACCACCCCGGGACGCCGATTCTCTACGACGCCTCGAAGCCACCCTCGGAGGGTGGTATGGACTTCCGCGCTCGCTGGTGGGGAAGCCCGGATGACAACTGGCAGCTCAGAGACTCCTATGAGCCGGAGTGGTGGGACGGCGAAATCGAGGGTGTCCCACAGTATCCCGGCTTCGCGACGGTTCTTCCGGAGTCCGGGAACCCAGCCGCAAAGACACTCCCGATGGAGTACGCCGAACGCGAAGACACGTCGGTACTCGACACCGCCGAAGCACTCGCCGAGCGGGGCCACGACATCGACGTGTCTGACTACGAGGACTTCGACAACCCACAGCCCGACTCGCCGTGGGGGCGCGGCCGGGCACGAATGAAGGCGTGGAATCTCACCGACGAGTACCCGGTTCACCGGGAGCCGGCCGTTTCGCCGCGGCCGGACCTTGTCGAGGAGTATCCCTGCAACGACCGGGTTGAGGACCACTGGCGGGTCGAACTTGACAACTACCAGGTCCAGCAGGACAACATCGATGCCGTCGAGGACTACGACCTCGTGCTCACCTCCGGCCGACAGGTCGAACACACCGGTGCCGGAGCGAAGACCCGGAGTACGCTGGGGACCGCTTCGCGGGCGCCGATGATGTACCTGGAGATCCATCCGACGGTCGCGGACGAACTCGGTGTCGAGGAGGGTGACTGGATAGTCACCGAGACGCCGCATGCGGAGATGATGGTTCAGGCTCGGCCATCCGAGCGGGTCGCACCGGACCACGCCTTTGCCCCGTTCCACTGGAGCGGTATCCTCGAAGGCGAGAAAGTGACGGGCAACGTCCCCGATGGGCTCGAACCGCTCGTCATCGGCGAAACCATCAACGCCGGTACTGCACCGGCCTACGACGTCGAAACGCAGATGCAGGAGACGAAGACGACGCTCTGTAGCGTCCGGACCGCCGACGACGATGAGATTCCGGAGCTGTCCCAGACGCAGCTCGACTGGCAGGAACAGCGTATGAACCGACACAAACGGTAACCGACAATGAGCACCAACCAATCCAACGACACGGCCCGAGTCATCCCCAACTGGGAGTCCTGTATCGACTGCGGCGCCTGCGAGGTCGCCTGCCAGCGAACGTGGGACCTCCCGCCGGAGACGAACCGCATCGAGGTCGTCGCCCTCGAACATGGCACCGAAGACGAGGCCCAAAAGCCGATGCAGTGTTACAACTGCGCCGAGGCCCCTTGTGTCGATGTCTGTCCGACCGACGCCCTCCTGTTCCGCGACGACGGCACCGTGCGGGTATCGGGCGACCTCTGTATCGGCTGCCACTACTGCGGCGTCGGCTGTCCGTTCGGCGCGCCGCAGTACCCCGACGCCGAGGTCCCGGAAGCCGACGAGATGAACCCCCTCGGCGCACGGGGCAACGGGCTGATGGACAAGTGTACTACCTGCGAGCCCCGACAGGAAGAAGACCTCGAACCGGCCTGCTCCTCGGAGTGTCCGACCGACGCGCTGCTTTTCGGCACGCCGGATGAACTCTCCGAGAAGCTCGACGAAGAGGGCACCTCGACGCCGTTCGAACCGGAGGCCGCCCGCATCGTCTTCGGGGACGACGCCGACAGCGTGATATCGGAGTGATTCACCCATGCCACTCGAAATAATCTTCAACGAACCGTACACGCAGTGGGACTGGAAAATCGCCCAATACGTCGCGCTCATCGGCCTTGCCGGCGGCGCGTACCTGACCGCCTACGTCGCTGACGTGCTCTCGAAGCGACGGGAGTCAGTCGAGCACGGCCAGCTCGCCAAATACGGCTATCTGACCGGCCTGCTCGTCATCGCTATCAGCCCGCCGATTATGCTGTCTCACCTCGCGACGCCGTTCCGGGCGATGGCGCTCCCGTTTACGATGTCGAACCTCGGCTCGTGGATGGCTATCGGGTCGTACCTCATCGCCGGGTTCGGCCTTGGCGCGCTGTTGATGTTCGGCTGGACGGCCTTCGGGAAGGAGCGGCCCAATCGACCGGCGGTCGCCGACGGCGGCACGGATATTGCCTCCGACGGCGGTACGGCGGAGACAGCGACCGGCGGACGGACTGTCGGCGGTGGCGTCCGCGGCGTCGCCAACCGTGTCGGTCTGCTTGACCTGCTTGACCGGCTGGCCGATATCACCCGGCCGTCCGAGAAGATACGGCTCGGCCTCGGTGCGTTCTTTGGCGTACTCGCCGCCGGTGTCTTGCTGTACTCGGCGATGGCGCTCGGCTCCGGTGCCACCAACCGGGTGCCGTTGTGGGACAAAACGTTCCTGATTCCCGTTCAGATACTCAGCGGCCTCGGTGCCGGGCTGGCGGCGGCCGTCGGGCTGACAGCGCTTGCGACCCGCTCGCCGGGGCGGACGCTCCAGTCGTATGCCCTTGCGGCCTCCGGGCTGCTCGTGGGCTCCCTGCTGGCCGTTCTTGCGACGGTGACGATGCTGCCCGGACAGGCCCCGGCCGCGGCAGAGGCAGTCAACAACATGCTGACGACGTACGCTGGCCTCTTTATCGGCGTCGCTATCGTCGGCGGGATGGTCCTGCCTGCCATCTTCCTCGGCGGCAGTGCGCTCGCACAGCGGTCCGGAGCGCTCCCCGATGATGTCACCGCGGCATCGTACGTCTTCGCCGGCGCTCTCGCGGTCGCCGGCAAAATAGCGCTCGCGCTCGTTTACATCCTCGCCGCCGAGTTCACGCCGCTGCCGCTCCCGATGTAGCGGCGCAGGGCCAACCTGTTTATCACCGCGTTCCATACACGATTTCAACGCTCCTATGACACAACCAGCCGACACGGCGGCCGACCTCGCCGACCTGTATGCCTTCCTCTCGGGGGTCCTCGCGGACCCACCGAGCGAGGCGGCCGTCGACCGACTCGCAAGTGAACAGCTCCCGACTGACGCGTCACCGCAAGCGCTCGCCAACGGCTACCGACTGCTCTCGAAGTGGCAGTCGACTGTCAGTGACCCGGCTGAAGAAGCCGACCGCCTCAAGCGGGTTCACACCCGGCTCTTTGTCGGCCCACGGCCGAAGATGCAGGCCCACGAATCGTGGTATGCCGACGACTATCTGGGCGAGCCATTGGCGGCGGTCAAACAGACCTACCGCGACCTCGGCATCGAGCATTCCGAGCATCTCCGTGAGGAACCCGACCACGTGGCGGTCGAACTCGCCGCCCTCGAAATGCTCGCCCGCGACGGGGCCGACGACTACCGGCGGGCGTTCCTCTCGGCGCACGGCTGGTGGCTGCCGGCCGCCGCTGCCGACATCAAGGAGCTCACTGACGACACCTTCTACGAGGCAGTCGGATGGCTCGCCGAGGGGGCCGTCGAGGCCGACGCCTATCTCCTCGGGCTCGAACTCGACGACCTCGCACCGAGCTATCTGGACACGGGGACGCCGCGAACTGAACCGTGACCGACATCGTAGCGGCGCTTTCGGCCGCCGACGGTGTCACCTGTCTGGTCGGTGCCGGCGGCAAGAAGACGACGCTGTATGCGCTGGCAGGGTTGCTCGACCAGCCCATCGTGACGGCAACGGTTCGGATACCCATCTTCGACCGCGAGGTTGCGTCGGTCCGAGTCACCGACGACCCGGTCGCCGAACTCGACGCTGCCCCGCCGTACCCGCTCGGGCTCGTCGCCGGCCACGACCGCAGCGACCGCTACCGCGGCTACGGCCCCGAAATTGTCGATGCGGTCGCCGACGCCCACGACGGTCCTGTACTGGTGAAAGCAGACGGCGCGCGCACCCGAGAGTTCAAAGCGCCGAACAACCGAGAGCCACAGCTGCCGGCCAGCACAGCAACGGTCGTTCCGGTCGTCAGCGCCCACGCGGTCGGGAAGCCGCTGGATGAGACACACGTCCACCGGCCGGAGCGAGTCGCCGCGCTGGCCGACATCGATATCGGCGACGAAATAACTCCGGAGACGGTGGGCTCGGTCGTCGCCGACGAGGCTGGCGGTCTGAAGGATATCCCGGACGGCGCACGCGCCATCCCCCTTATCAACAAGGTTGACGACGCGGCCGACGAACGGACCGCCCGCGCTATCGCCGACGCGATTGCTGACAGAGCCGATGTCGAGGCTATCGTGCTGGCGCGGATGGCGACACCCGAAGTCGTCGATGTTGTTTGACCGCTGGTTTGCCCTCCGCCGTTGCTGTGGTGCCTCTGACGACCGATAAATAAATCCGTGTCTGCTCGCCCGATGAGAACCTGACCGGGGCCTATCTCTACCGCGGCCACGACCAGATACTCCCAGAGACGTTGTCTACCGTCAAAAGTAGCGGCCTCGGCACTCATAGGGCTCGTCGCTGCCGGCTGCCTACACCGACTCGGCCCGGATGCCTCGTCATCGGCCGGCCGGTCGTAGGCGCTCGACAGCCATGTCGGTTCCGCCCGGAGATACGCTTAAGTGATAGTGGTGTGTCACCATTAATCATGTCTGTTAGTACCACACATCGTTGTCGAAGTTGCGGTTTCGAAGCGCCGCCCGACGCCGACGCGTGGGGGAACGTCCAGCACCCGCCGCTCGGCGAACTGACGCAGTGTCCGGAGTGCGGGAGCACCGACACGACGACCATCTAAAGCTCGATTTTGGTCGTCGGGTCGTCGAGCTCCCATAGCAACTCCGGCAGGAACGCCTCGAGATGGTCGACAACTCGGCGCTCGCTGACGTCGAGGCCGTCGCAGTGGTCGTGGGCCTCCCCACGTATGCCGACGTGGATGTCGCCGTCCTCGACAGTCACCTCCAGCGGAAAGACCGAACAGCGGGTGGGCTTCCAGTCGTATTCAGCGTGGAGCTGACAGCGGCCATCGGCTCCGAGGAAGACACAGGCCATGCCGTCCTCGCCGGTGTGCGGGTGGTCGTCGGGTTTGGTTTCCCGGCGGACGAAGTCCCGGCCCTGAAACGAGGCTGTCGAGGCCGCAAGTGACTCCCGGTCGGCGAGTTCGAGGAAGTCCTGCTCGTACAGCAGCACGCCGTGGTGGCAACACCACGTGCAGTCGTCGACACACTCGAAGGTAAGCGAGGGGTCAAAGTCGACGACAGCTTCTTTGCCGGGATACACTTCGACGCGCACACGAACGCTGCGTGCCCGCGAGCAAAGTGGCTGTCGGAGACGGCCGTTCCGGCGGTAGTATATATACAGTGTGGTTCGTTCGCCGAACGAACTGGTGGAACCTTCGTCTCAGTAACGACCGCCAATGTTCAGCCTATTTCTTATATGCACATAAAGTTGCCGAATCAGTCGAAACGCCCGTCTGAGGCCGTCTACTGCCGGCAGTCACGGGGAATGGGGAGTATTTAATATTGTCCAGTCAAACACCCCGAGTGATGGCAGCGCCCGGTGTCGAGAGGCGGACGTTCACCGATGGACCCACGGCGAGCACAGCCGACGGCCCGGCGGCTCATTACCCATTGGTCGGCGACGACCAGCCCGCGTCCTCGGGCGACGCTGGCGCTGGAGCGCCGTTCGCAGACACGACGGGCGAAACCGGTGTTCGACTACCGTACGGATTCGTCGAAGCGGACGAGGCATCCGCCCTACGACCTCCTGCCATCGAGGTTTCCGGCGGGGCGGAGGCTGTCCTGGAGTGGTGCGGTGATAGCTCCTGCTCCACCCGCGGCACCGACTCCGGCTGTCGCCGAGGAGTCTCATTCGACCACGTCTTCGACGAGGAGGTACTTTCTCTGTGTTACCTACGAGCCGACCGTCAGCGCGGACACGCGGTGATCGTCGAATGACCGTTCCGTCGGCGACGCCCGGCGGCCGCGGACGTTCGATGGCACGCTACGGTGATTATCAATGAACAGTGACGACTCATCCTGCGACCGCGACAGTTGCGGTTGCGGGAGCAACGACGAACCAACGGACGAATCGTTCCATCCCATGGGTGAAGAATGGGAAGAGGAGATGCGAGAGAAGCTCGAGGAGACCGAATACGATGCGGACCTCGGCATGGAGATGGCGGAAGACGCCATGCGGCTCATTCAGGGCGAACTCTCTGAAGCCGAGTTCCACGACCGATACAACGACGCGGTCGTCGAGGAGTTCGATGTCGACGACCGCCCGACTGCCGAGGCCTACGAGGAAGAGATGGAGTCCGACGACGGAGGTCTCTTCCAGCGGCTCACTGGCGAGGACGGTACTGTCGGGAAGCTGTCCGACTTCGACCCCGACACTGACCAGACCCGTCGAGACACGATGAAGAAGATGGGTGCCGGTGCTGCGGCGCTCGGCTTCAGCGGTGTCGCGAGCGCCGCCAGCCCGACCGACGACGAGTACGGTGACAACCCCGTATCGGACACGGGCGACGACGACGATGTCCAGATGGGGATGGTCATTGACCTCGAACGCTGTGACGGCTGTCTGGAGTGTGTCACGGGTTGTATCGAGGAGAACCAGACCTCGGAGGGTGCAAACTGGATGTACGTCCTCACCTACGAGGACGAGCAGACAGAACAGGAGAACTTCCTCGTTCGGCCCTGCCAGCACTGTTCGAACGCGCCGTGTGAGAAGGTCTGTCCGGTTCGGGCCCGACACACCCGCGACAAGGACGGTCTCGTGTTGACGAACTACGAGGTCTGTATCGGCTGCCGATACTGTCAGGTCGCCTGTCCGTACGGTGTCAACTACTTCCAGTGGGGCGAACCCGACGTTCCATACGAGGACCTCCCCGGCTCCGAAAACGACTACGACGAGCTCAAGGAGATGCCGTATGAGGAACGACAGGAACACCTCAAAGAGACTGACGACCACCTCCACGACGAGCGCGGCCAGTGGAACGACATGCGGCCAGCGCAGGGTACCATGGGCAAGTGTACCTTCTGTCCGTCCCGGCAGGATGGTCACCAAGGCGAAGAGAAGGTCGGTACCGTCGCCTGTATGGAGGCCTGCGACACGGCCGGCATGAGCGCCATTCACTTCGGCGACGTCAACGACCCCGACAGCCGGCCCAACCAGTTCCTCGAGCAGCGCGCCGAGGAAGCCCTCGAAAACGAAGACGGCGAGACCAACAACGTCGACATCGACGAAGACTGGGGCGAATCCAACACGCCGTGGGGCGGCAAGCTCTCGGCGTTCAAGCTGCTCGATGACCTCGGCACCCAGCCGAACGTCACGTACCTCGGCAACGAGCCCGGCCCCGAAGCCGAGCAGGTTGAGGGCCCGGTCACCTACGAGCAGATCGGCGTTCAGGACGACCGCAAAGAGCACCTCGACCAGCTGACCTTCGGGACGGGTGATGACTGATGTCCTCGAAAACACCTAGTACGGACGATATCGTCCGTCCGATGCAGACAACGGGCAAGAAATTCTACATCGTCTTCGCCCTCGCGGCCGTTGTCGGGCTCGCTTGGATCGGCCTGTGGCTCTATCAGGTCGACCGTGGGCTCGCGGTTACGAACCTCTCCGATTGGGGCTCCGGTGGCGGCGTCACGTGGGGTCTCTACATCGGCGCGTTCATCTGGTGGGTCGGTATCGCCCACGGCGGTATCATCCTCTCTGCGGCTGTCCGGCTGTTCGGTATGAAAAAATACCAGCCGGTCGCCCGACTCGCAGAGCTGTTGACGCTCGGCGCGCTGAGCATGGCCGGCTTCTACATTGTCGTCCACATGGGCCGACCAGACCGGATGGTCACGAGCATCGTCGATTCATACCCGGTGACTGTCCACCAGTCGCCGCTCGTGTGGGACGTGACCGTCATCACCCTCTACATGGTGATGACCGCCACGTATCTGGCACTGACGCTTCGTTACGACATGACGCGGCTTCGGGATGACCTCCCGAACAAGCTTGAGCCGCTCTACAAGGTGATGACCATCGGCTACACGAAAAAGGAAGACCAGATTATCGAACGGATGGTCTGGTGGCTCGCGCTCGGTATCATCGTCATGGCGCCGCTCTTGCTCCACGGTGGTGTGATTCCGTGGCTGTTCGCGCTGGTGCCGTCGATGCCCGGCTGGGACGGCGCTGTGCAGGGGCCGCAGTTCCTGTCTATCGCGCTGACCTCCGCGCTGGCCGGCGTCATCATCCTGTCGACCGTGCTCCGCCGCGGCTACGACTGGTATCACATCCTGACTGACAAGGTCGTTCAGGGGCTAACTCTGTGGCTCGGACTGTTCAGCCTGCTGTTCCTGTGGCTCCAGCTCCAGCAGATTATCACCGGCGTCTACGCCGCCCCTGTCGACGAGGCGTACGTCACGATGGCGAAGATCACCTCGCCGGTCTACTGGTTCGCTATCGGCCTCGTCATCATCGCGCTGGCGTACATCTTCGCACAGGCGGTCAAGCCTGAGAAGTACTTCACCGCGACCCGGTCGATTATCGCGAGTGTCATGGTGCTTGTCGGCACCCTCGTCGAGAAGGTCTTCTTCGTCGTCGAGGGACTGCAGTATCCGACCTTCGGGATGTACTACAGCGTGCCCGGCGACTACTTCCCCAGCCCCATCGAGCTGGCGTCGGTTGCAGGGACTATCGCGCTGTGTACCCTGTTCTTCATGGCCGTCCTCAAGCTGTTCCCGGTCATCGAACTGCACGCGATTGAACACCTCCGTGGCGACGGCCACGGTCATTCGGAGGCTGATGACTAATGACGTGGGAATTCATCTACCCCGGCACGTGGGTCATCTTCGCCGTCATCGGACTGCCGGTCTATACGGTCGTCCTCGCGTGGTTCCTCGGCAAACCGCGCACCATCAAGACGTCGCTGATGGGGCTCAGCTACCTCATCGGTATCATCGTCTCGATGTGGGTCGGACTCTACATCCTGACCCAACTGCTCGGCATCGTGCTTCCGCCGGCGATGTGACCCCCACCTGAGACGACGTATCGACCGCCGAACAACCCGATTTCGATGTTTCTTCTCGTGGCCGGAAAGTAAAGTCTCATACGTCCGCGAGCCCTTCAAACGGACAATCAGATGACCGAACTCGAAGACGAACTCGAAGCGCGGCTCCGGGAAATCGAAGACCCGATCGTCGGCGAGGATATCCTGTCGATGCAGCTGATAAACGACGTCGAAATCGACGACGGGACGGCGTCGATTTCGCTGGCGTTCAACACGCCGTTCGCCCCGGCAGAGCTGGAGCTCGGCGACGAAATCCGTGCGGCAGTCTCCGATGTGGGCCTCGAACCTGACCTCTACGCCGAGGTCGGCCGCGAGCACGGCTTCGACGAGGAAGTAATGCCGAACGTCCGGAACGTCGTCGCGGTCGCCTCCGGCAAGGGCGGCGTCGGGAAGACGACCGTTGCCGCGAACCTCGCGGCCGGGCTCGACGAGCTCGGTGCCCGTGTCGGCCTGCTTGATGCCGACATCCACGGCCCGAACGCGCCCCGCGTCCTGCCGGTCGAGGAACAGCCCGGTGTCACCCCCGATGAGAAAATCGTCCCGCCGACCGCCGACGGCGTGAAGGTCATGAGCATGGGCTTTCTCCTCGAAGAGGAAGACGACCCGGCCATCCTCCGTGGGCCGATGGTCAACAACGTGATGACTCACTTCTTCGAGAACGTCGAATGGGGCGCGCTCGACTATCTGGTCGTTGACCTGCCGCCCGGGACCGGCGACGCCTCGCTTGACCTCGTTCAGACACTGCCGGTTGCCGGTGTCGTCATCGTCACGACGCCACAGGAGATGGCCGTCGACGACGCGCGGAAAGGGCTGCGGCTCTTCGAGAAGCACGAGACGCCTGTCCTCGGCATTGTCGAGAACATGAGCCGCTACCACTGTCCGAGCTGTGGCGACGAACACGACCCGTTCGGCCGCGGCGGGGCCGAGGAGATGGTCGAAAGCTACGATGTCGAACTGCTCGGTCAGCTCCCGATTCACGAGGACTTCGGTGCCGACGGGAGCGAACTTCCGGCAGTCAAGCTGGATGCAAGCCCCGTTCAGGACGCTGCACAGTCGGTCATGACCGACATTGCCGACCGACTCGGCGAGGTTAACCGTCTCAAAGTCGCCGACATGCTTGAGCTTGGCCGTGAGGAGGACAAGAGTCCGGTTGACGAGTCGCCGCAGTCACAGTCGGGACCGAAGCTGTAGTTAGCTGTAGCCGCGCCAGCGGTGGCCGCACTCCTTGCACTTAAAAAAGCGCGTCGGTGGCTCGTCGGCGGCCCCGGTCTGTTTTATTGTATACCACGCTTCGCCGTGGCCGCACTCGTCGCAGATGATGTCATCGGCCGTCGGCTTCCCCTCGAAATCGGCGTCGGGGGATGATTCGATGACATCGTCGTCGGTCTGTGCGTCGGTGCTGACGAACTCGGCGGCTTTGGCTTCGTCTTTTTCCGTCGTTGCGCCACAGGACGAACAGACCATCGCCTCGCCCTGGGCGTGCATCATCGAACCGCAGTCGTCACAGAACTGCATACGTGTTCGTAGCTGGGGCGAACGCAAAAGTCTGCGGTCCCCTATTCTTCGTCCGGAAAGAGCGCCTTGGCGTGCTCCCGACGGGCCACTATCGGACAGTCGACGACGCGGAACTGCTTGCTATCGAGGACGGCGGCGATTTCGGTCCCCGGGTGTTCACATGCGAGTTCCGGCGGTGCCGCAAAGTACTCACATCGCTGGCAGTACTTGTCCTTTTGAACGACCGTCTCGCCGGAATCGACTGCCGCTCCCTCGCCGGCAACCGCCGCTTCCGCCGCCTCGGCCGGCTCCGAAGTCGCCTCTGCCGGGTCAGCAAGCACCTCCTCCCAGAGCTCCTCACCGTCGACGTCCGGCGTTTCGACCTCGGTAAATAGCTCTTCGAGCGACTCGTCGTCGGCAGGCTCTAATTCGAATTCAGCAAGCGATTCGTCGACAGCGACAGCCGGGTCGTCATTCTCCTCCACAGCCGCTTCCGGGTCGTCATTCTCCTCCACAGCCGCTTCTGGGGCGTCATCGCTCTCGTCAGCCGTCCCGGCAGCGGCGTCGTCGGCATCTTCACTCATCGTCATGCTCCGCCTTCGGGGTATCCGGGCCAACAAGCCGCGGCGTCGAGAACCACCGCAGGCGGCCGTCGGCGTACTCGATGTCGCGGAACTCGACATCACAGTACGGACACAGCGGCTCGCCGAGCAGGCCGATGCTGACTCGCTCGCCACAGGACGCACAGACGGCGTCGGTCGTTCCGTTCCTGTTGGCTCGCTGTCTGAGATGTGCTAATATCTCCGCGTCCGTGGTCGATATCGACTCGATTTCACGGCGGAGCGCGAGCACGACCCGCGCCAGCCGGTCGAGCTTCCCCTCGACATCCTCGAACCGGTCGTCGACGGTCGTTAGCTCTTGGGAGAGGTCTTCGATGTCCCGACGAACCGTCTCAAGCTCGCCTGCGAGGTCTTCTGTGCGAGTGGCGAGTTGGTCGAACTCCTCGTGGCCGTGGTCGGCGTGGGCGCGGTCTTGGACGAGGTCGCGGAGCTGGAGGACACGGCTGCGGAGGTCCTCGACGTTGTCTGCCAGCCCCGTTTCGACGGCCTCGAGGCGGCCTTCAATTTCGCCGAGGTCATCAGCCGCCTCCAGACGGTCGGCAACCGCCTCATCGACTACCGCCTCGATATCGAGGCTCTGCATGAGCTCTTTGGTTTCTTCGTCACCGATTTCGGCGGCGGTACGGTACGAGCCGACAAGTTGGACGAGAAGCTCCTCGCGGTCCATACCGAGCGTTGCCGCTCGTTCGTCGAGCCACTCGGCGAGCGAGGGTGGCAGCGAGACGGAGAATTCGGCCCCACCTGCCGGCTCAGTAGCCATCAGGTGTTGTTAGGGCCGACATCCAGTTAAGCGTTCGGCAGATTACCGGATTTTCCGAACGTCGCTGATATCGAAGCCAGCGTCGCCGATTTCGGTCTCGAAGCGGACGATGTCCTCGGCCTCGATGCGCGAGAGAACGCCGCGGAACTGCTTGACGACCATCGTTCTCGCCCGGGCAGAGCCGCCGCTTTCCCACTCGAAGAGCAATGTCCCGTCAGTGGCATCGACGAGTTCCCCGTGCCGTTGGTCGGTCAGTGCTTCCTGACTAACGTGGGCGATAATCAGTCCACCCCAGTTGTACGCCGCCCGGGAGAGCCCTTTCAGTAACACGGGTACGTCGCCCCACGTGAGGTCGCCCGTTGACGTGCTTATGAGGTCGCCGATAGAGTCGATGACGACAAGGTTACCGGCAGCGTGTTCCGTCAGTCGGTCGCCGAGCGCCTCTGGAACACTCTTTCGGCTCTCGGAGCCGCCGAGTTCGGTAATCGACTGGGTCCGTTCAGCGTACCACTCCCGTGGAACGGGGCTGAGGCGGAAGAACTCCGGCGAGAGGTCGTGGAACGTGATGTTGCCGACTGCCTCGTCGACTATCTCGTCGTCGACAGCCAGCGACATCTCGCTACGGAGCTTTCGCTCGCCGTCGGTAAAGGAGACGTAGTGGACTCTGTCGGGTGGCGTCGAGCGGTCATCGACGCCACCGTAGTAGAGTTCAAACAGGTCCGGGTTGCTCCGTGCGAGCCCGTTGAGCAGTGCGCTGGTGTACATGAACTCGCGAGCACCCGCCCCGGCTTCTCCCGAGAGCAGGACGACGCTACCGGGCGGTGCGCCGCCGCCGACTGTCGTGTCCAGACGACGAATCCCGAACGGGATACGGTCCATACGCTTCCGTTGGTCGCCGGGTGAATAAAGCGTTTGCCCGCCGGGCAGCGGTCAGTGCCCCCGTGACACACACCGAGCGAGACGCCGGCGTGTTCCTCAGAGCGTCTCGACGCGGGCTCCTTCGTTACGCGGTTCGACGACCTGTACCCGGGCGTCGACGCCGAGCTCCGAGAGCGCCGCCCTCGCGTCCGCTGTCGCGTCCGCCGCCATCGATGCGTCCGTGACGCCGTAGACCGCCGGTCCCCACGACGATTGACCGAGCCCGCGAACCGCGGGGCAGTCGGACAACCTATCGATAATTCGGCCGGCGGGCGGGCGATACACGCCACCCTGCTGGTCGGCGTACCACGCGCCGTTGAGCCGGCCGAACGCGCCGACGGCATCGCCGAACGCATCGAGCCGCCCTTCCGCGACGGCGGGCAGGAGCCGGCGAACCAAGACGCCAGCAAGTTCGTCGGCGACACCCGGGTCGGCGTCTTCGACGACAGCGCGGATACTCTCGTCTTCGTCGTCGCCGCTACGGCCGGGGGCGGCGTCCGGCAGCACCAGCAGGAGCCGCCAGTCGTCGGGGACCCGCCGTCGGGCGACCACTTCAGGTACCGTCCACGAGCCGGCGGCGGGTGGGTCGGTCGTGAATCGCTCTGTTGGGTGTCCTGCGTCGACGACGAATCCGCCGGCCTCGAACGTCGCGACGCCAACGCCGCTGCGGCCGCCACGGCCCAGCGCCGGCGCTCGTTTCCGAACAGTGAGGGCCACATCGTGAGCGCGGGCGACCGCAGTAAGGGTCGCTAGCGCCAGTTGTGTCCCGCTGCCGAGGCCAACGTGACGGGGGAGCCGCTCGCAGACCTCGACGCGTGCGCCGTTGACGCCGAGTTCGCTGCAGGCCCGTTCGGCGTACGTCGCAACGACAGCGTCGTCACACTCAACGGTCGACGCTGGCTCCGCCTCAACAACGGCGCGTGGCTCGTCGATAGCGAGGCCGACGCCGCCGTAAAGCCGTTCGTGGGCCAGCGAGAGGTTCTGGAACCCGATGTGAACCCGTCCGCCGGTTTCGACACGGACTCGCATTGCCGGTCCTTCGTGGCTGGCCGTGTTGTCGGTTTCGCCCCGGCCACGTTTCGCCGCTGGCTACAGGTCTCGGCTTCGGCCGAGATGGACGAACTCACCACCACAGTCACAGCGCCCCGCAACCGTCGTCTCAATGCGCACACCGCAGTCGAAACACTCGTAGATGTCCGCCTTCGAGGCCGTGCTTATTGGTCTCATACACCGTGGGATTCGAGTGATGGTAATTAAGCGCTACCCTAATATAGTAATACGTATTTCTGACTGTCTGTCGACACGGTAACTGGATGTACTATTTTAGCCGACAATTATTTGCATCTTCAACTGCCCCATATCGGCCACCGGGACACCGGTGGTTAAGTTACTCGACCACCACCCCCCGAATATGAGCCAGCAGACCGAGCCAGACGACGACGCGGCCCTCGACGGCGACGAACCGGGGGCCTACGGCAAAGACGAGCGGCTTCGAAGCCGCGAGGTCACCGAAGGACCGGAGCGTGCGCCCCACCGGGCGATGTTCCGGGCGATGGGATACGACGACGAGGACCTCTCGTCACCACTCATCGGTGTGCCGAACCCGGCGGCGGATATCACGCCCTGTAACGTTCATCTCGACGACGTGGCTGAATCGGCCCTTGAGGGTATCGACGAGGCCGGCGGAATGCCCATCGAGTTCGGGACGATAACCATCTCCGACGCTATCTCGATGGGCACCGAGGGAATGAAGGCCTCGCTCATCAGCCGCGAAGTCATCGCCGACAGCGTTGAGCTGGTTTCGTTCGGCGAACGGATGGATGCGCTTGTGACCGTCGCCGGTTGTGACAAGAACCTTCCCGGAATGATGATGGCTGCCATCCGGACAGACCTCCCTTCGGTCTTTCTCTACGGTGGCTCCATCATGCCTGGCCAACACGAGGGCCGAGACGTGACCATCGTGCAGGTTTTCGAAGGCGTCGGCGCCTACGCACAGGGCGAAATGAGCGGCGACGAGTTGGATGACCTCGAACGCAACGCCTGCCCCGGCGCAGGCTCCTGTGGCGGAATGTTCACCGCCAACACGATGGCTTCGCTGTCCGAGGCGCTCGGGCTCGCACCGCTCGGCAGCGCTTCCCCGCCCGCTGAGAACCACGAGCGGTACGCCGTCGCCCGACGCGCCGGCGAACTCGCCGTCGAAGTCGTCGAAGAAGACCGACATCCCTCGGACATCCTGACCCGTACGTCCTTCGAGAACGCCATCGCCCTCCAGACGGCGATGGGCGGCTCGACGAACGCCGTCCTCCACCTGCTCGCGCTGGCAGCAGAGGCCGGCATTGACCTCGATATCGAGGACTTCGATGCGATTTCCCGTCGGACACCGAAGATCGCTGACCTCCAGCCCGGCGGCGACCGTGTGATGAACGACCTCCACGAAATCGGCGGCGTCCCCGTCGTCATTCGGCGGCTCATGGAGGCAGACCTCTTCGATGGCAGCCAGCTGACCGTCACCGGCCGCACTATCGAAGAGGAGCTTGCTCATCTCGAATCGGAACACGGGCTCCCCACCGACGACGAAATTGACGCTGACTTCCTCTATCCCGTCGACGACCCGAAGGAAGCCGAAGGCGCTATCAAGATTCTCACCGGTAACCTCGCGCCGGACGGTGCGGTGCTGAAGGTCACCGGCGACGATGAGTTCTACCACGAAGGCCCCGCTCGCGTCTTCGAAAACGAAGAGGACGCGATGAAGTACGTCCAGGAGGGCCACATCGAGTCCGGCGACGTCATCGTCATCCGCAACGAGGGGCCGGAGGGCGGCCCCGGCATGCGGGAGATGCTGGGTGTCACCGCCGCCGTCGTCGGTGCTGGCCATGAAGACGATGTGGCGCTGCTCACCGACGGCCGCTTCTCCGGCGGGACCCGCGGGCCGATGATCGGTCACATCGCCCCGGAGGCGTTTGTCGGCGGCCCTATCGGCGCGCTCGAAGACGGTGACCACATCACCGTCGACATCCCCGACCGAACCATCGAGGTCGACCTCTCTGATTCGGAGCTCGAACGGCGTCTCGACGAGCGCGACGACCCCGAACCGGCCTACACGAACGGCGTTGTCGCCAAGTACGGGAGCCTCTTCGGCTCGGCCGCCAATGGCGCGGTCACGAACCCCGGACTCCACAACGACCAGCACTAGCCCCTGCTCCCGTCTTTCGGTTCCCGTTGCTCCGATGCCGGGTCCTACCGGGAACGGGTTTATGCCCTCCCCGTCCGCAACCGTGTTCCATGGTCGAACTGCTGGAGACGTTCATCGAAGACCGGAACCGCATCCAACCCCACCATGCGAACAATCTCGGAACCGCCCACGGGGGGAACGTGCTCAATTGGATGGACGAAGCCGGTGCGATGAGCGCGATGCGGTTTGCCGGCAGTCCATGCGTGACTGCCCACATCAACTCCGTCGACTTCGAACGACCGCTCGAAATCGGTGAAATAGCGCTTGTCGAGGCCTACGCCTACGAGGCGGGTCGGACAAGCGTCCGCGTTCGCGTCCGGGCCTACGGCGAGGACCCGCTGAACGGTGACCGTGAGGTAACGACCGAATCGTACTTCGTCTTCGTCGCGGTCAATGAGGACCTGCGACCGGTCGAGGTACCGGAACTGGACGTCGAGACTGAAGAGGGAAAACGGCTGCAGGAGATGGCAGACGAGTAGCTTGCGCTACCTGTCAACCGTCGCCGTCTCGTCGTCGGACCCCTTGAGTGACACCGCATGACCGGTGTGGCGGGCGTGAATCTCAGCCCACCGCTGTGCGGGCCGCTCGCGGAGGAACTCGTCGCCGTCCGGACACTGTTCGCAGGCTGCGACCCACGGCGTTACGTCGTCGGGGAAATGGCCGGTGTGGCGCTTGTGGTCGAGTGCGAACCGCTCGACGGCCTGGTTGCCGACTCGGAGGGTGTCCAGTTCGTAGTCGAGGTCCCACTCATCACCGCACCGCGAACACGACACTGTCGGCGTGTCGTCGACATCGTCCGGCGGGCGGGTGTCGCTGTCGAAGGAATCTGCCACACCAGACGTTCAACCGCGACGATATAAAAGCCTCCGGACGTGCCCGCTGGGCGGTTGCCAACCGTGCGCAGGCTGCTTTTGAACCCACCGCAAATTGCCGCCATAGGGGCTATTCTCACCGCGGACAAGACCCCAAGTGGGCATCCCGACTCGGGCGAGTCGGATACGCCCGGCCTCTCCCACCGACTCCTCCTCCCGTCCTTTGGCTTTCGTCGCCGCTACTCGAAGTCGAACGCGCCGACGGGGGCAGCTTCCCCGCCCGTAGCCGGCTGTACCTCCGGTCGTGAAAACTTCCGGGCGGCGTCGCTCGCGGCTGTTCGGACGACGAACGTTTCGTCCGCTGCGGTCTGAAACTCGACGCGAACGTGTCCTGTCTCGTCGGCTCCGGGTGGCGTGTACTCCGTCTCGGTGACCGTTCCGTGGTAGACATCGGCCTCCGTTTCAACCCGGATGGAAGACCCCGAGTTGGCGTCGTGCATTGTGTCGATGATTTCGGTCACGCGCTGCATTTAGCTCGCAATCGTCATCGGAGAAGTAAACGATGTCGGTCGCTCTACTCAGTCAACACCGTCCCGATGGCTGTTGGTGCCGCCTACAAAACCCGTAGCCGACATCGTCGGAGTGTTTTTGCCCTTTCCAAAGCAACATGTCGTATGCCAACGGTCACCGCCTTCGGCCGGGAAATCGAGTGTGAGGAGGGAGCGATACTCCGCGATATCCTGCTAAACGCCGGCCTCTCTCCACACAACGGTCGTTCGGACCTGCTTAACTGCCGTGGACTTGGTACCTGTGGGACGTGTGCGGTCGAAATCGACGGTGCGGTAAGCAACATCGGTCGGCGCGAGCGGTCGCGGCTCGCCGTTCCGCCCCACGACCCGGAATCCGGCCTCCGGCTCGCCTGCCAGACGCGGGTGCTCGGCGATGTGACGGTTACAAAATATCCCGGATTCTGGGGACAACACACCCGGTGCGAAAGCGAGTAGGCCGACCAAGCAGGTCCAGGCGTGTGCTCAGATGCTGGTTATCGTTATACTCAGCCCGCTAACCTGCCATAGAGACGCTGAAACGTCTACTGACTTCCTGTTGTACGGGGAAAAATGGGACCGCCGTGATTCGAACACGGGTCCAACGCACCCCATGCGCAGAGGATACCACTACCCCACGGTCCCTTGCATTTCGAGGGACGGCGCTGGAACGTTTAACCTCTTCGTTTCGCCGTGGACGTGTTAAACGAGGACACGTTCGAGTTCGGCGACGGTACCGTCGGCAGCGTCGGGGTCGCCGACCAGCCAGCCGAGACAGACCGCTGCACCATCGGGGGTGTAACAGGCGACAAGCGAGCCCTCATCGGCTCCGTCGAGCTCGTGGGCCAACACGCCGGGCGCGTAGACCGGCGCGCCGTTGGCTATCTCTGACGCCGCCGAGAAGGCGACAGTCAGACGCGGGAGTCCCTCAAGCGCCCGCTCGGCCGGAGCAACGACGTCACAGAGCAGTTCGGGGTCGTCGTGGTCCCGCCAGAACGCCAGCCCATCAGCGAAGTCCTCGAAGGTCACGAGCGTCCGGTCGTCGAAGCCGCCGGTTTTCGTCCGACGCAGTGGCCCCATATGGCCGCCGGTTCCGACAGCGAGGCCGATGTCGTGGCAGAGCTTTCGGATGTAGGTGCCGCTTTCACACTCGACTGAGAGCAGCACGCGCCGGGCTTCGGACTCCAGTACGTCGAGCCGGTGGACAGTGCGGGTACGGAGCCGGCGGGCCACGGCTGACTTCCGCGGCGGCTTCTGGTAGAGCGGTCCTTCGAACTCCGCGACAGTCGATTCGAGGTCTGACGGTGCGGTGCCGTGGAGTTCGAGGACAGCCACGTAGCCTTTGCGGCTCTCGTCGAAGACCTGTGCGGCACGGGTCGCCGTTCCGGTCAGCACCGGCAGACAGCCGGTGACTTTGGGGTCCAGCGTGCCGGCGTGTGCGGCTTGCTCGACGCCGGCCATGTCCCGCACCCACGCAGCGACCTGGTGTGCCGAGGGGCCGGGGGGCTTGTCGAGGTTGATGACGCCGAACTCCAGCAGCGTCTCGGGGTCACGGTCGGCCGGTGGGCCACGTTCACGCATCGTTTAGAACTCGTAGGTGACGCCTTCGACGGGGGTCTGTCCTTCGTCGTCGTCGGGCGCGTAGGCGTTGACGGCCGATTCGACGACAGCACGGACGCCGTCCGGCGACAGGCGTGCGGTGTTGAGCGCCAAATCGTAAATCGACCGGTCCTCGATGTCGATGTTGTAGTACTCCCGATAGCGGAGCGCCTCGCTTTTGCCGCGCTCTTTCGTCTCGTTGTGGGCGAGTTCGACAGATTTGTCCTCGCGGTCGGCGATGCGCTCTGCGCGAACGCTGAGCGGTGCGTCCAACCAGATGCGGAAATCGGCGTGTTCGCCGGCCATCCAGCCGGCCAGCCGGGATTCGAGCACGATATCGTCCCGCGATTCGGCGATGTCCCGCTGTTTCCGGTCGAGGTCGCGGTCTATCTGGTCGTCTTCCTCGGCGCGTTTGTTCAATTCTAACGGCGTCAGCCCGCGGTCGTCGGCGAGGTCGCGAAAGATGTCACCGCCGCTCACGTGTTCGTACCCGAGCGACTCCGCTAGCCCGGCGGCAACGGTGCTCTTGCCGCTGCCGGCGGGCCCGGAGATGGTTATCAACATATCAGTACTCCGCCGCTGGCGTTGAAAGACGTTACCCTTCGCGGCGAGGGCGTGCGGTCACGTCGGCGTCGTCTGGATGTTCAGTGCCTTTCGAAGCACCTGCGTAAAGCACATCGAGCAGACGAAGTACCAGACAATCCAGACCTGTATCGGGCCGAGCAGGCCGTGGGTCCAGTCGACTTCGCCGGCAATGGGCATGACAACCGGGACGAGTTCGATCTCGGGATACAGCGGCGCTCCACGGAAGCCGACGACGGCGTACATCCACAGGAACACTGGGATGGTGAGCAGCATAATCCACACCATCGGCCGGAACTGCTCTTTGAACATCCCGAGGTTGTCGGCCATCGCCTCCATCTGCTCTTCTTGGATGCGTTCGAGCGCCTCGTCGTCGCCGCGTTCTTTGGCCTCCTTGCGGCGCTCCTGAATCTCTTTCATCCGGCCCTGGTATTTGCCCATGACCTCCATGTCCATCAGGTTCGACTGCAGCAGCGTCGAGTAGAGCCCGGTAAACAGCGCGAGCACCATCACGACGGCAAAGAAGGGCAGCAGGTCCAAAAGCGGGCCCAAAAGCAGGTTGAGTGCGTCGGCCAGCGGCTCCCGGACGGAGTCGAACATGTAGCCGGCGAACATCGCCACCGAACCCACGGCGGCTCCCTTATCCCACTTCGTCCACGACGAATCCGCATCCGGCGGGTCGGGGAACTCGAGGTCGTCGTCTTCGAGGGCCTCGCGGACGCCGTCGGGGTCGTCGACATCGAACCCCTCGCCGTCGGAGTCGACGAGAATCCCCTTTTCGATGAGGCGGCCCCACTGGCCGCTGGTTAGCTCGTCGGAGACATCGCCCCACGAGACGCTCCCCTCGTCGGCCGTTTCGAGGACGTACTCGAGGGCCTCCTCCATCTCCGCGTCCTCTTTGACGAGGCTCTGTACCTTCGACGCTGTACGTGCCATTACCGCCCCTAACGAAGCGTGGGTAATCAACCTTTTACCTTCGATGCGCCGCTCGACACGCAGTCTCGAAAAAAGCGTCGCTGTTGCCGGCCGGGTTTCGCTGCTGTCTACAGCGCGTCGTCGATGGCGGCTTGGAGGTCGTCCCAGACTTCGTCCGGGCTCGCCTCGCCGTCGATGCGGACGAGTTCGCCCTCGTCTTCGTAGTAGTCGATGACCGGCTGGGTGTTTTCGTCAAAGACGTCGAGACGCTCGTTGACCGTTTCTTCTGTGTCGTCGTCGCGCTGGACGAGTCGCTCACGAACCTCTTCGTCGTCGGGCATGTTGAACTCCGTGTGGTAGATGTCACCGGTCTCGGGGTCCATCCGCCGGCCGGTCAGCCGGTCGACGAGTTCATCGCGGCCCACATCCAGCAGCGCGACAACGTCGACGTCGGTGATGTCGGAGAGATACTCCGCCTGCGAGAGGTTCCGCGGGTAGCCATCGAGGACGAAGCCGTCGGCCTCGTCGATGGCTGCCTGGACGATTTCGTTGACCACCGGGTCGGGAACGAGCTCGCCGGCTTCCATGAACTCCCGTGGCGTCCCGTGTTCGGTTTCCATGTCCTTGTTCGCTCGCAGCGCGTCCCCCGTCGTGATGTGGTCGACGCCGTACTCGTCGACGATGTTGCTCGACTGTGTCCCCTTGCCTGCCCCCGGTGCTCCGAGCAGCAGAATCTTCGGCTGACTCATACTCGCCCGTTCAAACCGACCCCTAAAAGAGTTGTCTGAATGCCGCCGAGCGCCGGCTTCATGTGCCGGCCGCCCCGACATGGCTACGATGGGAGCGACCGACGCCGAGGGTCGCCGCCGCTTACTCGTCGAACACATCCTCGCTGTCAGGCGTGACGGCGGCACGGTGACCTTCGTGGCAGGGGACACCCGTGTGGGCTACGAAGACCGGCGGCTCCGGCTCGACGCCGCCGCCGACGAGCGAGAGCGGCTTGCGACGCTGCTTTCGGAGTACCACGTGTTCAAAATCAAACAGCCCGAGACTCGGACGGCCGACGACGGCGTCGTCTATCTCTCGGCCGTCACCGACGCGAAACACGCCGCCGATTTTGTCGAGGCGCTGTTCCGGACCGTCTACGGTGCCGACGAGGACTACGAGCTTCGGGTCGAGTGACTCATCGCTTCCAGAATGCGCCGGTGAACACCGCAAGGACCGGGATGATTTCTAGCCTCCCGACCCACATCAGAAACACCATGACGATCTTCGTCTCCGGCGGGAACCCGAGATAGCTGCCGAACGGCCCCAACATTCCGAAGCCGGGACCGATGTTCCCCAACGTGGCAATCGAAGCCGACATCGCCTCAAGGACGCTCAACTCGTAGCCGACCCGGAGCGAATCTACGGCGAAAAATACCGTTGCGGCGCCGAAAAGCGCCAGATACAGCAGCGTAAAGACCATGATGCCACGAACGACGTCCTCGTCGACGACGTAACCGCCGAGCCGGACCGGCTTGACCGCTTCAGGCCGCGCCGTCACCGAAAGCTCCCGACGTATCGCCTTCATGACGACGAGCCAGCGGATGACCTTGATACCACCGCCGGTCGAGCCGGCCGACCCACCGACGAACATCGTGAACAACAGCAGCGCTTGGGCCGTCGGGCCCCACTGGGCGAAGTCGCTGGTCGCAAAGCCCGTCGAGTTCATCAGCGAGCCAACTTGGAAGGCGGCCTGCCGAAGCGCGTTTTCGGTGTTGCCGGCCGTCGTGCCGCCGAGTTCCTGTGCCGGTGCCGCACCGCCGTATAGCAACGCAGCCAGTATTGCGGACAGCACCGCAATCGCTCCAGCGTAGACCCGGAACTCAGCATCGTTCAGCAGCGTCCGAATGTCCCCGTCAAGTAGGTGCCAAAAGAGCGCGAAGTTCGTTCCTGCAATGACCATGAACGGGATGATAACCCACTGGACGACCGCGGAGAAGGCGGCGATGCTGTCGCTTTCCGGCGAGAACCCGCCGGTCGGTAGCGTTGTAAAGGCGTGGGCGACAGCGTTGTAGAGGTGCATATTCGGCGCGAAGCCGGCCAGATGGAGTCCGTACAGCAACGCCGCAAGCAGTACGGTGAAGCCGAAGTAGACGAGCCACAGCACGCGGGCAGTTTCGGCGATCCGAGGGGTGAGCTTCTGGAGCTCCGGTCCCGGTGCCTCGGTCTTCATCAACTGGGCACCGTTGACCGCCAGTTCCGGCAGAATCGCAATCATTAGAACGATAATGCCCATCCCGCCGAGCCACTGGGTGAGCTGTCGCCAGAGCAAAAGCGCGTGTGAGTGCTGGTCGGTCGATATCTCTCCCATTACCGTTGCCCCGGTCGTCGTAAAGCCCGACATCGACTCAAAAAGGGCGTTGACGGGGTTTGCAAGCGTCGACGCCGTCCCATAGCCGGCCAGCAGGTACGGCACCGACCCCACCATGGCGACAGCCAGCCACGACACCGTGACAAGCAACAGCGCTTCTGCGGGCCCCATGTCCGGCTCCGGGTCAAGTCGTTCCAGCGTGAAACCGAGCGTGACCGTGATAGCGATAGCGACAGCGAAGACCCAGATGTCCTCCCAGTATATGACTGCGACAGTTAGCGGGACGAGCAGGGCGACCGCGAGATATTTCAGGACGGTCCCGAGGAGGCTCGCCGTGGCTCGCCAGTCGACACGGAGACGGATTGACCGCATTCGCTTGGTGTTCAACAGCTCTTCGGATAAATCCGACGGGTCCGGTCACGACCGCCAGAAGGCGGCGGTAAGCAGCACAAGCACCGGAATAATCTCGATGCGACCGATCCACATCAGCAGTATCATCGCTACCTTCGTCGACATCGGGAAGATGTCGTAGGTTCCGTATGGCCCGGCCTCGCCGAACGCGGGACCGATGTTCAGAAACGTCGAGGCGGCTGCCCCCATCGACTCAAACGCTGACAGCCCGATGCCGGCCCGGTCGGCGTCGACAGCGACGAAGACGGCGAATACCGCAAAGATGACGACGACCAAGAGGAGGTACGCGTAGATGTCGCGGATGGTCTCTTCGTCGACAGGACTGCCCGAAAGCCGGACCGGTCGGACCGCCTCGGGATGGACGCTGGTAAAGAGGTTCCGCCGGAACGATTTCAGCGCAACAAGCCACCGGAGCGACTTGACCGAACAGGTCGTCGACCCGACCATCCCACCGGTGAACATGGAGAGAAAGAGGACGTACTTCGCGGCCGCCGACCATAGCTCGAAGTCGGTGCTCGCATACCCGGTTGTCGTCACAATCGAGGTCACATTGAACAGGGCGTGCCGAATCGTCTCCTCGGAGCTGAAATCGATGGTCCCGTCGAAGACGAGGACTGCGACGACGATGGCCGAAAAGAGCCCCAGCGTACCCAAATAGAAGTGGAACTCGTCGTTTCGCAGCAGTCGCATCGGCTCGCCGTTGATGGCGATATACATGAGCACGAAACTCGTCGACCCTGCGATCATAAACGGAATGATGGCCCACTGGACAATCGGCTCGAAAGCCCCGATACTCAGCGGTTCCGGTGAGAACCCGGCGGTCGCGACCGAGGTAAACGCGTGGGCGATAGCGTTATACAGGTCCATCTCGGGGGCGACCCCGGCGAGATGGAGCCCATAGTAGACACCCACCGCGAGCAGTGTTATTCCGACGTACAGCCCCCAGATGAGCTTGGCGGTGTCGGAGATGCGCGGCGTCAGCTTGCTGACGTTTTTTGTCTGGCTCTCCCGTTCCATCAGTTGCGCCCCACCGACCCCGATCTCCGAGAGAATCGCCGTCGCGAGTACGAGAATCCCGAGCCCGCCGAGCCACTGGATGAGCTGTCGCCACATCAGCACCGAGCGGCTGTGGTGGTCGAACTCCTGTAGCACCGTCGCCCCGGTCGTCGTCAACCCGCTCATCGACTCGAACATCGCGTTCACCGGGTGGGCGATGGTTCCAACACCAGCGACGATGAATGGTATCGCTCCGACCGCCGCCACGAGCAGCCAGATGAGCGCAACGGCGAGAAACGCCTCTCTGGGACCGAGGTTCCCCGGGTCGCCGGGTAGCGTCCGGAGGCTGGCTCCGAGCGCCAGCGTCACTGCAATGGCGGCAAGAAACGGCACGAGCGCTTCGCCGTACCACACCGCCAACACGAGTGGGAAACACAGCGGCGCAGCAAGATACAGCAGTACCCGGCCCGTGAGGTCGAGACTCGCACGCCAATCGACGCGTATCCTGACCATCGGTCGATTATGCCATCCTCGTCAGCTCATCGACAAACGCCGTCTCGACGAAGACGACGATGTGGTCGCCGGGGAGCAATTCGGTGTCACCCCGTGGTGCGATAAGCGTTCGTCCTCGCGTTATTGCCCCGAAGACCAACTCGGCGTCGAGGCCGTCGGCGACCTCTTGGACCGTCTGTCCGGTGAGGGAACCGCTGTCGGTCAGCTCCAGTTCGAGCACCTCCGCCTGGTCGTTTTCGAGGACGGCGATGTTCTCGGCGACACCACCGTGAGTGAACCGCGTTATCTCCTCGGCGGTAACCTGCCGGGGGTTGACTGCGACATCGATGCCGATCTCTTCAAACAGGTCCACGTATTCGGCACTGTCGACGACGGCGACGATACGTTCTGTTCCCAGCCGGCTCGCCAGTATCGAGACAAGCAGGTTGCGCTCGTCGCTGTCCAGCGCCGCGACGACGATGTCAGCCTCGTCGACGTGCTCGCGGGCGAGGAATTCGGTATCCGTGGCGTCGTGTTCCATCACGAGCGTCTCCGGCAACTCCTCGGCGAGCTTTCGCGCCCGGTCGTGGTCCTGTTCGATGAGCCGAGGCTTTAGACCTCGTTCTTCGAGCAGCCGGGCGGTCTGGTAGCCGATTTCGGAGCCGCCGATGATGACAATCTCGTCGGCGCCGCCCGGGGTGGCCTCCGGCGCGAGGTCGCTGGCGAACGCCTGTACGCTTTCGGGACTGCCGATGACGACCGCACGGTCGCCGGGCTTGACCACGGTGTCCCCCTGCGGAAGCACCATCTCGCCGTCCCTGAACAGCCCGGCAAACGTTAGCGACTCGAAGCGGTCGGCCTCGGCGACTGTCTGCCCGGCGACTGGACTTCCCGCACAGATTTCGAACTCCGCCATCTGCACAAGGCCCCCCGCGAAAGGGTCAACATCAACCGCCGACGGCAGCCCGACGACGCGGACGATGTCCTCGGCGGTCAGCAGGTCCGAACAGACCATGAAGTCGACGCCGAACGCTGACTCGGTCAGCTCCCACGTCCGGAGGTACTCAACGCTGTTTGTCCGGGCGATGGTGAACGGGTCGCCGATGGTTTTGGCCGTCCCACACGCGACGAGATTAGCGCGGTCGTCGTCCGTGCTGGCGATAAAGAGGTCAGCAGAGCCGACGTCGGCGGTCTGCAGCGTCGAAAGCGCCGTGCCGTCGCCGGCCAGTGTCATCACGTCGATGTCGTATTTGAGCGTCTCGGCGCGGTCCTCGTCGATATCAACGACGACGACATCGTGGTCTGCGGCGAGGCTGTCTGCGATCGAGGTTCCGACCTCGCCGGCACCGACGATGACGATACGCATACCGGTTCGATTCGCGGGAGCCTCAAATCGGTTACTATCGGAAAATTGGCGTCTCGGTGTTAGCCGAACATCTCGCGCATCATCGGATGCATCTCCATCAGCTGCTCTTCGGCGATTTCCTCGTAGAGCTTGTAGGTAATGGAGACGGTGAGCAGGAGTCCGGTCCCTGTCACCTGTCCGATTGTGCCGAGCATGTTTGCCATGACAGCCAGCAATCCGACGAGCGCGCCGCCGATGACAGTCACCTGCGGGATGTATCGCTCAAGGACCTTCTCGGTCGTACCGGGGTTCTGTCGGAAGCCCGGAATCTGCATCCCGGAGCGCTGAATCTGTTCGGCAGTCGCTCGCGGCCCCATCCCGGTCGTTTCGACCCAGAAGATGGCGAAGATGCCGCCACCGACGATCATGAACGTCAGGTCGACCCCGACGCGAAGCATGATTTGCCACGGCGCGGCGGCCGTCTCACCGAGCCACCACATCCAGTCTTCGGGCGAGTAGATGGGGGCCAGATAGTAGAACAGGCCGCCGGTCGGCTCGGCAAAGCCTTGCTCCGAGCCGCTGTATTCGCCGATGACTGCGGGCATACCGGCCCACTGGTTGTTGAGGATTCGGCCAAGGAACTGGATGTTGGCCTGCAGCGCCCGGACGAGAATCATCGGCAGGACGCTGGCGTAGATGAGCTTCACCGGGAAGCGGCCGCGCGCACCCTTCACCCGCGAGTGCGAGAGCGGAATCTCGACGCGAACCGACTCGGCGTAGACGACAATGCCGAAGATGAGCAGCGTCGTAATCAGCGCCAGTAGTTCGCCGGGGCCGAGGAACAGGTCAAACAGCCCTGTCTGGGTGAGTACTGGCCCCATTTCTACCTGTCCGGTCAGGATTCCATACCACCGTGGGAAAAAGCCCACGTAGCCGGCGTCGAGGCCGCTCCAGGCGATGAAGCCACCGATGAGCCGCTGGCTCACGCCGGCGATAATGAACAGGCCAATACCGGAGCCGACGCCCCACTTGGAGATGACCTCGTCCATGTAGAGGATCAACATTCCGCCCAGGAAGATCTGGAGGAACATGATCCAGCCCAGCGCGCCGGTCGAGATGCCGAGCGAATCCGCGACCGCTTGGCTTGGCTGAAGGAAGCCGGCGAACACCATCGGGAAGGCCGTCAGCGCCGTCATCACGATGACGAGCGTCTTCTGAAGACCCTGGTAGAGCGCTTGGTCACGGGGGTTCTCGTCGGTGTTCAGCCCCAACAGGTTCGCCCCACCGAGCAACTGGAGCACGATGGATGCGGTGACGATGGGACCGATACCGACCTGTAGCAGTGAACCCTGTTCGCCCGCGAGGATGGTCCGGAACTGTCCGAAGATGTCCTCGCCTTGCCCGAGGCCGTATATCCCGACGTTCGTCAGGAAGAAGTACAGCACGAGCACACCCGCTGTCCAGCCGAGCTTTCGCTTGAACGGCACGTGCCGGTCCGGCCGCTTGACTGCGGGTAGTCGTGTGAGCACCGGTTCGGCGGCTTCCTTCCAGCTCATTTACGATTCCTCGTCTTCCTCGTCGGTTGAATCTTTTTCGGCTTCAAGCTCCTCGCCGCGCTCGGAGAGCACGGCCTCGCCGTCAGCGACTTCAAGCGCCTGCTCGGCGCTTTCGGAGAACGCATCGGCGACGATTTCGAGCTCGTTGTACACCGTGCCGGCTCCGAGGACCTTCACGACGTCGGCCTCGTAGCCGTCCTCGACGACGTCGCGGGCGTCGACGACGTAGCCGTCGTCGGACTCCTCTGCGATGCCGTCCTCGACGAGCACAGCGATGTCCTCGTCGAGCTCACGGAGGTTGACGGTCTCGACGTCCCGCCGTGTCTTCTGGGGACGCTTGAAACCGGACTTGCCGAGCGGTTCGTGGTTGTGGAACTCGTGTTTGTCGCGGCCCGCGTTGCCGCGGCCGCCACGGTGGCCGGCACCGCGCCGGTTCTTGTGGCTACCGCCGCCGTGGGTGCGGGACCCGCGCTGTCTACGTTTTTTTGACATTATCGCATCGCCTCCAGGAGCGTGTCGATCTCCTCGGTCGTGTGCTTGCCGAGTTGGCCCCCCTCCTTGGTGGGGTGTTTGATACCGTCGTGGCCGCCGCGTGGCGGGTGGAGCCGAAGCGTCGGCGAGACCCCCGCTTCCTGCAGCGTCGTCTCCTCATCGACCAGTGCCTCGGCGAGTGCTTCGACGCCGTCGTAGTCGGTGTTGTCGGCGACCCACTCGTCGTCGATGTCGCCCTCGCCCGCAGCCGGCTCGGCGCGACGCTCAATGAGCGTCGCGACGACATCGGCCGAGGGTTCGCCGTGGGCGACCCAGTCGTTTACCTTCGTGACCATACCGTCGTAGGCGTCCGTTTCCGGGACAAGCGTCGCGTGGTTGACCCGGTCGAGATTGAGCATCTCGAGGGTGTCACGGACGCCTTGTTCCTGGTTTACCTCACCGCGAACTTGGACGATGGCCTTCATTCTTGTGCCTCCTGTCGAACCTGTCGCGTGTGTTCGGGCGTTCGCGACTCCGAAGCGTTCCGGAGCGCGTTGTACGTCGCCTTCGCGAGGTTCAGCGTCGTCCGCGTGTTGCCGTGACACTTCGTCCAGGCGTCCTCGACGCCAGCGAGCTCGAGGACGTGCCGGACCGTCGGCGCGGCCGCCAGGCCGAGCCCGCGCGGTGCGGGCTTGAGTTCGACCTCGACGGAGCCGGCCTTGCCGGTCGTCCGGCGCATCAGGGAGTTACGACCGCCGGGGCGGTCCTCCCAAGAGCCGGAGCCGAGCGGCACGTCGATGATGTTGAGCTTCGCGACATCGATGGCCTTCTGGATTGCGCCGCCGACCTGGTCGTCGCGGCCCTGTGCGTAGCCGACGTAGCCGTCGCGGTTGCCGATGACGACGACACAGCGGAACTTCACGCGCCGGCCGGAGTCGGTCATCCGCTGGACCATGTTGATGTCCAGTACCTCGTCTTCCAGCCCCGGCAGGAGCTGGTCGACGAGCTCGGGTTCCTTCAGCGGGAGTCCCGACTGCAGGGCGTCCTGCATCGAGGTTATCTCCCCGTCCGCTACTTTCCGTCCGAGCCGCGTTCGCGGCTCCCATCCGTTACTCATAGTTCATCCTCCACGCGCTCTCGCACTTCGTCAAAGTGGTCCGGAAGCTCCGTCGCGTCGAAGTCGCCGCTGTAGAGGCCGTCTTCGAGCTGCTCGGCGTACTCCGCGATGTGTGCTCCGCGGGTCCGCTGCCAGTCGGCGAAGACATCCTCGTTGTGGGGAACCTCCAGCCCTGCGTCGATTACACCTTCCTGTACTGCAAACACCTTGTTGCCGGGCGTCGCCGTGTTGAGCCCGATGTCGAGGACGGCCTCGTCGAGGCCTGCCTCGATGGCTCGCTTGCCGGCCAGCAGGCCGGTCAGATACGCCGCAGGCAGGTTCCCCGTCGGAGCCTCCCAGCCGAACGCTTCAAGGTCGGCCGAGGTGGCACTCGCGACGGTCTCGTCTCCCTGCGGACCCGTAACGACCAGCTGCGCCTTGGTTTGGTTGTTGCTCTTGCGAGCGACCAGTCGTGGCTTGCCTGATTTCAGCAGGCGCAACCTCTGATGGTAGTTCGTTCGGGCCTCGCGGCGACGCCGCATCGGCACCGTGTATCGTGGTCCTGTCGCCATTATTGTTCACCGTGTTTGTCGTCGATATATCGGTTCAGGTCCGCGACGCTGTCGAATTCGCCACCGCTGGCCATGTCGTACAGCTCGCGGTACTGCTCGCGACTGATGTCGCCGGCGTCGCGCAGCTCGCGCAGCTCGCGCCGCTGGGCGCGAATCCGGCTCTGCCAGTCTTCCTTCTCGTTTTGTCGCCCGCCAGAACGACCCTTCCGGGAGCCGTGTCCCTTCTTGTGGCCGTAGGCGCGCTTCTGCTGTCGCTTCCGGGCACGGCCACGGGAGTTGCCCTTGGCCGTCTTCGCTTCGATGGTACCGTCCTCGATGAGTTCGCGGATGTCCTCTCGGGTAATCGCGTCGGCGATTTCCGCCTGTGCGTCCGGGTCGAACCGGACGCGGTTCTCGCCAACATCGAGGATGTCGGCCGCGAGCCGCTTTTGTGCTTTCAGGTCAGTCATCTTATTCTTCGACCTCCACTTCGACGTAGGTCGGGTTGAGCACGCGAATGCCCTCTTCTTCTGCGACCTCTTCGATGCGCTCGCGCTTGCGAGCGCCGACCGTCGAGCCGATGCGGGCGGCTTCGCGGTCGCCGTCGACGCCTTCGAGGTCGTCGACGTTTTCGACGTAGACTTCCTCGAAGCCGCTCGGGTGCTTGCCCCGAACTTCCTTCGGCGTCCGGAAGCCGGCCTCGACCGTCGGGCCTTTGCCCTTGATACCGCGGCGCTGCTTTGAGAGCGTGCCACGGGGGCGACGCCACGAGGTCGGGGTCCGCTTGTCCTTGTGGTAGTCTTGCCGGTTGAACTGCGGCTTGCCGACGCGCTTTCGCTCCGTGAGGAGTCGCTCCTCTTCGTCGGAAAGCTCCGGCGTCTTGTCGGCCAGCCCGCGCGGCTGGAGTTCCGTCTCGACGTCTTCGGCTTCCGCTTCGTCGTCGGCTTCTTCCGGCGTCTCGTCTTCGACTTCGGTGTCGGTCTCGGCGTCGACTTCGAGGTCGCCGACGTCGGCCTTGATACGCGCTGCGAGCGCGTTACCGACGCCGTCGATGTCGGCCAGTTCGTCCTGGCTCTTCTCCCGAAGGTCATCGACGGTCTCGATGCCGGCCTCCCGGAGCGTCTCGGCTTTCGCCTCTCCGACGCCGCTGATGTCGGTCAGTTCCTCGTATTCGTCGGCAGCATCATCGCTCATCAGACATCACCTCGGTCGGGCGTCTCCGTGATGTAGACGCCGTCTTGGAAGACGCGGGTGTCCTTGTCGGAGACACGCGTCAGCTGTTCGATGTCGGCCGCCGTCTGGCCGACGTCTTCGATGCTCGGGCCGCTGACGGTGAGTTCCTCACCGTCGACCTCGACGCTGGTGTCGCCACGGACTGGCGTCTTCCGCGGGGCCTTCTCGCCGAGGAAGTTCTCGATGACGATGTCTCCACCTTCGACGGAGACCTGCATCGGGAAGTGTGAATAGAATACTTCCATACTGTACTCCCAGCCCTCGGTGACACCGTGGAACATGTTGGTGACATGGCTCTCGAAGGTGCCGACCGTAGAGCGGGTCTTGGCGTTGTCGTCGTCGGTCTCGATGACGACGGCACCGTCCTCGACGTCGACCGTGATGTCGGGATACCAGAGGCGTCGCGTGACGCTTCCGTTCGGTCCCTCGACGGTCACCTCGAGGTGGTCCATCGTCGCCGTGACCTCGTCCGGAATCTCGATTTCTGTGCGCATGGTTCAGTAGACGTATGCGATTACCTGTCCACCGATGCCCTGTTCGCGGGCCTCGTAGTGGCTCATGACGCCGTGGCTGGTCGTGACGATGAGGGTCCCGTAGTCACGGGCGGGGAGGAATCGCTTTTCCCACTTTTCGAACTCGTCTGCACCCGCCGAGTAGCGGGGCTTGACCGCACCACATTCGTTGATGGCGCCTTTCAGTTCAACCTCGAAACGTCCGGCCTTGCCGTCGTCGACGAACTGGAAGCCGTCGACGTACCCGCGGTCGTAGAAGACCTCGAGTACGGAGCCGATTTCGTTCGAGGCGGGCTGTATCGTCTGTTCCAGATGGCCGACGCTCTCGGCGTTGTCCAGTCCCGACAGCGCGCTGGCCAGGGGGTCGTTGTCCGCCATTGTTAGCTGTACTTTTTGAAGCCCATGCCGCGGGCAACCTCTCGGAAGCACTGTCGACACAGCCAGATATCGTATTTACCGACGAGACCTTGCTTGCGCCCGCAGCGCTGACACGTTTCGAGCTGGCCGGTTCGCTTTGCGGCCTGCTCGCCTGTTTGTTCTGAGTCGCTCATTCGGAGACCTCCACGTCGAAGTTGGATTCGAGGAACGTCACTGCGTCCTCGGCGGTAAGCCGGTGATTCGACGGAATCGACCGGCTGACCTTGTCTCGCTTGTGCACTCGGTACCCCGGCCGAACCAGGTTGACCGTCACGTCGAGGCCGTAGATGCCTATCTGTGGGTCGTACTCCTGGCTCGGGAACTCGGTGTGTTCCTCGACGCCGAAGCTGAAGTTGCCGGTCTCATCGAACTGCTTGCGGTCGATGTCCGCCAGCGGCAGCGCCGTCTCGAGGAACTCCTCGGCGTCCTCACCGCGGAGGGTCGCCTTCGTACCGATGGGGTCGCCCTCCCGGACCTCGAAGTCCTGAATCGTCTTCTGGGCGGTCGTCCGGACCGGCTGCTGTTCGACGATCTCTTCGAGGATTTCCTCGGCTTGCGCCAGCGGCTCACCGCCGCGGCCGACGCCCATGTGGACGACGACCTTCTCGACTGTCGGCTCACGCATCTCGTGGAACTCGCCAGCGTCTGGTTCGGAGCTCATTCGTCGTCACCTCCGTCAGTGAAGTTCTCGTCGATAACGACGACGTACTCTTCGACGGTCTCGAAGCGCTCGTCGTCGTTTTCGGCGTCGATGAGCACGTTGTTGGCCGACGACCCGGGCGTGACCTGAATCTCGTCGATGGTGCCGATGCGGCCCGCGTGGGCCCCGCTGACCGCCGTCACCAGCGCACCCTCCTCGTAGGTGAAGTGCGCGACGATTTCCTCGCCGTCGTTGGAGACGACGATGGAGTCGTTGGTGTCGTAGGCGGTGGCGTCCTCGACGAGCAGCGTCTCGCCGTCGTGAAGCGACAGCTGCGTGTCGCCGCCGGCGACCTGCGTCTTGCCGACGATTTTGCCGAGCTTCGAGCCCGCCGCGTCCTCGTCGATGGGCGTCAGCGAAAGCCGACCGCCCTCGTCGGGGAAGATGCGGTAGTACTCCTCACGCTCGTCGAAGGCCAGAATGTCGAACATCCCGACCGGTCGACGCTCGTCGGAGACAGCCGTCCCGTTGATGAGGATGCTGTCCTGTTCGAGCGCGTAGCGTGCTTCCTTCTTCGAATCGACGTAGCCGAGCACGTCACGCAGGACGATGAGGAGCGGAACGCCCTCTTCGCCGTGCGGACCTGCTGCGGCCTTCGTCGTGTAGGCCTCTTCTTTCCGTTCGACCGGCCACGACTTCGGGACGGCCAGTCGTTTCTGATGGTTCGTCATTCGTTATCCTCCTCGCTTTCGAGGCGCGCCTCGCGGACCTCGTCTTCGAGGTCGAGTTCGGTCACTTGGACGTTGCTGGCTTCCAGCGGACGCGGCACTTCCTCGCCGTCCGCCGTCTCCTGTGTTACGTCCTCGACGTGAATCTCGGCCGCACGGAGGTCGACAGTGACGACTTCGCCGGACTCGCCGGCAAAGTCGCCGCGCTGGACCTCGACCGTATCGCCCGCGTTGACGCGGACGTTCCGCTGGCCGTACTCCTCGCGGAGCTCCGGCGACAGCGGCGCGCGAACCTGCTTTTGCTTTTCGTGCAGCGCGGCGCGCTCCTGTCGGTTGCGCTGTTTGTGTGGTTGTCGTGTCATAGCTATACGATGATAGTCGCCGTCGAGGCGATGCTCCCGAACCGCTCTGCGACTTCACGAGCGATGGGGCCTTTGAGTTCGGTCCCGCGGGGGTCTTCGTTTTCGTCGACGATGACCGCCGCGTTGTCCTCGAACTTCACGCGCGTGCCGTCCGGACGACGGATGGGCTTGCGCTGGCGGATGACAACCGCCTCAAGGACCTGTCGTCGCATCTCAGGGGTCCCTTTGGTGACCGAGACGGTTATCTTGTCACCGAGTCCCGCCTTCGGATGGCGGTTCTTGGTGCCGGAGTAGCCGGAAATCGAGGTGACCTTCAGCTCGCGTGCGCCAGTGTTGTCGGCACACGTGATGAGCGAGCCCTTTTCGAGGCCCTGTGTCACGTCAGCGTTGAGTGCCTCCATTAGGCATCACCCTCCGTGACTTCGACGACCACGTGGCTCTTCGTCTTCGAGAGCGGTCGGGTCTCTGCAATCTTTACTTCGTCGTCGACCGAGAGCGGCTCCAGTACCTCCGGCACGTGTGCCGGAATGCGGGACCGTCGCTTCATGAGACGGTCATACTTGGGTACGTTCACGTCGTACTCTCGCTCGACGATGACGGTACGTTCCATGTCGGTCGAGACGACGGTCCCCTCGATGACCTGCCCGCGGACGGGCAGCTCACCGTAGAAAGGACATGTCTCGTAGTCGTACTCCTCCGGATTTTCGGGTTCCGGAGGCTGTGTTACGTCGAGTCCTATTGCCATAGTGAACCTCCTTTGGTTTCGGTGCGGAGGGCGGGTCGTGCGACGAGCCGTTCGCCCTCGACGACAACCGCGACCGACCCGTTGTCAGCCGCCTCGTCGAGTTCGAACCGGAACGTCGTCTCCGCCTTCGGCACCTGTTTAACCCCGTCGCCCGTCGCCACGAGCAGCGTTCGCATCGTCTCGTCGTGGACACGCCCGGCTATCCCGACGAGGTCGGGGTTGGGCGCGTCAGTGACCTCGACGTCGAGGCCGACGAGTTCGTGGCGGACGAGCGTCTCGGGGTTCATTCGTCGAAGTCGCCCTCCTCGCGCTGAATCGTCTTCACGCGGGCGATCGTTCGCTTCAGCTCGCCGATACGGCCCGGGTTCTCGGGCGCGCCACCGGCAGCTAGTACGGCCTTTTCGTTGAGCAGCTCGGTTTCGAGCTGTTCGAGTTCCACCTCTCGCTCGGCGGCTGTCATGTCGCGGATCTCGTCGACGTGCAGGATGGCCATACTATGTCTCCTCCTCGTCTGTCGTCTCGTCTTCCATCTCGTCGAGGAGCTCTTCGGCTTCCGCCTCGACGTCCTCGTCGAGCGCTTCGTCCGGCTCCTCGGCGGCGTCCGGCGGCGAGGTCGGCGCGTCGCCGGTCTCGGCCTCGACGCCTTCCTCGTCGATGATTTCTTCCTCGGCGACCTCCTCGACGGCTTCCGCCTCGGTTTCTTCTTCGATGACCTCTTCAGGGTCAGCGCCGACCGATTCGGCCTCGGCGTCCTCGGGCGCTTCGAGCAGCTCCTCGACGTCGCCCTCCGGCTCCTCGACGAAGTCCTCGACCTCGATGTCCTCGTAGACCTCGAAGTCGTCCGGCAGCTCGGCCTCCGGCGGGATGATCTTCACCTGCACGCCGATGGTGCCGAGCTTCATGACCGCGGTGCCGACACCGCTGTCGACGATGCTCTCGGCGGGTTCGCCGTTGTGCTTGATGTAGCCGCGGTTGAACTTCTCGACGCGCGAGCGTGCGCCGGTGACCTTTCCGCTCAGGATGATCTCGGCACCGAGGGCGCCGGACTCCATGATGCGGTCGATGGTCGTGTGACCGGCCTTCCGGAAGTACCAGCCACGCTCGAGCGCGTTGGCCAGCCGGTCGGCGACGATCTGGGCGTTGAGGTCCGGCTCGTCGACCTCCTGAACGTCGACTTGGGGGTCTTCGAGGCCGAACTCCTCTTCGAGCGTCGTCGTGATCTTTCGGATGTTCTTTCCGCCCTTGCCGATGACCATCCCCGGCTTCTCAGCCTTGAGTACGATCTGGGTGCCCATCGGCGTCTTCGCGACCTCCATGCCGCCGTAGCCGGCACGGGAGAGCTCTTCGGAGAAGAACTCGTCAATCTGGGTTCGCTGAAGCCCGTCGTGGATGAACTGGTGTTCGTCTGCCATTATTCGTCGTCCTCCGTTCTGAGTACGAGTTCGACGTCGACCTGCGGGGTGTTCCACGGCGAGGCACGGCCGAACGCGCGCGGCTTCTGGCCGGGGGATTCGCCGACCTTGTGTGCCGCGACGTGTTCGATGACCATCTCCTCGCCCTCGAAGCCCTGATGGTCGGCGTTGTTGATGCCGTTCTCCAGCAGGTCGAGGAACGCCTCGGAGGCCTTTTCCGGATACCGTCCGGCGTCCCAGCCCTCGATGTCGTTTCGGTGACCGACACCGGTGTTGTGGGACTTGAAGGGCACCGACCGATCGCCGTCGATGACGGCTTCGAGGTAGTCGACAGCCTCGCCGGCCGTCTTGCCCTTGATTTCCCGGGCGATTTCCTTGCTGTGCTTGTGACTCATGTGACGCTCCCGGAGCATCGCTTTTGCCGTCTCGTCCGGGTCGACGTCGACACTGTAGCTGATTCCCATGGTTATTTGAGCGGTACGAACTTCGAGGAGCGGGTCGCACCGATGCCGGCCTGTCCGTGTTCGACCGACGTTCGGGTGAGCTGGAATTCGCCGAGGTAGTGGCCGATCATCTCAGGCTCTACCTCAACGCGTTCGAAGCTCTGGCCGTTGTAGACCGCAAACGTCAGCCCGACGAACCTTGGCAGGATGGGCATATCCCGCAGGTGGGTTCGAATCGGGTTGTTTGCGGTCTCTTCTTCGCCGGCCTCGCGTGCCTCGTCGAGCAGCTTCTCCTGCTCGACGGAGAGACCCCGCTTGATGGTTCGCCGCTGTCGGGCGGGAAGCAGTTCCGCGACCTCGTCGAGCTCCATCTCCTGCAGCTCGTCGAGCGTGTGACCACGGTAGGTGAACTCCCCTTCGTGGCCGATCTGGTATTCCGAGCTCATTCTTGTCCTCCTTTGCCGCCACGGCCGGTCCGCTTGGAGGCGATGTCGCCCACCTTACGGCCCGGCGGCGTGTCACGGGAGACGCTTTTGGGTTTGCCGGGGTGCTGTCGGCCGCCGCCACCGAACGGGTGGTCGACGGCGTTCATCGCGACCCCACGCACGCGGGGCCACTTGCCGCCCCGCGATTTCATCTTGTGGTGCTTGTTGCCGGCCTTGACGAACGGCTTCTCCGTTCGTCCGCCGCCGGCAACGACGCCGATGGTGGCGCGACACTCCGGCGACAGCCGGCGCATCTCGCCGCTCGGCAGCTGGACGACCGCTGCGTTGCGGTCGTGGGTGAGAAGCGTCGCGCTCACGCCGGAGGCGCGGGCGAACTTCCCACCGTCGCCGGGCTGCCGTTCGACGTTACAGACCGGGACGCCTTCCGGAATCTCCGCCAGCGGCATCGTGTTGCCGGGGGCGATTTCGGCCGAGACGCCGATCTGAATCTCGTCGCCGACGGTGACGCCCTCAGGTGCGAGGACGAGTCGGCGGTCGCCGTCGTCGAACTGCACGTCGGCGAGCGGTGCCGACCGCGCCGGGTCGTGCTCGATGTCGACGACCTCGCCGGTGACGAGGTCGGACTCTTCGACGTTCCGGTGCGACAGGTCTGCCTTGTATCGGTGCGACGGGGCGCGGAACGTCGAGGTCCCGCGGCCGCGTCGTTGTCCGAGGATTCTGCGTCCCATTCTTAGAACACCCCGATTCGGGAAGCGACTTCCTGCGCGTCGTCGTCGGCCGACAGCTCAACGATAGCCTTCTTGTCGCCGTCCATGCGGACCTGCGTGTTGATCGAATCGACTTCGACGTCGAACTGCGATTCGACTGCCGCCGCGATGTCGCCTTTCGTGGCCTCGGGGTGGCAGACGAACTGCAGCTTGTTCTCGAAGTCCATGTCATTCATCGCCTTCTCGGTGACGAGCGGGTGCTTGATCGTCATCGCTCGGCCACCTCCGCAAGGGCGCTTTCGGTCCACAGCGTGAGCCGGCCGGCCTGCGTGCCGGGTGCGAGGTCTTCGACGTTGACCTCGTCGGCCGTTGCTACGTCGGAGCCAGCGAGGTTCCGTGCCGCAAGCGACTGGTCGTCGCTGGTCACGACGAGCACCGACTTCGGCTCGGTGTACTTCCGTCCACGGGTCGTCCCGCGGCCGGCGCGTACCGTCTTGCCGTCCTCGGCGCGCTCGATGTCGTCGTAGACGCCGAGGGCCTCCAGCACGTCGACGGCCTCCTGCGTCTTGACGAGGTCTTCGAACTCGTCGCTCACGACGAGCGGGAGGTCGGTCTCCTCGTCGAACTCGTGGCCGCGCTCCTCGACGCGGTCGGCGTTAGCCGTCGCGGCGATGGCGCTGCGCGTTGCGAGCTTGCGCTCTTTCGTGTTGATGTCGAGTCCGCGGTCCTTCTCGGCCTTCGGCGGGTGTGCCGGGCGGCCGGAGACGGCCTGCGGCACCTCACGCGCACGACCGTTCTGTCGTGGGACGTGCGCCATCCCGCGGCCGCTGCCGGGGGATTCTGCCGGGGTCCGAAGGCCCGCGTACTCGTCGGTACCTGTGTCCTGAATTCGGTTGGCCTGTGCGGCGAGCACCGCGCGCTTGATGAGGTCGGGCCGGTAGTCGGTCTCGAAGACCGCCGGGAGCTCGACCTCGCCCGCGTCGTCGCCGTCCAGGTCGCGTACTGTTGCCTTCATGGATTATCCCTGATTCGAAGCGGTGGAGACATACCGGACCTCGGGGTCGAGGCGCGGCTGGTCGCCGGGTCGCACCGCCGGCCGGAAGCGCACGAGGCGCTTGTCCGGGCCGGGAACGGAGCCCTTCACGAGGGCGTAGGGGCCGTCGACCTCGCCGTAGTTGACGAAGCCGCCATCCGGGGAGACATCGTCGTCGCCGAGGTCGATAAGCCGCTTGTTCAGTTCGGTGCGCTGGTGGTAACCGGTCTGTCCCTGCTGGGGGACCGTCGAGCGGACCCGCGAGGGGTTCCATGGGCCGAGGTTGCCGATGCGTCGGCGCCAGCCCTGTCGGGCGTGTTTGCCCTTTCGCTTCTGGACGCCCCAGCGCTTGACGGGACCTTGGGTCCCCTTGCCCTTCGTGATGCCAGCGACGTCGGTGTACTCGCCGGCGCGGAAGACGTCGGTGACGGTGTGTTCGCCGCCGTCGTCGACCAGATCGAGCGCGAAGTCGACGCGGTCGGACAGCGAGCCGCCGCCGACGCGTGTCTCCATCACGTCGGGTTCCTTTTTCGGGACGCTCGAAAGCGCACCGGGGACGGTGTGGGTGATGACCCGCACGTCCGCGAGGGCACCCTCGTCGAGTGCCGTTCGGATGTCGCCTTCGATGTCTCCGGACTGTTCCTCTGGGACGGAAAGGGACCGCTCGAGGTCCTCGTGGACCTCGTCGGTCCAAACCTCGGTCAGTGGTCGCTTTCCGTACGGTGTGTCTTCGTAGGCTCTAACGGCGACAGCCCGCATCGGTGGCGTCTCGACGACGGTCACCGGGACGGTCTCCTCCTGTCCCTCTCGGGGGGAGTTGGGCTCGTCGTTGATCGCAACGACGTGACTCATGCCGGCCTTGTAGCCGGCGAAGCCCTGAAGACCGGGCTGTCCTTCGTCGTCCGGCCAGGAGTTAAAGCGCGGTACCTCACTGGCCGCACGGCTACGGGGGCTGAAGCCCATCGAGCCTTTTCGTGGTCTGCTTGGTTGTGGCATTTATCTCACTCCAGTGTGAGGGGCGCGAGGGTGGCGAACAACGCTTCTTCCGTTCGCACAACCTCACTACCCTGGTTCGGAACCGTATTGAGCCAAAGGTCGAACCGCGCTTCGGGCTCATCGCCGATAGCCTCCTCGCGAGGCTCACAGCCGAGTATCTCCGGCAGCCCCCGTTCGGGGGCGCCGAAGGCGACCGTGAATCCGTTGGCGGTCGTCCGACCGACGATACCGTCGAGACGGTCGACCGAAAGCGTCTCCCCATGCCGGGACGCGGCGATACGGACGCCGGCGTCCGGGCGGGCGAGACTGGCTTCGATGGTCGCACAGTCGACGGCGAATCCCGGTGGGGATTCGTCGACGAGCTTTGCGCGAACCGGCTCTCGCGAAGAGACCCTGATGGTGACGCGCTCTCCCTTCCCGACCTCCATCGAGGGAGGGACGGGGAGAGAGATCGGGTGTTGCATTCCGCAATTGACCCGGACGCGCCCGTCAGGTCCGACCTCGGTCACGATTCCCTGTCTTAACGACCCCGAACCGTCCGATCCGGAGCCGGTCTGTGAACGCACGCGGAGCGGTGGCAGGATGCCAGCGTACTCCAGTTCGCCCCGCCTGTCCCAAACCTCTTTTCGGAGGTATGCGGGCGTGGCGGCATATTCCAGCACGGTGCTGACGAACCCGTCGCCGAACCGGCCGTCGTCGCCATCCCGGTCGGGATAGACGACGAGGCGGTCGACCCGGAAGACCGTCGCCGCACGGGCGACGTAGCCGAGTTTGCGAGTCGCCTCGCGTTTGTCCTCGGCTTCCCGGGTCAGAGACGACGGCACGAGCACGCTGCGTGTCATGCCGTAACGCTTCCTCGTCCGTTCACGAGACTGTGCCGGTCCTACCGAATCCACCCATAAAAGTATCGCGGTATGTGGCGGTCGTGCACCGCGTTCACAGGGGTTTCAGCCGTGTGTCCCTCTCCCAGACGCCAGTGTCGCATGCCGGCGGCGCTTTCGCAAGCCTTTTATTCATCTCGCCGGTACGGTGAGATGCGAAGGCGCGCTGGTAGTGTAGTGGTATCACGTGACCTTGCCATGGTCACAACCCGAGTTCAAATCTCGGCCAGCGCATTTCTCTACTGAACTACCCGACGAGCAACGCCTGCGTGTTTACTCGACGACGACGTCGATGGGCGCTGACGATTCCCACTCGACGTGGTCTCCATCGTGTAACGCAACGACAACGGCTGTCTCTCCGGCTGCGTCTCCATTGATGTGAACGTGGTTGCCGTGGGAGTCCGTGCTGAGTATCCCGCCGTCGCCGACTTCCCGAGCAGCGAGCTGAAGCCCGTCGTCGCCGAGCGTGACTTCGTTGCCCTCGTCGTCTTCGGCGACAGCACCCAAAGAGATGTGTTCTCCGACCGGTACGGATGGCAGGTCGCCGTGCCAGTGGCCGTGGTAGTCGGCGACCGCTTTGTCGGTGTCTCTGTCGATGATGTCGACGCTGTAACTGCCGTCGCCGTGACTGCTGTTTCCGTCGCCGTTTCCGAGACAGCCAGCGACGAGCACCGATAGGCCGCCAATCACACCTGCGCCGACCTGCCGTCGCGTGCATCGTCTTTCGTCCATACAGGGACACCACTCGGGTAGCTACTCCACAGTTTTCAATCGGGCAACTTTCACGATGCGGAAGTAGCATCTGTACTGTACAATGGGCACAAACACGTCGTACATCAATCAGCGGCGGTCACTTTTCGGACCCCGCGATTCCTCGCTGCGGGCGTGCATGTGGCCTCGGCAGTCGGTTATTTGCCGTTCCCGCTCGAACGGCCGTGTATGTCTGTCGTTGCACTCCTAAGCGTCGCACCGGTCATCGAAGACAGCATGGCGAGCGATGTCGCTGACGCCGTCGCGGCCCTCGATGACTTCGATGTGACCTACGAGACGAACCCAATGGGCACCGTTATCGAAGCCGACGACATCGACACGCTACTGGCGGCGGTCGGTGCCGCCCACAAGGCTGTCGATGCCGACCGCGTGAGCACGTTCCTGAAAGTCGACGACAAGCGGACGACCGACCAGCGCGCACGCGAGAAGGTAGAGGCAGTCGAAGCGGAGCTCGGACGGGAGCCGAAAGGCGAGTAGTCAGCCGAGGGATTATACTGCCTCGTTACGCAGGTACAACCGTTGATGTGGCGACGCGACGACAGGGGACAGTCCGAGAGCCTCGGAAGCCTGCTGCTCGTCGCTGTCTTTCTGGTTTCGGCAACAGCGGTCGGTGCCTACACCGTCCCGAGCGTTCTCGACCAACAGCAGCCGGACGGTCCGCTGGCTGACATCGAAATCGAGGCGGTCGATGGGGAAGCAGTACTCGTCCACGCCGGTGGTGAACCCCTCGACACAGCGTCGGTTGACATCGTCACGCGGAACGGCGGCGAACAGCGCGGAAGCATTGAGGACCGGACTGTCGAGACGCTTGAGAGCCAATTCCGCCCGGGCGAGCGCGCCACCCTCGACGGCGGCGTCGGCGAGACAACGGTCATCGTCATCGATACGGCCGACAACGCTGTCGTCGCAGAAGAGACGCTACAGCTCCCGAGCGGTTTTCAGGTGGCTATACTGGACCTCGATAGTGGCGCGGTCGGTGAGGACCTCACTGTCGAGTATTCGGTCCAGAATGTCGATATAGAAGCCGATACCCAAGACATCACGCTCACTATCGAGGATGCAGACGGCAACACTCTCATCGACGACGTGGTTGCGGACGACCTCCAGCTCGATGCTGACGAAGGGACCACCGAAATCGAATCCTACGAGATAACTGACGGCTACGTTCCTACTGCCGAGGTGACTGTCGCTACCGACGACGATGCAGCGACAGAGACAGTTTCGATTGAAGATTCACCGGACCCCACCGGCTCTGTCACCGTCGAGTCGCCGATCTTCGACGGCCAAGACGAATTCGAGGTAGCATACGAGTTTGAGCACCTCGAAAGTGCCTTCCTTCGAGTCGAAAACGAAGCCGGCGACGAGTTCGAACTCAACGTCGATGACCCGGACGGTTCGGGAACGGAGAATATCGACGCCGACGACGTACCTATCGCCGATGAAACAATCACTGCGACTCTCTCCGAAGCAGACGGCGGTGCCGAACTGGCAACCGATGCGACCACAGTCTCTGCTGCGGGAGCCCTGACGGTCCAACCGGATATCCACGCGGGGATGGACAGCTTCGATATTGCACTCGATACCGGTACTGACGGCTGGTTGGTTGTCACCCACGACGGCTCCGAGTACGAGACAGCGGCCGACAGCGACGAAACGGTGACCGTTGCTGCTGCCGATGTCGGCGGGCTCACGGCCGGTGACGACGTGTCGGCGACGTTCTATGAATCCGACGACCGAGATGTTGCACTCGCCAGCGACAGTACGGAGGTTCGGGAACCCGAGCGGCCGAGCTTTTCCGACCTCTCGGTGTCCGACGATTCGTTTTTTGCTCTCATCGTCTTTCGTGAGGGATACACCGTCGACTACGCGGTTGCCGACCCGGATGACCAGTTCGAGTCAGTTGAGGTTGACTTCGAAAAGGAAGGCAGCGCTCAGTCACGAAGCTCAGGCGCACCAACCGACTCCCTGGAGTACCGTGACTGGTACAGCTATGGTAGTGACTACGAAATCACGATCTCCCTTTACGACCAGCAGGGCGAAGTCGAATCCGAACGCGTCGTCATCGAAGACACCGCCGACGGTGACGACCCTGAGATTCCGGAGTAGTCGACTTCGGACAGACCGCCAAGGAAAAGGCATATCCCCCGCCCCGCGTACCTTCGGGCATGAGCACGCCTCCCGGCGAGTATTACACGGCAGAACGGTGGAACAACTGGTTAGACAGACTTCGCGAGGAGGAAATCGACCCCGAAAGCGACGACTCCGCGCGGCTGTTCTTCAACCTCCTCGACGATGCGACTATCGCCATCGCGAAGGTCATCACCGACTACGAGGACGGCGAGTTCGAAGACGCCGAGGCCGCCGCCGCCGAGATCGACAACATCCGGGCAATCGTCCTCGAAGAGGTCGACATCGACGACGAAGAAAAGCTCACGCTGGTCGACGGCATCCAGACGTCGCTCGTCTGTGCGCTGTATGCCGCCGAGGAGTACATCGTCGGCGGTCCCGCCGAGGAAGGCACCATCGAGCAGTACATCGACGCCGCTGCGGCGGCCGAAGCCGAAGAGGAAGACCTCGACACCGCCCTCGCACACTGCGTTCAGGCCGGCACGCTCGTCATCGAGGGCGACGACATCGGTCTCGACGTTGCCGAAGACATCGAGTACGGCTTCGTTGCCGACTGGGTCAACGGCCTCGACTCGCTGGGACGGGCGCTTTCGGACCCCGAACTCGTCGAAGAGGAATAGGGAACACGCTTTTATCTGCGACCGACGTGGTTCGAGTATGACATTTGCGGCCGACGAGCGCGGTCAATCCGTCCTCGTCGGGACGATACTGTTGTTCGGCATACTGATTATCGCCTTCTCCAGTTATCAGGCGTTTGTCGTCCCGAACCAGAACGCCGAGGTTGAATTTAACCACAACAGCGAGGTGCAAAGCGATATGCAAGATTTGCGGAACTCGTTGCTTGACCTCCGGTCAGTTGAAGATACTAACGGGGAGTTTCGCCCCGTCTCTGAGCACCGACCCGTCAGGGTCCAGCTTGGGACAGAGTACCCAGCTCGGATTGTTGCCGTGAATCCACCCTCACCCGCTGGAACTATTGAAACCATCGACCCTGTAGAACCGGTCCGTATTGAAGACGCCGCCGTCGCTGGCGGGGAATTCGAAAGCTCACCTGAGGTTCTCCTCGACCGCGATCTCGATACAACGTTCCTTCGATACCGGCCCAACTACAACGAGTTCCAGGATCCGCCTGATACTGTTATTGAGCACTCGCTACTGTACAATGAATTTCGGAACGCTGAACTCACTGTTCGTGGACAGACCGTCATCCGCCCTGAAACCAATCGGATCAATCTGGTTCTATTCAGCGGTGATATCTCCCGTTCGAGTTCGCAAGCAGTAACACTTGATCCCGAAACACTTGACGGCCCGACCGGTACGATTCCGCTTGAGCCCGCTGGTGATGAAATGCGAATACAGCTTCCGACCCGAAAGCCTGAAATATGGGAGGACGAGTTGGCCGGCTCGCCCGGTGTGAATGTCAATGCTGAAGACGACAGTATAACGGTAGAACTTGAGAACGAATACGACCTCCGAGTGACACGGGTCGGGTTCGATGGGGGCACTGAGGATGACACACTCACTCCGATACAGCTGTCACGCGAAGTCGGAGTTGGAAATGGAGGCGATCCGCTTCCCGGCCCGAGAGTTTTCGATGCGGACGGTCCCGATGAAGGCGATGAGCCGCTGGGCGCGGATGATGATTTCGAACTTACAGCGACCGTCTCGAATATCGGTCAAATCAGCGACGAGCGGGGCGGCACGACCATTCAAGCCGCTGAATGGTACCTACAGGGTGACGACCCCGGTGAGGGGAATGCTTACCCGATGGAAACTAGTGATGGTGAATTCCTCGAAGATGTTGAAGTCGACGTCATAGACGACGAAGTATCGGCTACGCTACTCGACGAAGGCGAGAACACGCTTATAATACGTGGTCAGGACAGCCGCGGGATATGGGGTGAAGACACCGACAGCGTAACCGTTGAGGTCGACGAAAGCGGCGACCCAATGGCTGATAGAACGGATATAATAGACGCGGAAACGACAAACGAAGCCGGGTCGATAGTTGATTTCACAATCGAAACACCGGATGATGGCGTGGTTGTGACTGGGCTCGGTATCGACTACGAAACTGGCGAGGGAGATGCAGACCGTGTCAATAACGGTGGAAACGACGAGGTCGTATTCAGCGGCAGTGACGGGCGTTTTGACGCTGGTGGTGGTCAACAAGGCATCAACCTCGGAGATGACCCGGTTGACTTCGAAGATGATGGCGCTGATGGCGAGTATGCTGACCTGCCGGAAGGGACCACCGACATGACGTTAGCCGAATTTGAAAGCGACGGATCTGGCCGCCCGGAGGTTGATGTAAGCCAAGACGTCTTCGATGTAACGCTGGTCTTCGGAGACGGAAGCAGAGATACATACCCTATCCAAGTAGACGGCTGATATTGGCAATCGATTTGAACCGGTCGATAGCTCACTCGAACGACTCCAACTTCCGCACCACCTTCCCATACACGTCGGGCGAACAGTACCACCCGGCGTCCAGCATCGAATCAATCGCTTCCCGCCCCGCTTCAGCGTCGATGGTCCCGCGTTTGACTGCCAACAGCACCAGATACGCCGTTCCTCGTGTCTCGATGCCCTCGGCGGCGGCGATATTCCGACCATATGACTCGTCCATTACGGCAACGCCATCGTGGGTGGCGGCACAGGCAAGCACCGATGCATCGGCTGTAGTCAGCCCGTCTGCTTCCCTGAGGCGGCCCAAAAGCGGTGTCTCCTCTCCTTCGACGACGGCCAGTGTGCCGTCCGTGACGGCGTGTTCAACTCGACAGGCGTCGGGGTAGCCCTGTTCGATTCCAGCCTCGACGACTTCCTCATAGACTGAGCCAGGAAGTACACACCGTTTTTCGAGCGCCGCTACCATCTCCAACTGCTCTGCCTTCGCGAGGTAGATGAGCGGCGTCGCATCGAAGACCCACATCTACAGCGATTCGAGGTCCGCTTCGAGGTGGTCGCTGTCGACCCACGTGATGTCATGTTCCTCGGCAAGCCGGGCTAGTTCCCAGACTGAGAGGCCAGCCTGCTCGGCAGCGGCACTGACCGTCATCTCGCCGGCTTCGAGCGCTTCGAGTGCTTGCTCGCGTCGCCACTGCTCGAGTCCTTCCGAGAGGAGCTTTCTGACTGCCGTACTCCGGTCGAGTGTCTCGGATTCGAGGTATGCCTCAAGCTCGGATTCTAGCTCGTCCGGCACTCTGGCTGATATCGTCCCCATATGTTTACTTTGTATTCTTCGCATACAAACGTTCGGCCCACTAATTCGTCAATCGTCGAAGTACCCATCGACAAAATATTATACCACCGGTACGACACGGCAGGTATGACGAGCGTAGGCATCGACGCCATCGAGATTCACACCGGGAAGCTCAAACTCGACCTCGCGGAGACGTTCGCGCCGGCGATGGACGACGCGCCGGAAAAGTACACGAAGGGGCTCGGCCTCCACGCCAGTTCGTTCCCCGATACGTACGAGGACATCGTGACGATGGGGGCCAACGCCGCCCATCGGCTGATGGAGCGGAAAGAGTTGGAACCGGACGACATCGGCCGTATCGACGTCGCCACTGAGTCGGCCTTCGACCACTCCAAGCCCGTCTCGACGTATATCGCGGGCTGTCTCGAACAGGTCTTCGAGGGCGACTTCCATCACGCCAACAAGGGCGAGCGCAAGTTCGCCTGCGTGGCCGGCACACAGAGCATCGACGACGCTTACAACTGGATTCGCGCGGGCCGCAACCGCGGACGGGCGGCGATTGTCGTCGCGACTGATACGGCGCTGTACGCTCGTGACGACCCCGGCGAGTCGACACAGGGCGCTGGCGCGGTCGCGATGCTCATCGACGAGGACCCGGACTTAGTCGAACTGTCGAAGGCACAGGGCTTCGGCTCGGCCGACGAGACTGACTTCCTCAAGCCACAACAGCAGTTCCCCAGCGTTGACGGCAAGCGCTCGGTGAACGTCTATCTCGCCCGGATGCGCGAGGCGATGATTGATTACCAGCGCGTCGGCGGCGACATCCACCCCGACGACTTCCGACTCGGGCCGTTCCACACGCCGTTCCCCGGGATGGTCCGGAAGGCGGCAGTGCTCGCCTACCGGCACATCATCCGCGACACGGACATCGAAGACGCACTCGCTGACGACATCGGTCGCCAGCCGCGGCCGGAGGGCTTCGACGACGAGGAACAATACCGCGAGGCGCTGTCGGAGTACACCGACGCGCTCAAGGAAACCGACCGGTATCAGGAGTGGTACGACCGGACTATCAACCCGACCCTTTCGATTTCCCGGCAGGTCGGCAACTGGTACACCGGCTCCGTCCACGTCGCCCGTGTGTCGGGACTGAAGGCCCTTGCCGAGGCCGGCGAGGACGCCGTCGGCGACCAGCTACTCGTCGGCTCCTACGGCTCCGGCGCGCAGGCGGAGATTCACGTCGAGACGATACAGGACGGCTGGGAGGCTGAGCTCGATGCGCTGAACATCGACGAGCAGCTCGACTCCCGCTACGACCTCGATTTCGAGGAGTACGAGGACGTCCACGACGCCCACAACTACGACGAGGAGACGGCCGTCGAGGAGTTCACGGCCCCTGACTCGGAGTTCGTCTTCGACGGCTGGGGGCGAATGGGCGAACGGCAGTACCGCTACGTAGATTGACATCCTCCTCCGCGTGAAGGCGGAGGAATCCCGACCGCAGTTGGGAGTTTCAGGTTTGCAGTCCAACCGAGCATCATCCCGGTACGAATCCGGCGGGATGCTCACGATCTGAAGCGGGCTGGACTGCGGGCAGTGCCAAGCCGCCGTTACGTGTATCCTCAGTCATATTTGGCGTCCCAACGTTGTTTTTGCCGTGGGGACGCCAGCAGGCGTCACCGGAATTCACGGTAGCGGAAATTCTGCAACCGCAGTCACCATGGATCGGACGTTTCGAGCATCCGATGTTCGTGACCACGTTCCAGATATTGTCTCATTGATGTGGGCGGACAGGCCGCCTCTGTAGGACGGGACGGAATCCGCTCCGTTCCGACCGATTCCTACTGTTTGGTAAGGCGGCCTGTCAATAAAACGTTACTGTGGGAAACTCAGAGCAAGTGTTTGAATGGAGATGATTCCCAGAGCGACGGCGCGTATCCACGCCGTGAACGACGTGGTATTGCGCCTGCTCAGCCTATAACGACGGGACGTTCGCGGAAAAACAGGCGCTTTTTAGTCGGCGACCGCAGGCGTGTCAGTATCGACGCCAGCGAGCGATTCGCCGTGTTCGGCCCGAAGTGTCGCCGCAGCATCGAGTGCGATGAAGCCGAACCCGACCTTCGTGACGAGGTCAAGGTAGACGATAAGCGCCACGTCGACAGTCGGTGTCAGCAGCGCCACGCCCGGCGGTCCAAGCAGCCAGATGAACGGATAAATCGCCCAGAGGACGACCGTCAGGTTTCGGAGGCGGACGTACAGCGACTTGATTCCGGAGGACCGCTGGCTGGCGCTTTCGGTCATCGGCCCGACGAGGTAGTAGACCAGTCCGATGAATGCGACCGCCCCCATGCCGAACAGCGCGTAGCGCTCGATACCGGGCACCATCGCCCCGGCGAAGCCGGCGAGCATGACCACGGTGTTGAGCGTGATGACGATGCCGAACTCCCGACTATCAAGCCCCGCAAGCAGCCCGAGGAAGTAGACGATGAGCGGGGTTGTGAGAATCCAGTCGATGTACCGGGGGACGAAAACAGTCCGTTCGGCCACGGGAACCCAGCCGACACCCAGCGCCATAACGGCGTAGGCGACTGCTGCGATACCACTGATGCCGACAAGTGTCACGTAGTACCGTCGCTCGCCGCTTCCGGCGTCACGGCCGGCCCACGCGAACGCGAGCGTGCCGACGAGCATGCCGATTGCGCCGAGCCAAAAGAGGGTCGTAAGTCCCACCATCGTTAATCATCCCCCGCCGCGAGCGTCGGCTGGTCATCGAGGTCGGCTGCTGACGCCTCTTCGGTGTCAGTCCGACGGAGCGTCTCGCTGAGCGTGTCGGCCTGCTCGGAGAGGCCATCGATGAGGTCGAAGACCTCTTTGACAGACTCGGCCTGTGTCTCCGTCGTTTCTGCGGCCGTCTCGGCGTCGCTTGCAGTCTGTTCGGATGTCGCAGCCATATCTTCGACCATCGTTGTTGCCTTCTGTGCGGCGTCAGCCTGTGCGTCTGTCGACTGGTTGATCTCTTGAATCCCGTCGTTGGTCCGCTCGACGCTGTCGACAATACGTTCGAGAGCGTCGACGGTATCTTCGACCGTCTCGACGCCCTCCGAAACTTGGTCGCTTGTCTCGCGGATGTCGTCGACCGTCGTCTGTGTTCTGTCTTGGACGGTCCCGATGAGGTCGTCGATTTCCTCGGTCGCTGCCTTCGTCTCCTCGGCGAGCGCCTTGACCTCGTCGGCGACGACCGCGAAGCCCTCGCTGTTGCCGTCCGCCCGTGCTGCCTCGATAGAGGCGTTCAGCGCGAGGATGTTCGTCTGCTCGGCGATATCCGCAATCATCTCGGAGACCTCGCCGATCTCGCGGACGTCTTCGTTGAGCTCTTCCATTGACGCGACTGCCTGTTCGGTCCTCGACTCGACCTCGTTCATCTCGGTGATGGCCGTCTCGGCGGTCTCCCGCCCGGCTTCGCCCGTTTCGGCGGCCTGCCGAGCCGTCTTGGCGATGTCGTCGGCACTGGCGGCGACCTCTTCGGTTGTCGCCGAGACATCGTCCATCTCCAGTGCGATCTGCTGGACGGTTTCGGTCTGGTCGCCGGCCGCATCGGAGATGTTCTGGACGGCGCGGTTTACGTCCTCGCTGGCCTCCATGACCGATTCGGCGTTCGCACGGACGGCTTCTGCGTCTTCGGAGACTGCGTCGGCGAAGCGCTCGATGCGCCCGACAAGCGCCTCGATGCCGTCCATCATCTCGTTAAATGACCCCTCGATGGACTGCATTGCTTCGTTGTCCGTTTCGGCGTCGAGCCGCTGGGTAAAGTCGCCGTCGGCACAGCGGTCCATCACCTCGCCGAAGCGCTCGGCTTCGGCCTGTAGTTCCGTGTTGATCTCCTCTGCCCGCTTTTGTGCCTGCTCTGCGTCCTCGCGAGCGTTCTTGGCGTCCTCCAGCGATGTCCGCACCGACTGGCGCATCTCGTCGAAGGCCGCATAGAGGTCGCCGATTTCGTCCTCGCGACGGGTCTCAAGCTCGACATCGAGGTCGCCGTCGCCCATCCGCGAGGCCTTCGCGGCCAGCGTTGAAAGCGAGGCGGCGGTGTCACCGCCCAGCGTGGCAGCAACGAGCCCGAGGTTGATCCCGAGCAGGATGATGAGCCCGAGAATGGCCGATACTGCCGCCTCCTGTACGGCTGCGGCATCGCCGGTCGCGGCGGCGGCGGTTACCTCACCGTATGCGATGGCTCCGAAGAGCACCGTTAACGCGCCGACAAAGGCGAAGGTGGCACCCATTTTCCCCGTATAACTGTGCCGGACACGGCCGGGGAGAAGGAGCCGTGATACGTTCAGCGACATAGCACGTTATTGACGCGACTGCACATAAAAACCCGAAACCGAATCGCCGGAGCGAAACGACCGTAATCTATAGATAGAAAGCGCTAATAAGCTCTTTTTCTTGTTAAATGATGCCAAACAGACGTCCCGTGGCGCTACTGGGTTGCCGCCGGCTCCTCGACCATTCCGAGAACGTCGTCGAAGAACCCGAGGGTGTCGTGGGGACCGGGGTTGGCTTCGGGGTGGTACTGGCGGGTGATGATGTCGAGTTCGTCGCTTTCGAGACCCTCGGGCGTCTCGTCGTTGACGTTGACCTGCGTGACATCAAGCTCGCCCGGCTCGGAGACGGTGTAGCCGTGGTTTTGGGTCGTCATGACGACTTTTTCGGTCCGGAGGTCCATGACCGGCTGGTTGACGCCGCGGTGGCCGAACTCCATCTTCTCGGTTTCGCCGCCGAGGGCGTTAGCGATGACCTGCTGGCCGAGACAGATGCCTGCAAGCGGCAGGTTACCGGCGTATTCGTCGACGAGGTCGGCCGCTGCCTCGAAGTTCTTGGGGTCGCCCGGGCCGTTGGAGATGAACAGCACGTCGGGGTCGACAGCCTTGACATCATCGGCCGTCGCGTCGTAGGGTAGCATCTCGACAGTAGCACCGCGGTCGACGAGCGAGTCGATGATGGAGCCTTTCGCCCCGCAGTCGACGAGCGCGACAGTCGGCCCGTCACCGTCGGCGTTGAACGTAAGCTGTTCGTCGACGGACACCTGACCGCCGATGTCCGTATGCTCGCTCATCCCCTTGCACTCAGCCAGTTCGGCCTCCGCGTCTTCGGGGGTCGCGTCCGGGCCGGCAGCGATGCCGCATTTCATCGCTCCCTGCTCTCGGATGCCGGTGACGAGGTCGCGCGTGTCGAGGGCGTCGACGGCCGGCACGCCTTCGTCTTCGAGCCACTCGGCGACATCCTCGGTTAGCTCGCGGGCGACGACGCCACGGGGGTGGACGCGGTCGGACTCGAACCGTTCCTCTCGAACCCCGTAGTTGCCGATGAGCGGGTACGAGAAGGTCAGAATCTGCTCCTCGTAGCTCGGATCCGTGAGCGATTCCTCGTAGCCGGTGTAGGCGGTCGTGAAAACCAGTTCACCGCGCGTGCGGCCGGGAGCACGGGCGCGTGCCTCCACGACACGCCCGTCTTCCAGTGCCACGTAGGCGTCCGTCATTACGAGATGCGTATGCTATACCCCGCATTAACGCTTGTGTTCGAAGCCTCATTACGAAATTCGTAATCGGTAAGTGCCGGCGGCCGCAACCCACGAATCTCGATGGACGACCTCGACAGAGAGATACTCGCCATCCTCCGGCGCGACTCCCGGACCCCCTACACCGAAATCGCCGAACAGGTCGGCACGTCGGAGGGGACGGTTCGCAACCGCGTCGAGCGACTGCTCGAAGAGGGAATTATCGAGCGGTTCACCATCGCAACCCGTACCGGGAACGTGAAGGCGATGATAGAAATCAGCGTCGCTGTGGATGTCGATACCGGCGACATCGCCGACCGGATGACCGAGTGGCGCGAGGTCGACTTCGTTTGGCAGGTTTCCGGTGAGGAAGACGTCGTCGTCGTCGTCGACACGACGGACACGGGCACACTGAATGACCTCATTACTCGTGCCCGCGAACTCGACGAGGTCGTCTCGACGAAGACCCGACTCATTCTCGCCGAGCGCCGCGGATAGCGGCACGCCACCCATGAAGCCGAAGCGCCCTTGGTGGCCCCGCCCGTCGGATGGGGCATGGATACGACCGACGCCGAGACGGCCGACCACCCGAACGCCGGGCAAGATGTCATCGCTGTCGACAGCGACGACAACGCCGCAGGGACTGTCAACCGCCTCGACGCTCACACTGGCGACGGCATCCGCCACCGGGCGTTTACGGTGCTCGTTTTCGATGGCGACGGCAACGTTCTGCTCGCTCAGCGTGCGCCGACAAAGCGCCTGTGGGACACCCATTGGGACGGCACCGTGGCCTCGCATCCCGTCGAGGGACAGACGCAACTCGAAGCAACCCGAGAACGGCTCGAAGAGGAACTGGGAGTCACCCCCGACCAGTACAGTGACCTCCGGGTGACAGACAAGTTCGAGTACAAGCGGTATTATCTGGATGCAGGCCTCGAATGGGAGGTCTGTTCGGTCCTGCAGTGCACGCTCGACGACGTCTCGCTCGACCCTGACGAAGAAGAGGTGGCCGGAGTGCTTTGGGCTCCCTACGAACGCCTCTATGAGAATCAGCGCTGGTACCGACAGCTACGGCTCTGCCCGTGGTTCGAAATCGCAATGCGTCGAGACTTCGAAGGTTAATGTGGAAAATAGTCTGTTACTAACGCCATTTCCTCTTTGACTGTCCATACATGTGTGATATTTAGAAAAAGCCTTACATTCGATAACCGCGTATCGGCTTTCGAGGGATATGTACGACGCCCGAACCAGAGCCGCGGTGGCACGCTACGTCCGCGGGCTGTCGACGGCTCGTGAGGCCGCCCGTGAGGCCGATATTTCAACGGCCGAGCTCCGCCACTACGCCAGGACCTGCGGCATTGCGCCCGCATTCACCGGTGACGAACACGTTGACAGCGCTGACTCCGAACGCGCCGCCGGCACGGAGAGCGAACGTGACGACGACACCAAGTGTAGCAACGACTGACTGGCGGCCGGTACTGACTCGTTCCGGCAGCGAGCCGACGACTCAGTGGAGTTCGAGCGCTTCGATCTGTTCCTGATAGCGGTTGCGGATAGTGACTTCTGTCACCTGTGCGACTTCGGCGACCTCCCGTTGTGTTTTCTTCTCGTTGCAGAGCAGTGACGCAGCGTAAATCGCGGCGGCGGCGTATCCCGTCGGCGATTTCCCCGAAAGCATTCCCTCCTCGGCGGTTACGTCGATGATCTCTCGGGTCTTCTGCTCGACGGCTTCAGAGAGCGCAAGCTCCGAACAAAAGCGCGGGACGTACTCCTTCGGGTCGGCGGGCTTGATCTCCAAGCCGAGTTCTTGTGAGAGATACCGGTAGGTCCGGCCGATTTCCTTCTGTTCGACGCGGGCAACCTCTGCGACCTCGTCGAGCGACCGCGGAATGCTTTCTTGCCGGCAGGCGGCATACAGCGTCGCCGTGGCGGCCCCTTCGATCGAGCGTCCCCGAATCAAGTCTTCATCCAGTGCCCGCCGATACGTAACCGACGCAACCTCCCGCACCGACCGGGGGACGCCCAGTGCCGAGGCCATCCGGTCGATTTCCGACAGCGCGAACTGCAGGTTCCGCTCGCCCGCGTCCTTGGTCCGAATCCGCTCTTGCCACTTCCGCAGTCGGTTCATCTGTGACCGCTTGTCCGACGAAATCGACTGCCCGTAGGCGTCTTTGTCCTTCCAGTCGATCTGGGTCGTCAGCCCCTTGTCGTGCATCGTCTGGGTCGTCGGCGCCCCAACACGCGATTTCGACTGCCGCTCGGAGTGGGTAAACGCACGCCACTCCGGACCACGGTCGATATGCTCGTCTTCGAGCACGAGCCCCGTCGGTTCATGGATGAGCTCGCCATCGGCGGTCTTGACCACGTCGTCGGGGTCGACTGCGTCGGGCTCGACCGTTTCAGCCGTTGCAGCCGCTTCCTCTGCTTTTTCGGCCTCTGTGCTCGCCTCGCGGCTCGTTCGTTGGTTAGTAGACCCGCTCGTCACAGTAGCCACCATACACTATTTGATATTAAGGCTGTTGGTTATTTTAATATGGTGTGCATCGCACCCGATGGATTGAGAACGGGTCTGTTCCCCACGGGTGCCACGACAGACCATCAGCAGATGGCTGGCCCTCCACTCTCCCAACGGCGGCCACGCCGCGGTTATCAATCCAAGAGCAACGCCAGCTCAGTGGCGCTTTCGGCCTCAAGACTGCGGACCGTATCGACGATGTCGGCCCGGCGGTCGGCGTCATACCGGTCGCCTGCGAGCGCGTGGAACTTCTCTTCGACAGTCCCCCACGGGGCCGGTTGTGCGGGATGGCCGTCGAACCGGCCGTGCTCGACCTCGTGGACTGCCCCGTCGCGGAGCTTGACGGTGACTCGCGCCGGCAGTTCGCCGTGTGCCGCTCGGTCGGTGAGGTCGTCGTCAGCCGCCGTCTCGACTGCCTCGGCGACCGGGCCGAGATCGGCCCGTGCGGTGGGTTGCCTGTACAGTTCTCGGTCGACGAGCGCCGCTGCGATGGCCTCGGGGGCGACGACAGGAACGGCGTCGGCGAACGTTTCAACCGTGGCAGTATCGATATCAGCCGGGTCCAGAGTGGCATCCGCCGCAAGGTCGACCGCGGCGGCGATTGCCGTCTGTGCGTATGGGTGGACGTCGTATGGAAGGACGGCGGCATCACGAACCCGCTCACACCCCGGGTCGAAATCGAGGTCAAACGGCCCCACGAGGTCGTGCCAGCCGCCCGGGCCAGCCAGCGTATCAGGGGATGTTGCTCCTGCCTCGGCCAGCAGTCCGGCTTCGGCTGCGGTGGCGGCGCTCGCACCGACCGCAAGCGCCGCGTACTCGTCGTCGCCGACAGCCAGCAACGCCTGTCCTGCGGCCAGACCGACAGCCCGTTCGATGCGCTCGGCATCAAGTCCGAGCACACGACCGACACCGGCCGCGCCGGCAATAGCGCCATGGCTTGCCGGATGGAACTCATCAAGCGGCGCGTTCAGTGCCAACTCGCCGTGAATCTCCTGTGTGGCCGCAAGCGCCGCGAGTGTCTCCTCGCCGGTTACCCCGCGGCTCTCAGCGACAGCCAATACGGCTGCCAGTGGTCCGTATGCGGCCGATAGTGTCGGCGACAGGTAGACACCTCCGGGCCCCACAGCCGTCGCCGTGGCGTTGTGGTTCGCCGCATCGGACGCCGTCGCCGCGTCGGTGGTTCCCCAGAGCCGACAGCCGTCGGTCGTCACTCGCGGTACCGCCCGACGGACCGGCGCTGTCCGCTCGTCGTCACGGCTCCCAAGAGCGACCCCGACCGCGTCCAACACGCGCCGCTTTGCGGCTTCGCGGGTCGTTTCCGGGAGTCCGTCGTAGCTTACGTCCGCGGCGAACGCCGCGACTTCCGCCGTCGATGTCATGGGTGAATACACCTGCGGTCAGGCAAAAAGCGTGGGGGTCCCGAGGCGCGTGTGGCGGCTGCGGAACTCAGGGGCGAGTCGTCGCCCACACCGCTAGCACGCCGAGCACAAGCGCCGGCACCATCGGCAACACGAGGTACGCATCCAAAAACGAGAGGCCGAACAGCGTCGGGAAGCGCGGGTAGAGGTAGATGATGGTCGGCACGACGAGAAAGGCGACGAAGATAGCTGCCACGAGCGTCCAGCCGCGCCAGTCGAACTCCCGCTCGACGGCGTCGGGATGCTCGCCGGACACGTCGTCGCCGCCTGACCCACCGTGGCCGCGGCTCTCTTCGATGTCGCTTTCGACGATACGGTCGCCCTCCTCGTCGAAGGCATCAGGGTCGTGTCGGTAGCCGTCACTCATACTCGCCGGGGTCGTAGTCGCTGTCCGGAACGACCACGACAGAGCCGAACCCTTCGCGGGATTCGAGCATCTCATGGCCGCGTGCGATCTCGCTCATGGGAAGGACCTCTCGGACGTGGGGTTCGAACGTTCCGTCGAAGACCTTGGTCATTACTTCGTCGACCTCGCCAGGCGTCCCCATCGTCGATCCGAGGATGTCGAGCTGCTTCCAGAAGACGGTCGGGATGTTCGTCTCCGGAGAGATGCCGGATGTCGCTCCGCAGGTGACGATGGTGCCGCCGCGAGCCGCTGCCGAAAGCGAGTTGTCCCACGTCGCCTCGCCGATGTGGTCGACAACGACATCGACGCCGCGTCCGTCGGTCAGCTCCTTGATCGCCTCGTCGAAGTCCTCCTCCTCGTAATTGATGAGGTGGTCGGCTCCACACTCCTCGGCGTGGGCGAGCTTTTCTTCCGAGGACGCCGTCGCGAAGACCTCACAGCCCTCGTTGGCCGCGATTTGGACACAGGCGTGGCCGACGCCGCCGGAAGCACCCAAAACGAGGACGCTGTCGGACTGCTGAATCTCGGCCCGCGTCATCAGCATCCGCCAAGAGGTCTGGAAAACCAGCGGTGCCGATGCCGCCGTCACGAAGTCGACGTGTTCGGGCAGCTCGATGAGGTTCGTCTCCGGAACCGCTGCGAGTTCGCTGTGGACGCCGCGGACGTGCTCGCCGAGCATCTTGTAATCGACACACAGCGACTCTTCGCCCTTCCGGCAGAACTCACATTCCCCGCAGTAGAGACCGGGCTCGACGACGACGCGGTCACCCGCCTCGAACTGTGTCACCCGTTCGCCGACCTCGCTGACGACACCGGCCCCGTCACTGCCGGGGATATGCGGCAGCTCCTCGGGGCTCGGCATCCCCTTCCGCGTCCAGACATCGAGGTGGTTCAGCCCGCCGGCTTTGATATCGACCAGTACCTCCTCGGGGCCGATTTCCGGGTCGTCGAAGTCATCGTACTGCAGTACGTCTGTCGAGCCGTGTTCCTCATAGAAGATGGCCTTCATAATCTGGGCCTGTGTTCGGCGGGTGCAAAACACTAGCGGTGTCAGCAAGCCACGCGCGGCATACCAGCCAGCCAGTCCACTACACGTCCGTTTTGGCTCCGCCGCCCTTATCCACTCGGCCGCCGAGGCTCGGGTATGACCGACGATACCGACACCGAACATGGCGACGAAGGCGCTGTGGACGAAGACAACGGAACGGGTGGCGCTGATGAGACCCATCGCGACCACGATGGTGACGACGGCCATGACCACGACGACGGCCATGACCACGACCATCATCATCACGATGTCGACAGCCTCGGTGTCGGGCTACTGACTATCTCTTCGAGCCGAACAATAGAGGAAGACGGCGCAGGCGACGCTATCGCCGAGGCAATGGCCGACGCCGGCCACGAAATCGCTGTCCGGGAACTCGTCCCTGACGACTACGACAGGGTACAGGACACTGTCGACCGCTTCATCGGCCGCGACGATGTCGACTGTGTCGTCACGACCGGCGGCACCGGTGTCACGCCGGACGACGTGACAATCGAAGCCGTCGAGCCGCTGTTCGACAAGCGACTTCCGGGGTTCGGTGAGTTGTTCCGGACGCTCTCTTACGAGGAAATCGATACCCGAGTCGTCGGCACACGTGCTGTCGGCGGTATCGCTGACGGAGCGGCCGTCTTCTGTCTGCCGGGCAGCGAGAACGCGGCTCAGCTTGGCACCGAGGAGATAATCGTCGCCGAAGCGCCACACCTGGTCGGTCTCGCAGGTCGGTAGCCGACGCCCATTGCCGCGGGCGAGAACCACTTGTTCGTGGCGTCGCCATATATCGAACTAATATCAACGCTCAGCCGTATGTGGCCGCAGTCCATCCCCAGAAACAATGGCAAGAGGGGCGCTTGGACAGCGTCGCATCGAAAACGCACATCGCATCGAATCTATCTTGATTCAGCGAGAGAATCCCGCCGTTCACGGCGGGCGTGAATCGCGTAAGCCCGGTTCGACAGTCCACGCGGTTTTGCCCGACCGAATACCCAACGGCACAAGAGTTATTGAGATTGGGTGTCTTGTATTTGGTGAGGCCAAATGGAGTATCACCTGCAATCCGGGTCGCACACGGTCTACGCGCTTCAATATCACTTCGTGACCGTCACGAAGTACCGCGCCGACATCCTCACCGATGAGCGGCTGGAGCGCGTGGCTGAAGTCGCTCACGAGATTGCAGAGGACTTCGAGGCCGACATCAAGAACGTGGACGGCGGCACCGACCACGTTCACATTCTGTTCACGACCAAACCCACCACCGACCTCACGAAGTTCATCAACTCGCTCAAGGGCGTCACATCCCGCCGGATTCGCCAGGAGTACCCTGAGGTGAAACAGACGCTCGAAGATGCGTTCTGGCAGCCGGGGTATTTCCTCGCCACGACCGGTCAAGTGAGCATCGACGTGCTGATGGACTACGTGGAAAACCAGTAGCATGACCGCGACAACCACGAAAACGCTGGAGGCCACGCTCGCCCCGCCGACAGCCCACAAAGAGCGCAAACTGTGCGACCTGCTCGACACCTACCGGGCAGGACTCCACGAGGCGTTTGAGGCCGGGTGCGAGACGATGACCGCCACCAGCGACGTGGTGACTCCCTACGACCTGCCGTATCAGGCGAAGGCGGCCCTGTGTAACTACGTTCCGCAACTGCACGGAACCTACGATGCACAGGAGTTGGACGACGACCACCCGGTTCGGCTCACCAACCAAGCCGCTGAGTTCGACCATTCGCCGGAACGCGACTACGAGTTTACGTGGTGGGTACCACAGCCCGGTCGCGGGACGAACTTCTGGATACCACTCCGTATCAACCCCGCTCAAGAAGAACTGTGGCACGACATCGTGGACGGTGAAGCGTCGGCAGGACAACTCCGCCTGCAACGTCACCGCACGTCGTGGACGCTTCACGTCACCGTCGAGTTTCCGGTTAAAGAACCGGGCTACGAACCGACAGACGACGATGTAACACCAGTCGGCTTCGACATTGGCGAAGCACACCTGCTCGCGGGCTGTGCCTGCGAGCAGGGCACTCCGACCGACCCACTACTCATCAACGGTGGCCGCGCTCGTCACCTCCGCAAAGAGATGCACACGACGCTCAAGCGCCTCCAAGAGCGTGACGCCGCCGAGTGGCGGATTGACGAACGGTTCGACCACTACCAGAACGCACTCACAGACATCATCGAAAAGGCGTCTCGGCAGGCAATCGAGTACGCCTGCCGATTCGAGAAGCCTGTGGTCGTTCTGGAAGACCTCTCGTACATCCGCGAAGACCTCGATTACGGCGAGTGGATGAACCGACGCCTCCACGCATGGGCGTTCGCTCGCTTGCAGGAGCGCATCGAGGACAAAGCGCGAGAGTCTGGCATCCCGGTCGAATACATCCGCCCGGAGTACACGAGCCAGACGTGCCACGAGTGCGGGCACATCGGGTATCGGGACGGCGATGAGTTCCGGTGTCAGAACGACGAGTGTTGGGTATCGGAGTACCACGCAGACATCAACGCGGCGGTCAACATCGCTGACCGCCACGACCCGTGGGGTGAGAGCCTGCCTCTGAAACCGGCGGGCGATGACATCTCACGGGATGGGAGCGCCTGTGACAGCGCCGCGACCCCCACCGAACAGAGCCAACCACGGCAGATGACGCTCGGAGAGGTCGGGTCGGAACCCACTGCCGGTAGTTAGCCGGCATTCCCATGCAGGGAAGCCGCGCCGTGAACGGCGCGGAGGATGTCACCTTCGCGCAGGTGCCGGCGATGTTTCCCGACGACTCCGGTAGCGTCGCCGGTATCGTCGGTGGTATCGGCTCCGTTGGCGGGTCGATATACCCGCTCGTCTTCTCAGCGTACTTCCTTCCGAGCCTCCACTGGGGCTTTGCCGTTGTCGGCGTGACGATGGTGCCGATTTTGGTGCTCTCGGCGTGGGTGTTCCAGCCCCACGTCGCCGAGGAGGCAACGACCGGCGGCTGGCTGCTCTCGGAGCCTCCGGCGCGGTCCGGCGCGCCGGCCGACGATTGATACGAGACCGGACTACTCTGGCTTTTCCTCCGGTCGAACGGTAAAAACGGGTGGTTCGGCGGTCCTGACGACTTTTTCGGTGACGCTGCCCAATAGATATCGGTCGACGCCGCTGCGGCCGCGGGTCCCCATTACGATGACGTCGATACCCGCCTCGCTGTAGGCGAGTATCTCGTCGTACGGATGGCCTTCCTTCAGCACCGTCTCAACCGGGCGGCCGGCGTCCTTGATTCGGTCGGCTGTCGACGACAGCACCGACTCGCCCTCCTCACGGAGGGAGTTAACGTTCGTGTTCCCGGCTGCCCCGACGCCGGCGTAGGTTGTATCGACGACATACAGGACGTGGAGCTGTGCGTCGTATGCGTCGGCCATGCTGATAGCGTGGGCCAGCGCCGCTTCGGCAGCGTCGCTGCCGTCGGTCGGAAAGAGAATCTCATCGTACATTGTCGACAGCTACATCTCAGACCGATAGCAGATAAAACTTGTTTGCCTGATTCGCAAACAGGTTGTAAAACACTCGATAATCAAGCTGCTTTCTGGTCGGTTGTTCGTAACCTGGGTTATTTCTCAGGCAACGCCCGGGAGAATGCGAAAGAACCCATAGGCAAGCAGCGTCGATATCGACGGCCCGATAATCCACATCGAGATGTATTTGATAACGGCCCGGGGGTTGAACAGGTCCCCCGCATCGAGCACTTCGTCAGGCTCTGCTTCACCGATCGGGGATGCGGCTTTGCCCTCCATTCCTTTCGCCGTAATTGCTCCCGGAACGATTTCAGCGTCTCCCGTGTCCCGTCTGACGGCGTCGCTGACAGTAACCGGCCGGGTCGCACGGCCCCACCCGATACCGACAATCGTCATCACCGTCGACATCACGAGGCTGATGGGGATGCCGAACCACGAGAGCACCGTCGTAATCGTCGATGCGGTGACCATCACGAAAAGAGCCGCGAGCAACGGAATGTCGCTCAGTTCACCGCCGACCGACTCCATCGTTCGCCGAGCGATTGTGAACCCGCCAACTCCGATGGCGATTGTGGCAAGGATGATTGCGGTATCGTCGGGAAGTCCGCTTGCACCACCGACCAGCGGTGCAGCAGCGTTCGGGACGTTGCTTGCCCCGGCGCTGAAAGCCATATAACAGCCGATGACAAGTACGGCTGACGTGCTGATGAGTTCCGTCCACGTCGTGTTCGGGCCAAACGTCGGCTTCGGAACCGCCGCATCACGGTCGAGGGTCAGTAGCGGTCCCTCCGACTTCTTGATCTGCACCCGTCGATTGACTTCGGGATAGATGTAGCGTCCGATAATGCCGCCGATCCAGAACCCGATGACCGGCGTCACGACCCACCACGAAATAATCCCCGCGATTACCGGGTAATTAAGCGTCCCAGTCGCCAGCCCGAGCCCGGCAATCGCGCCGACTGTCGTCATCGACGTCGGAACGGGAACGCCGAAGATATTGGCGGCGAGGATGCCCAGCCCGATGAAAAAGAGAATCGCAACGCCCGCCGAGAGCGTGAGTTCGATCGTGATAATCTGTCCGCTCAGTGTGTCCATCACGTTGCGGCCGACCGTCCAACCGCCGAGAAAGACGAACACCGTCATGAGCCCCGCCGCAGTCGTCTTCTTGATGATACCCGCGCCGACGGGTGGCCCCCAAGCGATTCCAGTCGACGAACCACCGATATTGAATCCGACGAAGAGAGACGCGATAACCCCGACTACCAGAAGGGCTTCGACCATTGGACGATATTATACCGATGTGCGTAAAATAAGTAGCGTAACGGCTACGGCGAGGATGTCAGGACTGTTCGGTTTCCTCGTCGACTGACTCTTCGACGATTTCTTCGATGTCTTCTTCCCGAGGCCGTCGGTCGACCCGCTCGTCGACAGCTTCAACCTGTTCTTGGACCTCCTCGACGGTCTCGCCAACCGTTTCTTCGACCGTCTCTTCGACCGTCTCTTCGACCGTCTCCTGTACCTGCGCCTGCGCTTCCTCGACTTGTTTTTCGACGGTCTCGCCAACTGTCTCTTCGACTTGTTTTTCGACGGTCTCACTGACGGTTTCCTCCACCTGGTCTTGGACGTCGCCGACCTGTTTTTCCACCTGGTCTTGGACCTCTTCGACCTGCTTTCCGACCGTTTCGCTGACGGATTCTTCGACGGCCTGGGTCATCCAGCTCGGGTCGAACCGGGCCATCTTCCAGACGACGTGAACGACGTACGATGCGAACACACCGATTCCGAACGCGACACCGACAGCCGCCGGCTCGAACGTCGCAATCAGGACAACCGACAGCGCAATCAACGCGCCATAGGTGAGGTCGATGATGGCGTCAACGCGGACGGGGTTTAGCATCGGTCCACCCCGCTTGACTGGCTCAACTGGGGGCGCTTTCGCTGGCGGCCAGTGTGTCCGCCCTGTGACGGCCGTCGCCCCGCCTCGCGTCGCTGTCGGGGGTTCTGCCGTTCCGTGCTCCGAGTGAGAGAGTGACTGTTCATGCTCGACATCGACTTATCAGGGAAGCGGACACAGGCTCGCTGTCAACAGCGCCGGCTCGTCGCCGTCGTTCCGTGCCCCGTGTTCGATGCCGCGGGGATTGTGCACGACCGCTGGTGCTTCGATGTGTTCTTCGGTGTCGTCCTGTGTGACGATGACCTCGCCGTCGAGCAGGTGAAACACGTTCTCGCAGTCGTCGTGGACGTGGGGGTCGAAGGCTCCGCCGGGGCCGAGTGCAAACAGCTTCACGAGGACGTCGTCCTCAACGACGAGTTCGGCGGTCTCGACCTCGCCGTCGGCTGGCGACAGCTCCGGAAGTTCGTTCAGCGTCATACACTGGCAGTCGGCCGCCGCCGGTTTAGCCGTTCGGGACGCGTGGCGAGACTTCACCGCGAGGGGATGCGCTGTGACGGCTCCAACCCGAGGCATTGAAGTACGCGCCCGGACACGTGGCTTGTATGAACCACGCCCGCTCTACCAAGAAGCGAACCGGCGGCCGTCGGCGCGCCGTTCGCAAAAAGCGCAAGCACGAACTCGGCTCGGCTCCGACCGAAACGCAGGTCGGCGATCAGAAACTGAAGGTCGTCGAAACCCACGGTGGCAACGCCAAGGTCCGCGCCGTCGCCAAAAACACCGCCAGCGTCGCGACCGACGACGGCGTCGAGCCCGCGACCATCGAGGACGTCGCGGAGAACCCCTCGAACCCCAACTACGTCCGGCGGAACATCATCACCAAGGGCGCTATCATCGAAACCGACATGGGTCGCGCCCGCGTTACCTCCCGCCCCGGTCAGGACGGGCAGGTAAACGCTGTCCTCGTCGACGAGTAGTCGTCGTAACACCCCTTCTATCGCCCGTACGCGTCGGACAGCTACGGGAACGACCGCAGTTCTTCGAGCAACGCCTCCAGCGGCATCGTCGTCGTCGCAAGCGAGACCCCGTCCGCTCGGGCGAGTGCTGGCGCGTGCTCCCAGAGGTCGTCGGCGTCGAGTCCGTGGAGGATGACTGCCGACGGCGTCGGCGTGACGACGCGTAGCGCGACCAGCGGTGATTCGCCGCGAGTCACGTCAGTGAAAACCAGCGCCCGGTTGGTTGACTGACCGTAGAGCCGGTAGAACTCCTCGCTGGAGAGTCGCTTGATTGCCTCGACGCTGTTGATAACGGTGTGGCCCGCGACCGTCTCGGCTTGCCCCTCTGTGACCGGTTCGGCGCCGATGGCCTCGTGGAACCGCGGTATCGGAACTGTCGCCGGATACTCCCGGAGGTCGTAGACAACATCGCTGTCGAAGCCCGCAGACAGCACCCGGGCGTGCTGGCGAACCCGGTCGCCGCCGCGGCGCTCGTCGACCGTCAACAACCCCTCAACGACGCGTTGGACGATCTGTATACCGGGATTGCCCCGTCGGCCGCTCTCGTAGTCCGAGACGACCGACGCAGAAACATCGAGTTCATCCGCCAGCGTCGTCTGGGCGACATCGAACTCCTCGCGCCATTTCCGGAGCGTCGCTCCCGGGTCGTCCGACAGCGTCACCTCGCCGGCGATTCGCTCGGCGAGTTCCGCACGCGGCTCACGCATATCCGAGGCGACGCCAGCCACGAATATAAACGGTCGCTTCCGCCTCCGGCGGAACGATTATGCGCTCGCAGCACTCAGCGGTGTTCGATGCCGCCGACGCTTGTCAATATCGCACTCGGCGTTCTCGTCGGCGTCGCCCTGCTCGGTGCGGCCTTCGACCGCAGGTCGCTGACCGTCGTTGCGGCTGCTGCCGCTGCTCCCGACGCCGACGCTGCCCTCGAACTCGTCGCCATCGGGACGACAAACGCCGTCTTTCACTCCCTTTTCATTCCGCTCGCGGCGGCGGTGCTGTTGTCCTACGACACTCGGCTCCGCGAGACATCGTGGCTTCGTTCGTGGTACGGCTGGTACGGCGTTCGGGTTGCGTGGGTTGCGACAGCGGCGTATGCGGTCGCCGGCATCGCCCCCGAACTCTTCAGCCCCGCGGGGGCTGCCGTGCTGTATCCGCTCTCGGACCGCTATTTCGCTGTCGTCGGCCGGCTTGTCATCTCGACACAGGAGGGGCTTGTCCAGACCTACGTTGAGTTCGGAAGCGGTGCTTTCGGCCTTGCATCGCCGGGAACGACCGACACACATCACGTTCGCTCGTGGGTCGCTCCCGGCGATGACGACCGCCGGCTCTATCTCGTCGAATCTGGCTGGCAGGCCGTCCTTGTCGGGGGCGCTGTCGTGGCGGCCGTCGCAAAGTCCCGCGTCGAGCGCATCGACCGCGCCGCAGGGGGTGGCCGATAATGCCGTCGACAGTCGTCCACGCAGCCGTCGCGTTCCTGCTTGCGGTCGGACTTCTCGGACGGTTCTATGACCGGCGAGCGCTCCTTGTCGTCTTGCTTGTCATCCTGTTTCCCGAACTCGATACCGCCCTCGGCTGGGTGATGGACGGCGCTCATCGGACCGTCCTGCATACCATGATGCTTTCGGTCACCGCAGCCGCTGTCCTCTACTGGGAGACGGTTCGCGATGGCTCGTGGCTTCGCGACCGGTTCGGCGATTACGGCATCCGAGTCGCGTGGGTCGCCCTCGTTGCTCACACGGTCGCTCACATCGCCCTCGATTGGAGCCACCTCTCCGGCATCAACTTCTTTTGGCCGCTTCGAGACACGTTCTACGCGCTCGACGGCGAGCTGTATCTCTCGGCCAGCGACGGGGTCGTCCAGACGTTCGTTGACATCGAGTTCGGCGACGAGACCGGCGCGGCCGTCGACGCCGGCCGGACCGGCACGACTGCCGACACCCACGTCGGCAACCCGGCACAGCCCTCCTCCGCACTCGAAGACGGGCCGGTCGACCGCCGGTTCCCCATCGCAGTCGGCGGCTGGCAGCTGTATCTCGTCTGTCTTGGCGCGTTCGCTCTCGTGGCTCGGCGGCTGCAGACGCCGCGCTACGACGACGAATAGCGGCTCCATCTCGACTATGCGGCTGGCCGTTCTGCGCCGCGCCGACGGGTTTTTCTCTCGGCCGCGTCCGCCCCCAAGTATGGTCCCTGACGACTCCCTCCGCTCGGACGATACCCTCTCCCGCGACCACAGTCGACACGACGATGCCCGACAACGAGACACACCGCGCGACGATGGCAGCAGCACGGTACTCAATGCTGTTATCGGCGCTGTCGTCGGCGTCGTGCTGTACTTCATCCCGCTGTCGACGCTACTCGGCGGCGCGACAACCGCCTATCTCGACGGCGGCACCCGGACCGACGGTGCCAAGGCCGGAGCGCTGGCCGGGGGCTTCATGTTTCTCCCGGTTGCGTTCTTTACGCTCGTTGGCGGTCTGTTCTTTTTCCCGTTTCTCCTCGGTGGGCCGGGACTGCCAGTGTCGCTGTGGCCGCTGCTGCTCGGCTTTTCGGCCGTCTACACGGTCGGGCTGGCCGCTCTCGGTGGCTACCTTGGCATCTACCTCAAAGAGCAGTTGTGAAACATCCGATTGACGACCAAAAACCACGCAATTCCGTAAATAAAGAAACCATATTCCAACAACTCATATGCCTCCGCTTCACGTCTTCCATCTATGGAGACACTAGAGGGGACGGTCCTCGCCGGGCGGTCGTTCGACCCGATGTACGGCCGGGTCGTCATTGAGGAGGGCCACATTACCGCGGTCGAACGCATTGATGACCACGACGGCGATGCGAGCCGCATCATCCTGCCGGCGTTCGTGAACGCCCACAGCCACGTCGGTGACTCCGTCGCCAAGGAGGCGGCCGTCGACCTCGGCCTCGAAGCGGCAGTGGCCCCTCCAGACAGCCTGAAACACCAGCGGCTGCAGGCGGCCGACCGCGAGACGGCAGTCGATGCAATGTATCGCACGCTCCGCTTCATGCAGCAGACCGGCACCGCGGCGTTTCTCGATTTCCGCGAGTTCGGCATCGAGGGGGCCAAAACCCTACGCGAAGCGGCCGAGGGCCTCGACATCGAGGCGTTCATCTTCGGGAGCGACGACGCCGCGGTGCTGGACGTGGCCGACGGGTTCGGTGCCAGCGGCGCGAACGACGACGACTTTACCAGCCAACGGGCCGCCGCCGCAGCGCGTGGTGTCCCGTTTGCCATCCACGCCGGAGAGCCCGACGCGACCGACATTCATCCGGCGCTGGACTTGGAGCCGGACCTGCTGGTGCATATGGTCCATGCGGAGGCCGAGCATCTCGAACGCGTCGCCGACCAAGAAACGCCAATCGCGGTCTGTCCGCGTGCAAACCGCGTGCTCGGGGTCGGCCGGCCGCCCATCGAAACCCTGCTTGAGTACACTGACGTCGCGCTCGGGACGGACAACGTGATGTTGAATCCGCCGTCGATGTTCCGCGAGATGGCATACACTGCGAAGACGTTTGAGCTCCCCTCACAGACAGTGCTCCGGATGGCTACGACCGCGGGTGCCGAGGCCGTCGGTCTTGACTGTGGGGTCATCGAACCGGGGCGGCGGGCCGCGTTGCTGGTGCTTGATGGCGATTCCGATAACCTCTCGGGCGTTGCTGACCCCGTTGACGCGGTCGTCCGGCGAGCGACAGCGCTGGACGTCGAGCGGGTCATCTGCTGAGGGCGGCCGATACAGGAGCCGATTCGGCTAGCCACATTCGTCGGTACGCTTATGATTTCGGATAAAATAGCAACGGGGTAATGAACCGACGGTCCTTCGTCGCTGGCGCTTTCGGGGGTGCCGGTATCGTCACTGCGGGCTGTATTGATATCGATAGCGAGGACTGGGAGATGGTCCAGCACTGCACCGAAGAGGTCTCGGTTCGCGTCGACTCGGTCGGAACCGCACTGGAGGAGTGGCTGCAGTCCCCGGAGACGTTCGACGCATCCAGATTCGACCGGCTGGCTGACGAAACTGAGACGACGCTCGACAACTGTGAATCCGACATCCGGGAACGCTACGAGGAAATCGAAGACGAAACCATCGTTCCGGATGAGGAACTGGAGCAGTACGACGGCCAAGAGATTGTTAGCCTTCTGCAGGACCTCCTCGAAACCGCACACGACGGACAAACAGCGGCCATAGCAGTCGCCCAAGCCGATGCCGAGCCCCAAGCGCTCGACGATGCGGAAGAAGACATCGTTGAATCGGTTGCCGAAGACCACGAGGAGGTGCTCGACGACGTCGAGCCGATACTCGCTGCCGAGACGTGAGACGCTGCGTCCTGCCGTCAGGCCGTCACTGATGCCACGACACCGCCGAGCGCGCCGAAGACCGCCGGATAGACGACGCCGGCGATGAGAACCGCGGGCGCGAGGTCAGGCGCGCCGGAGACGCCGCCGACAGAGATGGAAAACAGCACCGTCCCCAGCGCCGCCAACACGAGATAGCCCGGCACGACGAGCAGCCCCGAGATGGCTCCGTCGTTGACATCCGATGCTCCCGTATAGCGGGCGATGGCGAGGCCGCTGATAACGAGCAGTGCCGGCGGAATGACATAGAGGAACGGGGTGAATCCATCCCCGCCGACGAAGTTCTGCGGCGGCGCAAGCGGGCCGAGCCCGGAGTAGGAAACATCGACGAGGTGTGCATTATAAAACACCCAGCCGACGATTTCGTAGGTCGCTTGCTCGCCCTCGAAGGCCTCGATGAGTTGATTCAGCGGCGACTCCTCGATGTCGCCGGAAACGATGAGATAGGTGAAGACGTAGCCGAGGACCCAGGCAACTGCGCCTGTGACAGCCGCTTCGATGAACGGCTTGCTATCGGCGTCGGTAGCGGGAGTCATACTGTCGTAGCTGTCGCCCCCGGTTAAAATAATCTTGTGGCCCGGATGTTCCGTGAAAGAAGTTTATCAGTGGACAAGGCGAATACCCCGAGGCTTGACCTCGGGGATGAAGCCGACACGCAGGGATACAAACCATTAAGTGAACACATCGGTAATCAAGAGACAGCGATGGAACACAGTCACCGCTACCGTGCCTACCCGACACAAGAGGTAGCGGAGCGACTGGAACATCATCTGGACGTTCATCGCCAACTCTACAACCATGTCCGCTGGGACTACGAGAACAGCCCAGAGGACGACAAACCATCCGAGTACGACCAGAACAACAAACTCCCCGAGTGGAAGCGCAAATGGCCTGTGTTCGGTGAACTGCACTCGAAGGCCGCGCAAGCCACTGTCGCTCGCTTCCATCGGAACCTCTCGAATCTTCGCAAGAAGAAAGAGAAGGGGTACAACGTTGGTCAGCTCAAACGGCAAGCACCTACCGAGTACCGAAGCATGACGTACAACCAGTCCGGTTTCGACCTCGATGAAAAGAGGGGCCGTGACAGGTTCGCTTACGTTCGCTTCAGCAAAATCGGCTGGGTCAAAATCCGTTACCATCGCCCGATTCCTGACTTCGCTTCGATTAAGGAAGTCACGGTCAAGAAGGAGACGACCGGCGAGTGGTTCGTCTCGTTCGGCCTCGAAACCGACGACGCCGATCTGCCCGAGAAGCCCGACGTGAACTCGCTTGACGCAAGTAACAGCGTTGGGATTGACCTTGGCATCCAGAACTACATCCACACCAGCGACGGCAAGACCGTGGATTGGCTCAACCTCGAAGACGAGTACGAGCGTCTTCGCCGTCAACAACGCAAGTTGTCGCGGAAGGAAGAAGGGTCGAACAACTACGAGAAGCAACGCCGGGAAGTGGCGAAGGTCAAGCGTCACATCAAGCGGAAGGTGCTGGACTACCAGCACAAGATTACGACGTGGCTCGTCCGCGAGTACGATGCTGTATTCGTTGAGGACTTGGACGTGAAGGGAATGCTCGAACAGTCGCACAACGGTCGCAACAAGCAGGATGCGGCGTGGCGACAGTTCATCACCCTCCTCGAATACAAGGCCGACCTGTACGGCTGTCACGTCGTGCAAGTCGAAGCACGAGGCACCACCAAAGAATGCGCGTCGTGCGGTGTGGAGTCAGCGAAACCCATCTGGGTCAGAGAACACTCCTGTCCGAGTTGTGGGTTCGAGACGGACAGGGACGCGAATGCAGCGATGAATGTCTTGGAGAGAGGCTTTTCTGCGTTAGGGCTTGGATGGCCCGAAGACACGCCCGTGGAGACTGTGACCGCTACGGACACGGATGATATCCATGAAGTGTCTGCAAGTCACGTCGTAGAAACGGGAAGCCTCGGGGCTTGACCCCGAGGCGATTCACTTTGACTTGCTTCGGTCAGTTCTCGTCCAGCGTCGCCTCGGTATCGATGCCGTAGACCTGTGCCGGGGTCTCGACGTGTGCCCGGCGCAGCGCCGTCTCGTGGCCTGCCTCGGCGAGCCATCGGGTCCGCTTCGGCACCGTCTTCGGCCCGAGAACCGCCCCCGGTCGGTCGGGGTCGTCGATGAAGTCCGTCTCCATGAAGAACGGCCACTCGCCCCCACAGGCCCGTTCGAGTTCGTCCTTGTGGGCGATAACGCTCGGTATCGGCCCGTCGACGTATCCGGCCGAATAGTGTTTGACGACCTGCTTGCGGGCCAGCCCTTCGGCTTCAGCCCACTCGGCGACCGTTTCGAAGTCTTCGCCGCCCTCGGTGTGGAGTTGGACGGCACAGCCGACCTCGGCGGCGCGGGCGAACGCGTGGCGCATCACCTGGTTCGAAGCCTCCCAGACGGCGTCGGCAACGTCATAGTGCGGCCGGCCGGACTTGATTGCCAGCGCGCGCCCCGAAGCAACGTACTCGGCGGCGACATCGATGCCGGCACACATCAGCTCCGCTGCCTCTTCGGGGCCGTACCCGCGGTCGACAAGCTGTGAAATGAGCGCGGGATGGACGCCCAAAACCGGCCACGCGCGACCGGGAAGCAGTTCGTCGGCCGCAGCGGTGACATCGATGGTGATGTCGAACGTCTCCCGGAAGCCGTCCTCGTCGTCGACCTCGCCGACGAGGTTCCACGACGGTTTGTTCAGCACGTTGAGATGTGTGCCCCCCGCATCGGCGAACTCCGCGGCGGCGTCTGCTCCGCGGCCATTGACTGGGTCGAGATGGAGATGATTGTCGAGTATCGGGCCGTCGTACATGCTCCGGGGTTCGGCCGGCCGGCGCAAAAGCCACACGGGACAGGATGGCCCTCCCGCGTCAGACGATGTCGATGACGCCGATGCTCTCCAACAGCAGCCACGCGATGAAGCTGCCGTACAGCAGTAACATCGCCCACGCCTCCGCGTTCGATATCTCCATGCCGGTCCTAGCGAAGGCAAACAGGACGACCGTCGCAACGACGAGAAACGCCATCATCGGGACGGCGGCGGTAAACGACACCGCGACCGCGCCGCCGAGCAACACGCCGGCGGGGATGGCCACGAGCAAATCGAAGATGTTGCTCCCGAGAACGTTACCCAGCGAGACGGCCGGCTCGTCGATGCGGGCGGCGGCGACACTGATGAGCGCGTCCGGGAGGCTCGTCGCGGCCGCGACGACGGTCAGCCCCCACAGGAACGAGGGGGTGCCGAAGGCTTCGCCGAGGCCGATGGCGGCGACGACAAGCCCCTCGACGCCCGCGATGATGAGCCCAACGCCCGCGACGAGCAACCCCCACTCGATTGCTAACCGCCGCCGCTCCAGCCGTGTCGTCTTGGCGTTCGACTCGCTGACATCGAGATACTGCACGAAAATATAGAGCAGATAGAGCAGCAGCAGCGACACCGCCAGCGGACGGGTGACGTTGCCCTGAAGTCCGTCGCCTTCGGCCGGGAAGTAGATAACCGCCAGCGCGAAGACGAGAAACAGCGCCGCGACCGACAGCATGTAGAACTGAGCCTCCTTGTAGACGACCTCGCGGCCGGTGTCGAGCGCGCCGTCGGCAAGCAGCGCCGAAAGCGCCGGGATGACGAGGATATTGAACACCGCCGAGCCGACGACAACACCGACACCGAGTTCGAACTCCCCATACCGGATGGTCGCGATGACTGTACTGGCTATTTCCGGCGCTGACGACCCCAGTGCGGCGAGAATCGTCCCTTGCACCAGCCGTGGAAGGCCATAGTGGCGGGCCAGCCGACCGGAGGCCCGTTCGAGCGCCGACGACCCGACCCAAACGACCGCCGTCGCAACGGCCCCGATGCCGAGGAGAACGCCGATACTGGTCATGTTATTCGAGTGTAATCTCGTCGTGGGCGGCGTTTCGAAGCGCGTCCGAGCGGCCGTGGGTGCCGGGCGCGACGGCGACGGTGTGGAGGCCGCGCTTTGCTGCCGTTTCCAACACCGGCTTGAAATCCGTATCCCGCGAGACGACGACGACGGTGTCGACCTGCTCGTCGACGGCCGCTTCGACGGCGTCGACAGCGAGCTTCACGTCAACGTCGCCGCTTGTCGTCACGACCTCGAAGCCCCGGGCTTCGGCGGCCTGAATCAGCCCGCCGCTGGCGTTTTCGTCCACGTAGACGCGGGCGACCGCGATGGTCCCCTCATCACCCGCCAGCGCCCGCAACTCGTCGAGGTCGACGTCGAACTCCGCCCGAAAGACGTTCGGGCCGTCGACGAAGATGCCGACTCGCGTCTCACCGCGGAGCCGGTCGAACAGTCCCATACGCGGATTCGGCGGTCCGCCGACAAATAAATACTTACTCCGCCGCCGTCGAGACCCCGGTATGTCCCTTCGGACGCCACCGCTTTTCGATGCCCACACCGACGCCGGCGCGAAACTGACCGAGTTCGGCGGCTGGGAGATGCCCGTCGAGTTCGACTCCATCCGGACTGAACACGACGCCGTCAGGGAGTCGGCCGGCAAGTTCGACATCTCTCACATGGGTGAAATCGAGGTTTCCGGTCCCGACGCTGCCGCGCTGACAAACCGGCTGACGACGAACGACGTGGCGTCGCTGGCTCCCGGTGAGGCGACATACGCCGGTATCACCGACGACGATGGCGTCCTACTCGACGACACCGTCGTCTACCGGCTGCCAGACGGTGCGACCTATCTTTTCGTCCCCAACGCCGGCAACGACGAACTGATGGCGGAGCGGTGGCGGTCCTTCGCCGACCGCTGGGACCTTGCGGCCACGGTCGACAACGCTACCGACGACTACGCGATGGTCGCGCTACAGGGTCCCGACGCGCTGGAACTGCTGTCGTCGCTCGATGTCGATGTCTTCGACCTCAGCCGCTTCGAAGCGGCCGAGCGGACGGTCGCCGGCGTGGACTGTCTCGTCTCCCGAACCGGCTACACCGGTGAGGACGGCGTCGAACTGCTGTTCGAGACGGCCGCGGCCGAGACGGTCTGGTCGGCGCTGGACTGCCAGCCGTGCGGACTCGGTGCCCGAGATACGCTTCGGCTGGAGGCCGGCTTCCTGCTGGGGGGCAACGAGTTCGACCCCGAGACGAACCCGCGGACCCCCTACGAGGCGAACATCGGCTTTGCGGTCGACCTCGGCACGGAGTTCGTCGGCAGCGATGCCCTCGCGGCCCAACGGGAGGCCGGCCCCGACGAGCGGCTCGTTGGCCTTCGGCTGCAAGACCGCGGTATCGCCCGCCACGGCCACGACATCGTCGCCGCCGGTGATGTCGTCGGCGAAGTCACAAGCGGGACGATGAGCCCGACGCTCGGGGCGGCCATCGCGCTCGGCTACGTGCCGGTCGAATACACCGAGCCGGGAACGGAGCTGGCAGTCGTGGTTCGAGGCGACGAGAAGGACGCTGTCGTCGAGGCGCTGCCGTTCTACGAGTAGTGTCTTGTCCGACGGCGGCGGCCGGCAAGCCGATACCACTACAAGGCCCACCGCAAATAACACCGATATGAGCTTCGACGTTCCCGCTGACCGGCGGTATCTGGAGAGCCACGAGTGGGCCCAGCCCGACGACGATGTCGTCAGGGTCGGCATCACTGATTTCGCCCAAGACGAACTCGGCGACATCGTCTTCGTCGAGTTGCCGTCGGTCGGCGACCGCATCGAACACGAGGCCGAGTTCGGCGTCATCGAGTCCATCAAGGCTGTTTCGGACCTCTATGCCCCCGTCTCCGGAGAGGTCGTCGCGGTTAACGACGACCTCGAAGATGCCCCCGAACTGGTAAACGACGACCCCTTCGGCGACGGCTGGCTGCTCGAAGTCGAGGCCGACGGCGACGACTACGAGTCACTCCTGACAGCCGACGAATACGAAGCCCAGATAGCCTGACTGCGGCGGTGTAGACGGTCGCTACCGCCGCTTCTTCGCAGCCCATAGAAAGGTTTATTATCCAGTTCCGTTGAATGTCAGGTTTGGGTCGGCACAAACAAATAAGGTGTAGCCGGCCGTCCTTTCTAGAAGATGGTCGATTCGACCCAGCTTGCGGAAAGCAAGTCCATCCATCGAGAGACTGGGAAGACCTTTTATTATGCGACGCGGCTGCTGCCCGAGCGTGTCCGCCACCCGACGTACGTGCTGTATGCCTTCTTCCGCCTCGCCGACGAGGTCGTCGACGACCCGGGAGCCCTCTCGCCGGACGAACAGCGGCAGGAACTGCTCGACATTCGCGAGGCGGCGCTCGGTCGAACTGAGCCCGATGACCCCGTACTGGAGGCGTTCTCCGAGGTCCGCCGCCGTCACGACATTCCCGACGAGGAGGTCGAGGTGTTCATCGACGCGATGTTGACCGACATCGAGAAGTCCCGGTACGAGACCTACGAGGAACTCGAAGCCTACATGCAGGGGTCGGCCTCGGCGGTCGGGGTGATGATGACGATGCTGATGGGAACCGAAGACACCGATGCCGCCGTCCCCCGCGCCAGAGCGCTCGGTGAGGCGTTCCAGCTGACGAACTTCCTCCGCGACATCGGCGAGGACATCGAGGAACGAAATCGGATATATCTGCCGCAGGAGACGCTGGATGCTTACGACGTTGACCCAGCCGATATCGAAGCCCACCGGTTTACTGACGAACTCGGCGACGCCATCGAACACGAGCTCGAACGGGCCGAACGGCGCTACCGTGAGGGCGTCGCGGGCATCAAGTACCTTCCTGTCGACTGCCAGCTCCCTGTCCTGACTGCTGCGGTGCTGTATGCGGACCATCACCGACTCATTCGCGACCACGACCTCGATACGGTCACTCAGACGCCGTCGCTCGGCACGCTCCGTAAGCTGGCGCTTGTCGCCCGGACGCGCTGGCACTGGGCGTGGACGAAAGACCCCGAGGCGGTCTTTTCGAGGGTCAGCCCTATCTCGATGGGCGAAGAAACCGCAATACCATCCGAACGACCGCGTGACCCGCTTCCGATGGGATAGCCGGCCTGCTTCATTTTTGCTATCGTTCCGGGAAGTCGAACCGGTCCGTCCGCCAGAGCCCATAGCCGTACCCGACCGCCAGCAGCGCCGGCAGCCAGTTGCCGAAGTAGGCGTTGACGACGCCCCAGAGGATGACAAAGCTCACGAGGTCGTCGAGCATGAACCGACAGCTCTCTACCCGCGCCAGCAGACCGTTCCAGTCGAAGGCTCGGTCGAGGACGACAACCGAGACGGTCGCCGACAGCACCCAGCCGGCGTAGTTCGTCCACGGGACCTGATAGTAGAGTCCCCCGGCGTCGTAGGCCCAGAAGCCGACCGCCACGGCCGCCGGGTCCAACACGAGGTCCATCCCCACGACGGCCGCGACGACGATGGGGATTCGGACGGCTGCCCGGCGGGCCAGCGAGCCCAACAAGAGGAGACACAGGAGGTAGGCGTTGACCACAAGCGGCAGGAAGAAAAGCGGCAACGCCGCGGGGACGTGGCCGGCGAGCATCGGCCCGAGGTCGACCCCGTATTCGAAGTGGCCGTACGGGTAGCCGGTGAGAACGCCGGTAAATTCGATGGCGTAGGTGTAGCCACACAGCACCAACAGCCCTGCTGCGGCGCGTTTCGTTAGCAGCGGCGCGATGCCGGCGATGAGCGGCAGCCGCATCACCGCGACGCCGAAAAGCAAAAAGTACGGATTGAACGACAGCGGTTCCGGCAGCACGCCTTCCGCCGAACCGAGCAGCGTTATCGCACCGACGGCAGGGAAGACGACCGCGATGGTAAAGCGGTTCTCGTCGACTAGTTCGTCGAGGCGGCGCTCGACGTGCGGCCGGGCGGGAAGTTCGAAACTACGCATACGGCGTCACCTCCCACAGACCGCCCGCGAACACGACCAGTTTACGCATGCAGCATCACCCACAGCGCGCCGAGTGTGAGGGCGGTTCCGGCGGCGGTGTTGAGCGCCGGGAACCACCAGTACGCCCGTTCGGGGTCGATACCAAGGCCGGCAATGGCGGCGACGAAGACGGGATATATGCCGAGGACAGCGGCGAAAAAGACATCGACGGTTCCGAAGACGGCCGCCGCCGCCAGCCAGCAGCCACCGCAGTAGGCGTAGGTCCGACGCGCTCCGAGGACGGTCGCCGTCGTCTCGATGCCGGCCGCACGGTCGGGGTCGATGTCCGGAATCGCCGAGAAGGTGTGCATCCCCATCGCCCACAGCCAGCCGGCTGCGATGGCTGCAAGCGGCGGGCCGTCACCGGCGATACCGGCGTAGGCGACGACGCCCGGCAGGATGTAGAGGCCGTTCGACAGCGAGTCCAGCCACGGCGTCGTCTTGAACCGCAGCGGCGGGGCGCTGTACTCGACGGCCAAAAACAGGAAGCCGACCATCGCGGCGACGCCGGCCAGCGGCAACGCCGGGAGGAACGCCACGCCGAGCGCGCCCGTCGCGACGACGAGTGCGGGGACGGTCCAATCGCCGCGATAGCGAACCTCTCGCTGTTCTTTCTTCGGGTTCTCGATGTCGATGTCAGCGTCGAAAATGTCGTTGACACCGTAGAGGAAGACGTTCGCCGGCAGCAGAAAATAGGCAAACAGCGCGACTGCAAGCGGCGAAAACAGCTCTGCGGGTGTCTCGGCCGCGTAGGCGACCCCGACGACGACGGGGCCGGCGAGATACAGCCAAAAGCGCGGCCGAGACAGCCGCAGGAGATAGCCGGCGGCGGTGGCGTCGCTCGGCAGCAGGCGGTCGAAAAGCGGCTGGCTCATCTCGCGTCGTTGAGGAGTGCTTCAGCGGTGTGTTCGCCGCTTATCAGACACATCGGAACGCCGATGCCGGGCGTGGTGAACGCGCCGGTAAAGTACAGGCCCGGACAGGCGTCCGAACGGTGCGGCGGCCGGAGCAGCGCCGTCTGCCGAAGCGTGTGCGCAAGCCCAAGCGCCGTTCCCTGCGTGCTGTTGTACCGGTCGGCGAACTCCGAGACGGTGAAGGTTTCTTCGAAGACAATGCGGTCGTGGAGGTCGACGCCGGTGTTTTCGGCGATGTCGTCCAGCACGAGGTCGCGGTACCACGCCCGGGTCTCCGCATCGTCGTCAAGCCCCGGCGCGACCGGCACCAGCGCAAAGAGGTTCGAATGTCCCTCGGGGGCGACGCTGTCGTCGGTCTTCGAGGGCACACAGAGGTAGTAGGCGGGGTCGTCCGGCCAGGCCGGCGTGTCGAATATCTGCTCGAAGTGGCCGTCCCAGTCGGTCGGCAACACGAGCGTGTGGTGTTCGAGCGGCTCGACATCGCCCTCGACGCCCAGATACAGCAGAAACGCCGACGGCGAGTAGGTCCGGGAGTCCCAGTACTCGGCGTCGTACTGGCGTTCGTGTTCGGGCAACAGCTCCTGTTCGGTGTGGGCGTAGTCGGCATTGCTGACGACGCGGTCGGCATCGAAGTCGCCGGCGGATGACTCGACGGTGAACCCGTCCTTGCGGTTGACGATTTCGGTGACCTCGGCGTCGGTGACGTACTCGACGCCGAGTTCTTCGCCTAACTCGACGCAGGCGTCGACGACCGACCGCAGACCGTTCTCCGGATAGTAGACGCCGAGATTGAAATCGACGTGGCTCATCATGTTGTAGATGGCTGGCGTGTTGTTGGGCGCGCCACCGAGGAAAACCAGCGAGTACTGCATTATCTGGCGGAGCTTCGGGTCATCGAAGTAGTCGGCGACGTAGTCGTCCATCGTCCCCAACAGCTTGAGCCCGACAGGTGCGGCACGCATCACGTCGAGGGCAACCCAGTCGCGGAGCCGCGGGCGGTCCTCGTAGACGAACGTCTCCATGCCGAACTCGTAGTGGTCGCGCGAGGTCGCCAGATACGAATCGAGCGCTTCGCCGGCACCGGATTCGTACTCCTCGAAGAGCTTCCGCATCTCCTCGCGGTCGTCGGTGACCGCCGCCGTATCGCCGTCCTTCCAGAAGATGCGGTAATGTGGGTCGAGGCGTTCGAGCTTGTAGAAGTCCCCCGGCTCGCGGTCGAAATGGTCGAAAAACCGCTCGAAAACGTCGGGCATCAGATACCACGACGGCCCCATGTCGAAGCGGAACCCCTCGGTCTCCAGCACTGACGCTCGACCGCCGAGCTGTTCGTTCTTTTCCAGCACCGTCACGTCGAGGCCGGCGTCGGCGAGATAGCAGGCCGCCGAGAGGCCGCCGAACCCGGAGCCGACGACAACGACCGAACGGGTCGAAGACATACACCTTCGTACGAGCGGCACCCCTATTAAGTCGGGTGTGGGGGAGAGACTCACAGGAAAACCGCCTTGGTGGAGGCGCGCGACAGGCCGATATGGACACCGTAGTTATCACCGGTGGGTCACGCGGCGTCGGACGGGCGGTCGCAGCCGACTTCGCCGACGCCGGCGCACACGTCGTCGTCTGTAGCCGTAGCGCCGACGACATCGAGGCCGTCGCTGCTGACATCGAAGCCGACGGCGGCGAGGCCACGGCGGTTCGAGCCGATGTCCGTGACGAATACGACGCCGAGCGGCTGCTGGAGACCGCCGCCCGGGCCGGCGACGCTCCCGGCGTCGACTGTGTCGTCGCCAACGCCGGCGTCTACCACGGACCCCCCGGCGAGACGCCGCTTTTCGAGACGAGCTATTCGTCGTTCGACGACATGCTGCGAACGAACGCCCGCGGCGTCTTCGCTACGATTCGGGAGGCCGTTCCGCATCTCTCGGCGGACGCTCGCGTGCTCGTTCCGTCGGGAAACGTCGCCCGAGAGGCGAAAGCCGGCGTCGGTGCCTATGCGGTCTCGAAGGCCGCCGCCGAGGCCATCGCGCGGCAGTTCGCCGCCGAACTCGACGCCACCGTCGGCGTCGTTGACCTCGGGCGGGTCGATACGGAGTTGACGAACCACGGCGGCGGCCGCAACCCGGAATCGGTTGCGCAGATGGTTCGGTGGGCTGCTGTCGAGGCCGACCCCGAGGCGGTCGACGGCGAGGTCGTCGGCCTCGCCGAGTGGAAGCGCGCGACGGCGTAGCCGTCACGCCTCGCGGTTGTCTGGGTTTCGAACGACGAGCACGGGGCCGACGGACGCGGTTGCGAGGCGTTCTGTCTCCTCGCCGAACAGGAACGACGACAGCGACGGCGCTTTTTCACCCATGACGACCGCGTCGTGACCGGAGACGGCCTCGACGAGCGCGTCGAACGGGCTATCTCCCGTCTCCAGCCGCGTCTCGACCGAAATATCCTGTTCGCGGAGCCGTGTTGCACTTCGGTCGAGTAGTTCGCCCGCCCCCTCGGCGTCGCTTGCGAGAAACAGCGTCACGCCGATGTCGCGCCCGCCGAGCAGCGCTTCGACGAAGCTGAGGATGCGCTCGACGGCGACATCGCCGGACAGCGGTACCAAAATCCGTGCGATGTCTCCGGTCATGCCCGGAATCGTGTAGGCGTCGGCATCGACTTCCGTTGCGACCCGGTTGATCGTACTTCGACCGTCCTGCGTGAAGACGAGCCGTGAGTCGACCGTGCTCCCCGCATCCCGGAACTCGGTTTCGAGGTCGGAAAGCGCCTCGTTGGCTCGCCCTTCGAACTGCTCTTTGGCCTGCTCGGGTGGCGTCTGCTCCGGCAACTCGTGGTAGCCGAGCACGGTGACGTTGACCGTCCCGAGCAGTTCGATGAGTCCCCACGAAACTGACTGTCCTTCCAACACTTCGATTGGTACGAGTACACGTGTCATGGTTATAGTGCTCCTTTGAGGTTCACGTCCCGCGCGTAGTAGACATACCAGACGGCGGTACCGATGATGACAGCAATGCCGAGAATGCGCGACAGCGGCTGCATGAATGCGATGAGCGCGAAGCTCGCGACCGCGCCGAGGATGGGAATAACGGGATAGCCCGGCGTCCGGAAGTCCGGGTCGTACCACGACGGCTCGTCGCGGCGGAGAGCGATGAGAGCGATACAGATGAGCCCGTACATGACGAGATGGAGAAACGACGCCACTTCGGCCAGTATCTCGACGCGTCCTGTCCACGTCAGCGCGAGTATCGGCCCGCCGGCCATCCCCAGCGCGACGTGTGGGGTGCCGTATTTCAGGTTGATACGGCTGGCCGCCGACGGTAGCAGCCCATCCCGCGAAACGGCGTAAATCGCCCGCGAGGTCGATAGAATCGACGCGTTCTCGCTCGACATCGTCGCCAGCAGGCCACCGATGATGATGGCGAGCGCCCCGGCGGGACCGAGGAGTTCGCGACCGACCGCAACCATCGCCGTTTCGCCGAGCTCCGAGAGTCGCGTCGCGCCGAAGGCGCTCGTGGCGACGAATATTGTCAGCACGTAGAGCACGCCGACGACGAGCACCGACCCGACCATCGACAGCGGCAGGTTCCGCCCCGGCGACTTCATCTCACCGGCAACGGTCGCTATCTGTGCGAAGCCGAGATACGAGGTAAACACGAGCGCTGCTGTCGAGAAAACGATGCCGATGCCCGCGCCGGCCGGCAGGAACTGCTCGGGAGCGGAGGGTTCGCCGACGACGCCCAGCGAGGTCAGGACGCCTGCGCTGAGGAAGACGGCCAGAATCGAGAGCAACAGCGCCACGATGCCGTTCTGCAGCTTCGCGGCGTTTTCCGTCCCCGTCACGTTCAACACCGTAAACGCCGCCCCGAAAAGCAGCGCCAACGGGATGACGATGCCCTCGCCGACGGCGAAGCCGACCTCACGAAGCGCGTCGACAGCGTAGTAGCCGAAGCCGACGAGATAGAAGGCGGTCGCAAACACCAGCCCGAACCACAGCGACAGGCCGACAATGGTGCCGGCAAGCGTCCCCAGCCCCCTGGAGATGAAATAGTAGCCGCCGCCGGATTTCGGCATCGCGGTCGCCAGCTCGGAGGCCGGCAGCGCGACCAGCAGGGCGATGACCGCACCGATGGCGAACGACAACGCCGCCGCCGGCCCGGCACGCCCGGCTGCCAGCCCCGGGAAGACGAAAATCCCCGCGCCGATCATCGTTCCGATACCGATGGCAAGCCCGCCCGAAAGCCCGATTGTACGCTCAAGCTCCGCGCTCTCGGTGACGGTCGCCTCGTCAGTTTCGATGACAGTCTCCGACGGCCCTCCTTCGGCGCCGACTCCGGCGGGTGGGTCGTCCATACATCCCGTGGCTGCGGCCACACATATATATACGTGGCGTCGGTTCCGAAACCGCTAGGCAACGCGGGATGCCCGACAACGAAACGGGGTCACAACCCCGTCGGATGGTCGAGGAACGTCGTTTCGAGGCCCCACTCTTCGATGGGTTCGGCTATCCGACGGACGCCGAACGTTTCGGTGGCGTAGTGGCCCGCCAGAAAGACCGAAATTCCGGCCTCACGGGCCTCATGGTAGGCCTTCTGCTTGCCCTCGCCGGTCACCAGCGCATCGACGCCGGCAGCCTCGGCCTCCCGTATCCAGTCCGTCCCGGAGCCGGTGACGATGGCGATATCTTCGATGGTTTCGGGGCCGAAATCGAGCACCTGCACCGGCTGCCCGCCGGTATCGAGGTCGCCCAGCCGTTCGCGGAGGGTGGCAACCGTGTAGGGTGTCTCAGCCTGGGCCTGCTGGCCGATAGTGACGCCGCCGTAGTCGCCGAACGGCTCGGTCACCGTACAGTCGAGGAACTCAGCCAGCCCGGCAGCGTTGCCGAGTTCCGGGTGACCATCCAGCGGGAGATGAGAGACGTACAGTGGTACGTCGTTTTCGATGCAGGCAGCGATGCGGTCGTATTCACGGCCGGTAACGCGGTCGAGGCCACCCCACACGAAGCCGTGGTGGACGACGAGCAGGTCCGCGCCGGCCTCGGCAGCGGCGTCGACGGTTGCCTCGACGCCGTCGACGGCCACGGCGACGCGCTCTACGGTCCGGTCGTCATCGCCGACCTGCAGGCCGTTAGCGCTGGCATCAACATCAGCGTAGTCATCGTGGTTCAGTCGGTCGTCGAGCCGGGAACAGAGCGTCTCCAGTTGCATGCCCGGAGCCTCGGGCGGGCGGGCCTTGTACGTTCGGCGTCGCGGCGTGGCCCAGCCGCAACGAGGACGCTCCGTTCTAGCCGTCGGCGTGTGCGAAAACGAACTCCTGAAGCAGCTTGCCAGCAAGCGAGGCCGCCTGTCCGTCGTCGCGGTCGTTGACCTCGACAACGTCGAAGCCGACCGCCTGCGGGGCAACGGCCCTGACGACGGACCGCATCGTCCGTGGCTCCAGCCCGAACGGGACCGGTGTGCCGGTGCCCGGCGCATACGCCGGGTCGGCGGCGTCGATATCGACGCTGAAGTAGGCCTCGCCGTCGAAGTCGGGCGTCCAGCCGGCGACAGCCTCTGGTTCGACAACGGTTACGTCGCTTTCTGCGGCGCGGTCCCACTCGGCTTCGCTGCCGGTGCGAACGCCCAGCAGAATTGCCTCATCGGCGATGTCGAGCGCGTGGTGGGCGACCGTTGCGTGGGCGAGGTCGTTGCCGGCGTAGGACTCATACAGGTCGAGATGGGCGTCCAAACAGACGTAGACATCGGGGTCGGCCGCCCGGAGGCCGGCGACAGTGACGGTGTGTTCGCCGCCGAGCAACAGCGGCACTCGACCGTCGCGGTGGTGGTCTGTGAGTTGGCCGTCCAGAAACTGCAGGTAATCGGCGGCGTCGTCCCAGGCGGCGACGTCGCCGGCGTCGCAGACGAGGTCCGAGAACCGTCTGCCAGTGCGGTGGTCGTAGTCGTCGAACGGGCGGGCAAAGCGGCGGACTTGGTCGGGACCGAACCGGGTGCCGGGCTGGAACGTCGTCGAGACGTCCAGCGGTGCCCCGACGACAGCATAATCGGCAGCCTCACGGGAGGCGTTTGCACCGGGAAATCCGCCCATAGAAATTCAGACGACCTTGCGCTGTCCCTCGAATTCGAGGTACTCGATCTCGTCGTCGGATTCGGGGGCGAGGTCCTCAGGGATGCGCATCGTGATGGTCTCGTAGGTTTCGAGGTCCATCACCTGCATGTCGTCACCCGAGACGGAGACAACCTGTCCCTGCTTTCGGTTGACGATGGGTACCCAGACCTTCGCGTCGACCGGCTGGGTGAAGTTCCGCTTTTGGCCGTCGAAGACGCCCGTTCCCTCGACACGGGCTTTGGCGCTCCCGTGCTTGCCCGGCTTCGAGGTGCTGTAGGAGGTAATTTTCGACGGGACATCTTCGATCATGACGTAGTTGCCTTCCTGAAGGTCTCGGACCTCTTTTTGCTCTTTGGGCATACCAATCGGTTCCAATCGCCGGCGTATAAACAGTTTGGAAACGCATCCGGTTCGACAGGCCGCCACGAAGATGTCGCTGCGGTCTCCGCCGCAGCTACGCCGATTCGTTTCTGAGCGCGACAACGTCACCGCCGTAGGTCCCGGCGTAGACCGTTCCATCGAGGACCGCCGGAGCAGCGTGGACGGCGCCCTCGACATCGACGCGCCACAACGCCTCGCCATCATTGGCGGCATCGAAGGCGTACACGTTCCGGTCGCCGCTGCCGAGATAGACAACGCCGCCAGCGACGGTCGGTGCCGACTCGATGCGGCTGTTCGTGTTCGTCCGCCACAGCGCTTCGCCGTCAGTCGTCGCCGCGACAACGTCGCCGCCGGTGCTGGCCGCGTACACTGTCCCATCGGCGACGGCCGGCGACGCCTGCACCCGTCCGTCGAGCGACAGTTGCCAGCGCTCCTCGCCCTCGGCGGCGTCGATGGCGTAGAGACGGCCATCCCAGCAGCCCACGTACACCGTTCCGTCGGCGACGGCCGGCGACACAGAGCCGGCCCCTTCGGTGCGGAACGTCCAGCGTTCTGTACCGTCGTCGGCAGCAATCGCATAGACGTTGCTGTCGCGGCTGCCGACATAGACGGTGTCGCCGACCACGGCCGGCGCGCCAGTGACGCTGTCGTCGGCGTCGAAGTGCCACTGCTCTTGGCCGCTGTCGGCATCGACGGCGTAGACGGTGCGGTCACCGCTGCCGACGTAAACAGTCCCGTCAACGACCGCAGGTGCTGAGTCGATGCCGTCGCCGGTCTCGAAGACCCACTCGTCGTCGCCGTCGGCAAGCGCATAGAGGTTGCCGTCACTGCTGCCGACATAGACCCGGTCTCCGTCGGTGGCTGCGGCGGCGGTCACGTCGCCGTTGGTGCTGTACTGCCAGCGTTCGGTGCCGTCGTCGGCGTCGATGGCGTACACCGTGAGGTCGTCGCCACCGATGTAGACCGTGCCGTCAGCGATGACGGGTGCGGCTGTCGTCCGGTCGTCGAGTTCGAACGTCCAGTCGGCCTCGACCGCACCGGCCGGACCGGCTACGCCCGGCGGAGCAGCCGTCCTCGTTGCGTCGTATCCGACCATCGGGACGGCGCTTGCTGGCTCCGGCGTCTGTTCGGGCGTCGGTGTCTGTTCGTGTTCCTGACCGGCCGGCGTTCCGTTTTCCGCATCCTCGTCAGTATCGCTGCAGCCGGCCACCGCTGCCGTCGTAGCGGCACCGATGGCAGCGACGACGCGTCGTCGAGTCCATCGCATGCGCCACGGTGGATGCGCCGGGGTATTCAGTGTTGGTCTCCGACAGGACTCCACAGCTCCATGCGGCGGTGTTCCAAGGGCTCTTTGGGTGATGGCAGAAACGCCTGAAAATTAGCACGCGGTTTTATTTTCTCGCTTGACGAAGCGTCGAAGCTGTATGCAAAACCACGGGAGGCGACCATGACCACACACCGGGAGCCGCTCGCATCCGTCGTCGAGACGGTTGGCGAGACGCCGCTCGTGCGAGTGCAAGCGAGCCCGCCCGACGTTCCTGTCTACGCCAAACTCGAATCCTTCAACCCGGGGGCAAGCATCAAAGACCGGGTCGGCGTCCACATCATCGAGGGACTACTGGAGTCCGGCGACCTCGACCCCGGGGGCACCGTCATTGAGCCGACGGCCGGCAACACCGGCATCGGAATGGCGATGGCGGCCACCCAGTACGACGTCGACGCCGTCTTCACCGTCCCCGAGAAGTTTAGCGTCGAAAAGCAGGTACTCATGCGGGCGCTCGGTGCCGACATCGTCAACACGCCGACCGAGGAGGGGATGGGTGGTGCCATCGAACGCGCACACGAACTCGCCGCCGACGAGCCCAACGCCGTCGTTCCCCAGCAGTTCTCGACGGACTTGAACGTACAGGCCCACGCGGAGACGACTGCGCCGGAGGTCTACGAGGCGCTCGACGGCGAGGTCGGCGCTATCGTCGCCGGCTGCGGGACCGCCGGGACGCTGATGGGGATGGCCCGGTATGCGCTCGATACGAACCCCGCGACACACATCGTCGCCGTCGAGCCGGAGGGGTCGGTCTTTCGTCGGGCGGCGGGCGATGATGCCGAAGCCAGCGAGTACAACATCGAAGGCATCGGCACACACGACCACACCACAAACGAGCTGTTCGACCCGGAGCTGGTCGACGAGATTCAGTCGGTGAGCGACCGGGACGCCCAAAAAGAGCTGAAGCGGCTCGCTGCCGAGGAGGGACAGCTCGTTGCAACGAGCTCGGGGGCCGCAAGCGTCGTCGCCCTCGATGTCGCGCGCCGTGCCGCTGACGGCGACCTTAGCTTGCCACACGATACGGTCGTGACGGTTTTTCCTGATTCCAGCGAGCGCTACCTGTCGAAAGGTATCTACGACTCCTACGAGGAGTGGATTCATGGAGCCGACTGACCCTTCCGACGAGACGGACGAGGAGCCGGCCGACGGTCGCATCGAGACGCAGGCGATCCATGCCGGCCAGTCGCCTGACGCCGAGACCGGCGCGATTATGCCACCCATCTACGCCACCTCGACCTACGAGCAGGACGCCCCCGGTGAGGACCGCGGCTACGAATACTCCCGGACGGGCAACCCCACGCGGACGGCCCTTGAGGACAACCTCGCCGCGCTCGAAGGCGGCGACTACGGACGGGCCTTCGCCAGCGGCATGGCCTCTATCAATACGGTGCTGAATCTGCTGTCGGCCGGCGACCATGTTGTTGCCGGCGACGATGTCTACGGCGGCACCCACCGCCTCTTTCGGGAGGTCTTCGAGCAGTACGACCTCTCGTTTTCCTTTGTCGATACGACCGACCTCGACGCCGTCGAGGCGGCCATCCGCCCGGAAACGGAACTGCTCTGGGTCGAGACGCCGACCAACCCGCTGTTGCGCATCAATGATATCGAGGCGCTGTCGGCCATCGCCCACGACCACGACGCGCTCTGTGCGGTCGACAACACCTTTGCCACGCCGTATCTGCAACGCCCGCTCGAACACGGCGCAGACATCGTCTCACACTCGCTGACGAAATACCTCGGCGGCCACTCCGACGTTGTCGGCGGCGCGCTCGTAACCGACGACGCTGACCTCGACGAGCAGTTGGGCTTCTATCAAAACAGCGTCGGCGCGACGCCCGACCCCTTCGCTTGCTTTCTGGTACTCCGTGGCACCAAGACGCTTCCTGTCCGCATGGACCGCCACTGTGCGAACGCCGAAACCATCGCCGAAAAGCTCGATGCCCACCCGGCCGTCGACCGCGTCCATTACCCGGGTCTCGATGACCACCCCGGCCACGAACTCGCGGCCGAACAGATGGACGGCTTCGGCGGGATGGTCAGCGTCGAACTCGATGCGACGCTTGAGGAGACGCGTGAGGTTGTCTCCTCGACGGAGGTGTTCACCCTCGCTGAGAGCCTCGGCGGCGTCGAAAGCCTTCTCGAACAGCCGGCGACGATGACCCACGCCTCGATTCCGCCCGAGGAGCGCCGCGCTGCGGGGCTTACTGACGGACTCATCCGGCTGAGCGTCGGCACCGAACACGTCGATGACCTCTGGGCCGACCTCGAAGCGGCCATCGAAGACGCTGTCGAGTACTGACTGTCCGGGCAACGACGCCCCCGCGATAGCCGACTGCCCGACCAAACGTTGCATTCCCGAACAAAAAAGCTGCAACCGAACATGTAGCGGCCGAAAGATATCCTCCTTCGCCCGCTACCCCGAGTATGGGCACACACACCAGACGCCGATTCGTCCGTGGAACAGCAGCTGTTGCGGCAACCGGCGCGCTTGCCGGCTGTAACGGGAACGGGAATGGAAACGAAAACGGAAACGGCGACGACGCCGCTCCCGAGGACCCAGCGGAAGCAGCCGAGAACTTCCTCAACGAACACGATGCGAACCAGTATGACGGGCTTGTCGACCGGACTGGTGAAGACGAAATCACCATCGACAACGGGGCAGGTCCGAACGGCTTCGCGTTCGACCCTGCGGGCGTCCGTATCGATGCCGGTACGACTGTCACGTGGGAGTGGACCGGCGAGGGCGGCGCCCACAACGTCGTGTCCGAGCCCGACAGCGACTTCGACCTAGAGACCGAACTTGTCGACGAAGAGGGATTCACCTACGAGGTGACGTTCGACGAACCGGGCGCCGCGCTCTACGTCTGTACGGCCCACCGTGCACAAAACCAGTACGGCGCCGTCGTCGTCGAGTGACGTCGTCCGCGGTCGTTCTTTTTGCTAGTGACATCCTCCGCGCCGTGAACGGCGCGGCTTCCCTGCGTGGGAATACCAGCTAATTACTGGCAGTGGGTTTCGACCCGACCTCACCGAGCGTCATCTGCTCTGATTGGCTCTGTTCGGTGTGGGTCGTGGTGCTGTCACAGGCACTCCCATCCCGAGGCGAGTCATTGCCTGCCGGTTTCAGCGGCACGCTCTCTCCCCACGGGTCTGCCCGCTGTGCGATATTGATAGCGCCGTTTATATCACCCTCAAACGTCGTGATGTGGCACCCGTCGTTCGTACAGTGGAACGCTCCGCCACTGTCTCGATAGCCGATGTGACCGCACTCGTGGCACGTTTGCGAGGTGTATGCGGCGTTCACGTATTCGACCGGGATACCAGCGGCTCGCGCTTTGTCCTCAATTCGGTCCTGTAACCGAGCGAACGCCCATGCGTGGAGTCGCCGGTTCATGAATTTGCCGCAGTCCAACGATTCGCGGATGTACGTCAGATCCTCCATCACCAGCACCGGCTTCTCGAATCCACGGGCGTACTCGACAGCCTGCCGAGACGCCTTCTCGACAATATCCGTGAGGGCGTTCTGGTAGTGGTCGAATCGCTCGTCTATGCGCCACTCGGCGGCGTCACGCTCTTGCAGGCGTTTGAGGGTGGTGTGCATCTCTTTGCGGAGATGCTTCGCACGGCTCCCGTCACACACAAGCGGGCGGGTCGGTGAACCGTCTCTGAGGGCACAGCCCATGATAAGCGACGATTCACCAATGTCCAGACCGATGTGCGTCACGTCGTCGCTGTCGGTATCGTAGTCGGCGTCCTCGACGGAATACTCGACGGCGACGTGTAGCTTCCATGATGTGCGATTCTGTATCAGTTGGAGTTGACCGGGCGACACGTTCCCGTCCAGTAGGTCGGCCCACAGTTGCTCCTGTTCAGGATTGATGCGAAGCGGTACCCAGAAATTCGTCCCACGTCCGGGTTGCGGGACTTCCCACACGTAACTGTGTGTTCGCTCCTCTGAGTAGTCGAAGCTGGCGGCACGGTTGACCATCCGTGTCGGGTGGTCGTCACTCAATTCCTGTGCATCGTCCAACGACGGCACGTAGTTTTTGAGTGCGTCTTTGACCTGATACGGCAGGTCGTAGGGCGTCACAATGTCGTTGACTGCCGACTGCGTATCAGCGCCAGCCTCGAACGCTTCGTGCAGCCCCTCGTGATACAGGTCGTGGAGTTGCTGTAGCTTTCGCTCTTTGTGAGCTGTCGGCGGCGCGAGTGTCGCTTCGAGCGTCTTAGTCGGCATCAGTGGCTTCTAATCCCTTTTCGATTAGCTCGCGGTATGCTCGCGGGTGGCGGATACCGTTCTCACGGGCATACTCTTTAACCCGTTCGTGGAGGTCGCCATCCCGCTCCATGTCTACGTCGGTTCGCACAGAGCTATGTAAGCATCCATGTAACTAAACTCTTACGTCTGGTATTCAATCAGGCGTCAGTCCCGGCGGTTGTCGCCCGGAGCTTACGCGATTCCCTCCCGGCGTAAACGCCGGGATTCCCTCGCTGAATCAAGATGGCCGCCGCCGCGGCTGCGGTCGTGGCCGGTGCGTTCCGTCGTCGGGCTTCGAGTTACGATAGCCGCTTGGCAACCGCCTCGGCCAGCCGTTCGACCGCTCCTGCGCCGACGAGTCCGAGGTTCGGTTCGATGAGTTCGACCTCCAGCACGAGCAGACCATCGTCGCTGTCGACGTAGTCGACGCGGGCGTAGGGGAGGTCCGCCGGTGTATACCCGGCCTGTTCGCAGGCGACGTCGAGCACCGCCCGGGCGGTCTCCCGCGTCTTGTCGTCCGGCTCGTAGCCGAACGCCGGGGGCTCGAAATCGCTGAAGTCATCCGGTTTCGTCGGGTCGTTCCAGGCGTGGCTGTACTCGCCGTCGACGAACACGAGAGAGCGCTCGCCGTGTTTGATTTCCGGGCGGTACTGCTGGACGACGACATCGCTGTCGGCACAGGCGGCCACAAACCGCTGTTGGTCGGCGGCGGCGGTTTCGAGCGTTGTCCGCCAGACGCCCTCCGACCCCGCACCGACAGCCGGTTTCACGACGGCTTCGGCCCACCCGTGTGCTTCGAGAATTCCTTCGAGCGATGTGTCAGTACCGGCGTCAAGACACACCGACGGCGGTACCGGGAGCCCGGCGGCTGCGAGGTCCTGATAGTAGGATTTGTGGGCGTTCCACCGGACGACAGCCAGCGGGTTGTAGACAGCGACCGCCGACGCAGACAGCGCCTCAAGGAACGACAGGAACCCATCGAGGTCGGTGTGGTAATCCCAGCAAGCCCGAATCAGGGCGGCATCGTAGTCGCCGAGGCGGTCGACGTCCGCCGTCGACCAGACGACCGGCTCGGCATGGATGCCACGGCGCTTGAGTTCGTCAGCGAGCGCCCGCCCGTCCTCGGTCAGGTCGGGATGGTCACGGCCGGTCAGGAGCGCGACGGCGGGCGAGTCGTCGGTCATTCGAGCGCCTCCCGGAGTCGGTCGCCGTCGAACGCCTCACGAAGCGGGGCCTCCTCGGGGTCGACGAACGGGTCACGGCGAACGGACAGCACGTAGTGGGTGACAGCCTCGACGGCAGCAAGGTCGACCAGCACACTCGAGGACGTGTTCTGCTCGCCGGCCGGCGTCGTCATCCGCACCAGCGTCTCGTCGAGCAGCGTCTCGTCGTCGTAAACCTGTACGGTGATGTCGACGGACCGCTCCTCGTCGGCGCGGTTTTCGAGGGTGAGCTCGATTTCGATGCCGCCGCCGGCGGTGCGCCGGAAGGTGTGGTCGAGCAGCTCGATGCCGAGGTCGTTCGGGGCGGGCGTCTCCTCGGGAGCCGCGTCTTCGTCGGTGCCGCAACCGGCGACGACAACAGCACCCGTAGCGGTGACGGAAGCGACGAACTCACGCCGGGAGATCATAGACGGCGGTAGTCCGGCTGGTGGATTAACGCTTGTTTCTTCCGCTCCAGCGAGGGGGCTGCCGCGTACGACGCCGCGCCACCGCTGGAGCGCCCGCCGTCCCGGTAGCTGACGGTGGCCTGCGACTATCGAATCTGTGCTCTCGCCTGCGAGCGCGTGACGCTATTCGGTCCCCCGTATTTCCTCTATTTCGGTTAGCTGAGTGCTAACACGGCCGATTCTGCCCAGAAAGCATATATCTACCCCCGGGTTCTATTCGGGGTGCCCCTACCCATGTCGTCGGACCCAAGTACGGCCGCGGCGGTGGCAGCCACCGTCGGTTCGCTGTTGTGCTGCGGTTGGAGGCAGGTTCGGCGGCACCAACGAAACGAAACCAAACATGACACGAAAACCCAATCATAAACTGCGGGCCATCTTCCTGGCATCGCTGATGTTCTTCTGGCTCTTTGCCGGAACAGCGGCGCTTGCGGGAAGTGCGGCTGCGAACACTCCTGACGCAAACGTTGAGTATGCAAACCAAGGTTCTGTCGTCTGGCAAGGACAAGATGTCTTCGTCTTTGGTGACGACATCAACCAAACAGATGGCTACGAGCTCCGTAGTGTCGACTCGTTTGAGGGCGGCAGCGTCGACTCCAGCTCGTTTGAAAGAGAAATCAGTAGCGGTGATATATACGGAGACATTGAGGAATTCCGCAGTGATTTCTCCGGTGGCGCAGAAGACTTCCTTAACACCACAATCGGTAATAGCGACAGCACGAGCGAAGCCAATCTTGATGATCTGCTTGACGCTGGTCTCTACGTAGTCAAGATAGGCACCGACAACCTCGATGCTGACGACTACTTCCTCCGTGGTGGGAATTTACCACCTAGCCCGGCTGAAGAGGACACGTTTGAGACAACCATCCAGAGCCTTGACGTTGAGTTCGACGAAGACGACCTCCCGGCTCTCAGCGATGACTGGGGCGACAGCACGGTCGAACTCGACATCGACTCCCGCCGTGGGACCTACTCGCTCAACGTGAGCGCTGACGGCGACCTCGACGACGAGGAACTGTTCAACATCTTCACTTGGAACGAACTCGACAGCTTCGAGAACTTCGAAAACATCAGCACTGTCGAGCTCAACGACGACGAAGACGGCGTCGACGTTACCGACGATGACGGCAACGAAGCCGAGTTCGACAATCCGTTCGACTTCATTCAGAACGCTCAAAACGAGCTTGGCGACGTCGGCTACGACATGGAAGCGCAACTCCGTGTCGGCGTTGACGGTGACGCCAACTACGACCTCGGCGAGGTTGGCGGGAACGTCAATCCGGTCGGTAGCTGGAACGTCGTTCTCTACGAGGACGGCGTTGACGACGCCGACGAGCAAATTCTGCTCTACCAGATTCGCGACACCGCCGAGGACGTGAGCTTCTTCGGCATCGACGACGGCACGTATGACTTCGACTTCGAGGTCCACGACACCGAAGCCGAAGCTACCGCGAGCGCAACCGTCGACGACGAGGACGTCAGCATCGACTTCAGTCAGGGTGTCTACACCCAGACCGCCGGTGACATCGTCCACGTCGAACTTGAACTCGAAGACACCGACGAAGCCCTCCTCCAGTTCGGCAGTGAGGACGCCGGCTTCGTCGACATCATCTACGTCGAAGACGACAGCGACAGCGGCAGTGTCGAATTCTGGCTCAACACCCGGATGATGGGCACCGGCGCTGACTCCAGTTCGATGCTCTACTCCGACGACGACATCGTCGAGAGTCTCATCGGACTTGCGAATGAAGAGGGCCCGGAAATCGAGGGCGAGAAATTCGACGACATTGAATCCGGTGAGTTCCCCTACACGAAACTCGCCGAAAGCAACAACTGGGAAATCGTCCCCCGATTCTACGACGATGACGACACGGATGACGGCGACCGGGTCAACTTCCAGGAGTACCTCGAAGAACTCGACCTGATTAGCAACGATGACGACCACCCGACGACACAGATTGTCCGGCCGCTGCAGGCGACCGATTACGACCTCGTCGCGACCGCATCCAGCGAGTTCATCGCTGAGAACGGCGTCTCAGATGTCGAAGACGAGGACGGCTTTGCGACGCTGGACCTGCAGCGTCCGTCACTTGGTGACACGGTCATCTGGACCGGTCCCGAAGAAAACGCTGACGACAAAGATACCATCGAGGAACTCATCAACGACAGCCCGCTGACCGAGCGTGACGAAATCGCGATTGATGACCTCCTCGTTGCCCAAATCGAGGCATCGGGCATCTTCGGGATGCTCGTCGAACTCGAAGGCGACTTCGACCCCGTCATCCCTGATGAAGAGGAGGGCTTCAGCGCCCACACGCTCTACCAACTCGCCGTTGACCAAGCGGCCGACGACGACTCCGATTTGACTGGTGAAGGTATTTCCTTTACCTTCGAGGATGTCGACCCGATTGGCAACCAGGACGCCAACGAGCTTGACCTCCGAGACGCCCGTCCCGGCAACGTCTTCATCCTTGCCGACAACGAGGCTGGAGAGCTGTACATCGTCGTCGACACGGACGCCGAGCCGTTCGACCGCAGCCTCCGCGACGGTGCGGAGTTCGAGGTCTCGCTGGAGTACGAAACCGACGACAGCGACCGGTTCACGTTCCTCGATGCCGACGACATCGAGGATACAGCCGACGAGAATAACCTCGGCTACAATTCGCTGGAAGGCCAAGACATCGACGAACTCGGCCCGACAGGCGGCGCTGACGGCGATGTCGGCGACGAAGCCTACCCGTACTTCCGCCCCGGTGAGAACGCCGTGACGTCGGCGACGTTCACCTTCGCGACTGGCAGCGCACAGTTCGACAACGTTGAGGACGGCCTCGTCGTCATCGAACCCAGCGACGAGGCAACCATCTCCGGCACGACCAACATCGCGCCCGGGTCGAGTGCCTCCGTTCGCGTCCAGCAGCGCGGTGACACCGCCAGCTTCCTCGAAACACAGAGCGTCGACATCGAAGAGGACGGCTCCTTCGAAGCGACGATCAACTTCAGCAACCGTGACGAAGGCGACCAAGCCCGCGTTGGCTTCCGCGTCCGCGGGAGCACGGTCGTCCAACAGAACGGTATCTTCGGCGAACTCGAAGCGGTCGAGGAGACGCCGGAAGAGACGCCGGAAGAGACACCGGAGGAGACCCCGGACGACACGCCCGAAGAGACACCTGAAGCGACGCCTGACGACACGCCCGAAGAAACACCCGAGCCTGACGACCAGGCCGGCTTCGGCGCTGTCATCGCGCTCATCGCGCTGCTCGGTGCGGCGCTGCTCGCGACTCGACGGCGTGCTGACAGAAACTGACCGACGCGGCTGACGACTGACTGCGCCCTTCGGGCGCAGGGCGTTCATTCATTTTTGCCGGTGCAAGAACACCACGCGCTTGTGGTTCTCCGTATCTAGGCTGTTAGCTGAGAACCGCGCCGATGTAGATGAGGATGGCGACGATGATGATCATCGGCCCGGTGGCGATGCCCAGATAATAGGAGCTGAGGATCCCACCGATGACGGCGACCTGTCCGAAGCCGACCGACATGAGCATCCCGCGGTTGAAGCTGCCTGTCACCTGCATCGCCGCTGCGACGGGGATGACGAGCATTCCAGCCACGAGAATCGCGCCGAGTATCTGCATCGCCGCGACGACCACGAGCGCCGTTAGCACGATAAGCAGCGTATCGTAGAACCAGACGTTGATTCTGGCGAGCCGTGCCGCCTCACGGTCGAAGGTGATGAACTTCAGCTGTTTGTGTGTGAGTCCGACAACAAGTCCCACAAGCAGCGTGAGCCCGACCATCAGCTGGACGTTTTCGAACGGGACGAACAGGATGTCGCCGAAGAGGTAGCTCTCGACGGTCGCGCTGAAGACAACACCGTAGGAGATGACGGCGATACCGACCGCGAAACCGCCGGTCAGCATGATGGCGATCGGGATATCGGCATAGCCGTCCGTTTTGACAGCGACGTACTGCATGCCGAGTGCGGCTATCGTGGCGACGACGAGCGCCCACACGAGCGGGTAGTTGAGGTCGGGAACCGCTGCGCCGACGAACAGCCCGATGGCGACGCCACCGAAGGCGGTGTGTGCCAAGGCCTCGCCGATGAGCGCCATCTGTCGGTTGACGAGATACGAGCCGACAACCGGGGCAGTAAAGCCGATGAGGACACCGGCGGTGAAGCCGTGCTGGAGGAACGAACTCGAAACCAGCCAATGGTCGTTGAAGATGACCTCCATCACACCCCAGAAGCGCTCGAAGAGCGGCGGGAACAGCCAGACGATGAACACCGCAAACGCGACCAAGAGGACGGGAATACTGAGTGCTCGCGTGCTGTATTCGCGATTCCGGATGTTCCCAACGGCCACGGCTAATCGCCCCCTGCGACGGGTCTGGAGCTTACTGCCCGTGCAGAACTGAACGCTTGTTCGAGTGCACCGCTTTCGAGGAACTCACTCGTCGTCGTGTGCTCGTAGAGCTCGCCATCGAGACACGCCATCGTGTCAGCGTACTCACTCACCGTCTCGATGTCGTGCTCGATGAGCATGATAGTGATTCCGTTGTTGTTGAGTTCCGTCAGAAGCTCGTAGAACTGGTCGACGACATCCGCATCGACGCCGACTGTCGGCTCGTCGAGTGCGAGCAGATCGGCCTCGGAGGCGAGCGCGCGGGCGATGTAGGCTCGCTGGCGCTGGCCACCGGAGAGGTTGCTGATGCGCCGGTCGGCGTAGGATTCCATCTCGACCCGCTCGATGGCGTCGTCGATGATGTCGTGGTCGGTCTGTGTCAGTCGGTCGAGGCCGGCGTGGGGGTACCGGCCCATCTCGACGACCTCGCGGACGGTGACCGGCATCATCGAGTCCGCGTCCGTCGAGTGCTGTGACACATAGCCCAGCCGCGTCCCCGCCGAAAACTCCGATGCCGGCGTGCCGAACAGCTCGACCGACCCCGAATCGGGAGTCTGAAGGCCGAGCATAATCTTCAGGAGCGTCGTCTTCCCGGAGCCGTTCGGGCCGACAAGACCCAGAAAATCTCCCTTAGAGACCTCCATCGAGATGTCCTGTAGGACCGACTGGTCGTCGTAGGCGAAGCTGACGTTTTCGACGCTGACGGCGGCCGTCGAGCGTTCGTCGCTGGTCGTGTTGTCTGTGCGTCTGTCCTCGGCCCCGTTAGCCGAGCGTCCGTTCGTGAGTATGTTGGGCATCGTTTACTTCGGTGGGACGGTTAGTTGTCTTCGGGTTCGATACGAGGTTACTCGGCGTGCAGTGCGGTTTCGAGCGACGGCAGGTTGATCTCGTAGAAGTGTTCGAGGTAGCCCCAGTCCGGCTCCATCTCGATACCGGTATCCAGCTCCGGCGCGCCGTCGATTTGCGTTTCAACGGGCGTGAGCGGCAGAATGTCTGCATCCGTTTCGGCGGCCAGCGATTCGGCGAGCTGTGCCGGCTCGCCAACGTCGTAGAGGACGTGCTCGATACCCTCGTCTTCCATTAGCTCCTCGATTTCTTGGACGTCCTGCGGCGTCGCAGCGTCGTCCGGCGACGTACCGACGGGAGAGTGGACGTCGATGCCGTACTGGCGGTTCCACCACTGGAAGGAGTCGTGGGTCGCGACCACGATGGAAGTGAGTTCGGCTCGGTCGACGATATCCTGGAAGTCCTCGTGGAGCGCTTGGAGTTCGTCAGTAAATGCCGCGGCGTTGTCCCGGTAGTAGTCCGCGTTGTCGGGGTCCATCTCAGCCAGCCCGTCGGCGATGTTGCTGACACCCTCCTGTGCGTAGACGGGGTCCATCCACCAGTGTTCGTCGTTGTCTTCGGCCGGGCTATCGAAGAAGTCGATGCCGGCAGAGGCGTCGATGACTACGGTACCGCCGTCGTCTTCGAGCGCTGCTGCGGCATCGTCCTGCCACGCGGCGAAATCACGCATGTAGACGAACGCGCCGGCGTGGTCGACATCTTCGACGGTCGCGGGCTCGGGGTTCCAGTCGTGGCCGTGTTCGCCGACCGGGACGATGTCGATTGGCTGGACTGTGTCGTCGCCGTCACCGGCGACCTGCCGAGTGAAATCCCACAGCGCGGGCATCGATGCGACGACGGTGCGGTCATCGACATCGAGATCTGACGGGTCGTCGCCGCCGTTTGTCGCCGGCGCGTCACCGTTCTCCATGGGGTCGTCAGTACACCCCGCAAGCCCGGCAGTGACGGCGCTTCCCGCAAGCAACGCGAATGTACGACGCGAGACACCCTTCGATTCGTTCTGTCGCGGATGGGAACTCATCACCAGTACGTTTTCTGAGCAGGTTGAAGTATTTTACTAAGCTAAACTATAGTTTAGCCGTGTCTAATCATTGCGGTCTACCCCCGGCGGCGGTCGGACACCGACGTACCGAGCAAGGCGGCCTGGAACCGGAACGGAGCGGTCGCCCGCAGCATCGGTGACTGTCACGAGGCCGGCAGGGCCGACCTCGTCGACTTCGATGACGGCTCCCGGCTTGACACCACGTTCGAGCAGATACGAGCGGGCCTTGGGCTGGCGGTGGGGGACAGCCTCTACGACGAGCGACTCACCGGGCTCGCCGCTTGTCAGCCGCTTTGCGGACGCTGCGGCCGGATACACCGCCCGGCTGTCCCACGCTGGTCCGCCGGGAGCGCCAAGGAGTTCTGCGAGTCGGTCTGTGACGCCGTCGCTGACGTGGTGTTCGAGCCGGTCGGCCTCATCGTGGGCCACCGCTTCCGGTAAATCAAGCTGTTCGACGAGAAACGTCTCCAGAAGCCGGTGTTTCCGGACCAGTCGGTCTGCGACCGCCTCACCGGTCGGCGTCAGGGCGGTGCCGCCGTACTCTTCGTGTTCGACGAGCCCTCGCTCGTCGAGCTTCTGGACCATGCTCGTCGTCGACGCCTTCGTCCGGTCGACAGCCTCTGCGAGCTCTGTCGTCCGGATTCGGCGGCCGTGTTCCGCTTCGAGCCGGTGTAGTTGCTTGACGTACTCTTCGACGACCGGAGACGCATCCATCACCTGAAGCGGATGTGCTACAAAACAATAAGTTTGCGCCAAGGAAAGATATGGTTAGAGTAGTCTAAATATTCGCCAACCGTCCACTTTTGCAGCCGGGTGGCGTTCACGCAGGCCCTGTTTGCGAACTGAGCGAGCCGCTTGCGTGACCGTCGTTGCTGCCAACGGCGCTGGCGCTGCGAGGTGTCAGTCACAGTCATGTCTGTAGAAATGCTCGCGGTCGTCCTCTCGGCTGTCGGTGTCGGTAATCGTCTCCAGAGTGATATCCTCCGTGACTTCGAACATGCTGATGTGGGTGAGTTCGATTCCGTACTGTTCTTCGTAGACGGTGCAGATGTGCTCGCCGAACCGCCCGGGTAGTTCGGCATCGTCCCCTGCGCGTCTGACGCTGTTCATAAAGAACCGCTCGCGGTAGGTGTCGTGTTGCTCCTGAAGCGGCTCGGGCCGGTCCCAAGTGAACGCGCGGTCGTTGTAGACGTCACGCTCTTGTCCGTCGACGGTCTTTGCGCCAAAGACGTAGTATCGGTCGTTTGTTCGGGGGTGTGGGGCGAAGACGCTCCATTCAGGCTGTCTGATGCCGAGTCCCGCTGCAACCGTGTGGACGTACTCCCCACCGGTCGTGTGCTCGACCTCGTGGTTGAGTCGACTCTGTTCGTATCCGTCGTCTACGATGGCGCCGGCGTTGAACAGGAAGACCGCACAAACGAGCGCTAGCGCAACCAGCACAGCCGCAAGCGCAGCGTTGTATGCGCCGGTCCGTATGACTGCATAGCGGCCCGAAAGGAGCCGCAACGCAGGCAGCGTATCGGCAAACCGATAGAGCCGGTCTCGCGGCACGACACCGGCAGTATCGATGCCCAGCCGACGAAGAAGCCGGCCGGCGTCCCGCCAGAACGGAGTCTGGAGGAAGAAAACGAGCCCGGCGAGAGCTACGTAGGCGAACGCGCCGATGCGGACGGTGAGCGCAAACGAGAGGTGGCCGCCGACAAACAGCGCGACAAGCGGGAGACGGAGCCGCCCTCGCAAAAAGAACAACAGCCACGACCCCAGCAGCATATAGAACCAGAGCAATCCGCCGTAGGTCAACAGCGTCGGGAACGCACCCAAGAACTCACCGAGCAGGAAGGTCATTTCGTCGATGCCGAAAATCAGCGGCGTCGCCTCGCCACTTTGCCATGCCTCCGACTCGGTCTTGTGGATACCGTTCAGCAAGTACATGAAGACCATCTGGGCGAGCGCCAAGAACGTGGCTGCGCCCACCACTGACTGCCGGGGCGTCCGGGCAGCATGGACCGCATCGACGGCCCACCGCTCGCCGAGCGGGAGAAAGGGTGCCCAAAACAACAGCAGGCGAAACAGCGTGTCGGCGTAGCTAAGCACGAACGGGTTGTGGTGGTCAAGCGAGATGACAAACAGGAAGGTCAGTGCTGTTGCGGTCCGGGTCCGGTAGCCGACAACGAGCGCAAGCGCGATGAAGACTTGCAGTGCAAGTAACGCGGCGATGAGGGTGGTGTCGGATGTGAGATAGTAGACTGACACCGCGTACTCGTGGGTGTCGGCTTGAGCGAGTGCTTGGGTAACGACACCGCTGTCGGTGTAATAGAACGAAAAGTTCCGGGCACGGAGAAACACGTCGGCAACGACCAGCAAGCCGACGAAGACTCGGAAGACAGCCAGCGACCGAGTATCGATGCGAGCACAGTCTACGAGGTACTCACGCCCCCGGGCGACAGACCGGCACAGCAGAGACGGAAAACGACTCACGGTGATGGCTCCAATGTGGAACGGTTTCGCATCTGGATAATAATATCTACATACTATTTATTATCCTGTCGGTTATCCTCGCTGCTCGTGGCGTCTCGTCACCCGCTGTCCGAACGCTGTCACGGCGGACTTGGAGTGGACGCCAGCGGCTTCAGCGCTCGGCACCGGCCATCGACCCGACGCTTCGGCGGCCGCTGAGCGTTTCCGGGTCGAGCATATACCACTCGAAGTCGACCTCCGAAAGGTCCGGAACGAAGATATCGACCGATGCGAGTTCGCTTTTCGCAAACGCCGTCACAACCTCCCGTTCTCGAACCTCGTCTCTGGAGAGCTTCGAGACCGTTCCCTCGACAACGACGCTCCGCCACTTATCCGGTCGTTCATAACGGGTGACAACCAGCGATGCCGGTGTCTGGTCTCTGATTCGGGATGCTTTCTCGCTTCCCTCGAACAATCCCATATGCATGTAGAGTACCCGCTCGCTGTCATCGTAGCCGTAGGACATGGGAATCGCATACGGCTTGTCACCGCCGAACGCGAGCGTTCCATACCCCTCTCCGGAGAGGAAGGTATCGATTTCTTCGTTTGACATCTCTCCGCTGGAGACGGAGTCAGGCTCCGGTGCTGTCTCTTTGTCGGCTGCGTCCTCGTCATCTCCGGACAATGTGGCCTCGCCCGACGCTGTTGACGGTGCTTGCTCGGCGTCGGGCTCCGTTTCAGCCACCGATTGCAGGGGTGACGCCTCGTGGTCGACGACGGTATCGAACAGCGACCTGAACAACTGCAGCGACTGGTCGTCGGTTGCCCCGGAGCGGAAATGTGCATGGACATCAGCGCCTGCTCCCTGTAGCGTCGCAAGCACGGTGTTGAGGAACCGGTAGACCAACTCAGCGTCGTGGTAGGGTAGCAGCGACTCAATGTCGCGCAGACAGATTTTCACTGGCGCATCCTCGGCTTCCCACTTTTCGATGAGTTGCGAGAAGGCAATCGAGATGCCCGTCAGGTCGTCCGGGCTCACCCGGAACCCATACAGGGGCGTATCCTCACCGACCTGCCCCCGAGTCGCTTCCTTTTCGGCCTGCGGCGTCGTGATGATGACTGCCGCTTCCGATGGGTCGTTAATCTGTTCCAGTTGCGTGTTCAACGCGTCACGGACCGACTCAAACGACTGTGTCGCCGTTACTTGGACGACCCGATACTCGCCGTCGGCTGCATTCTCGAAGACATCTGTGCAAAACGACTCCGTTGGGTCAAGCTCGCTCGATTCGAGATACAGCGTTGGCCCAGCCGCCTCGGATTCGTGGCCGGTCGACGTCATAGCTGGCCCTTCAAACGGCAAAACAGTGTCCGTTGTGACGATACCCATCGAATGGGAAATAGCCGCTTGATGGCCTCTCGTGGCTATAAGAGCGGCTTTCTCTATGATACGTATCGGCTATGTTCGCGTACAGCGACAGTTTCGCCCGAGGCTCGTCGGTATGGGTGCCCAAGCGCTTAGCGGCACGCTGTTTACACTGCCCGATGTAGCTGCCATAGGAGCGCCGGGAATGGCGAAGCTACCAAACGCGCGAGCTGGCCGGCTCGAACGCAACCGTCGTCGGTCTCGGTGCTATCGGCGAAGCGATTGTTGACCGGCTACAGGCGTTCGACGTCGAGACCACGGGCGTTCGCTACACCCCGGCGAAGGGCGGCCCGACCGACGAGGTGGTCGGCTTCGACGACATCCACGCGGCCGTCACCGGGGCCGACTATGTCATTCTTGCCTGCCCGCTGACAGACACCACAGAGGGGCTAATCGATGCCGAGGTGCTTCGGACGATGCCACCCGATGTGCTGCTCATAAACATCGCCCGCGGTCCGGTCGTCGACACCGACGCACTCCTGAGCAGCCTTCGCTCGAACCAGCTTGCGGGTGCCGTGCTCGACGTAACCGACCCCGAACCGCTTCCCGAGGACCATCCACTGTGGGGGCTTGCCAACGTTCTCATCACGCCACACAACGCCGGACACACGCCGGCGTATTTCGAACGCCGCGCTGATATTCTCGCCGAAAACGTCGAGCGGCTCGCGTCGGGAGACGGATTGCAAAACAGAGTCGTGTAGTCGGTGCCCCGTACGTTACCGGGTCAGGCGCTCGCAAACACTTTGAGCGTTCTGAGCTCGCCTTCGATATCGAAGAAGTCGTGCTTGACGCCTCCGTCGACGTAGACCACGTCCCCCGCGCTCACCTCGCTGGTTTCGTCGCCGACCCGCATCTTCCCCGCTCCGGCGGTAATGTAGTAGAACTCATCGTCCGCGTGCGTTCGGGGGCTCTCCGCTGCTGCTGTTTCAGCTTGATACCGGCTCTGTTCGACGACCATCGCCGCTTCGTCGAATACGGTCGTGATGTCGCCTTCTTGGAGTACGTTCTGGTCTGCCAGCTCTTCGGCGGTGAGGTGTTTCATGCGCTTTTGCGTTCGATTTGAACGTACATCAAGTTGCTCCCGCAGCAACGAATTACTCACAAAAACAGTGTACGCCGCCTCATGTTGGATAAAGAAAATACAGTGCGGAACCCCCCGGCTTTGGCATGTGTGTTTCTCTCATGTCGGCTTGCGAAGCCAGCAGTGGCCGGTCGGAATGTATAGCGCCCGTCGTCCAGTAATACTGCGTTAGGGTTGCCGTACGTATCCTAATAATCAAAACTAGTGGAAAGATATATGGTAAATGCTATCTATTGTGGCCGTATGGGTATCGAACGAACCGAACAAATGGGGGATCAGGTCGTCGCCTGTCCCATCTGCGACACGCACATCAATTTCTCAGTGGTTGAGCTAACGGCTGACAAGGAAATCAAGTTCGTCAAAGACACCGAAATCGAACCCAGCGACGACTACGACGTACACGAAGCGCAGTGTCCGTCCGGCCACTCGTTTTACTACGCCGCCGGCGATGTTGACCCGCTTGCTGCCTGAGTGTCCTGCAGCATTCGGGGCAGTTGCGTTCGTCCGACAGCTCCGCTGACAGGTGTGTGAGCGAGGAGCGCGTCGCCACGCACACCGCTGCTGCGACTGCTCACAGTATCGCCCGCACTGCTCCCACGGCGATGGCGACGATCACTGTATGGTATATCAGTGTCGAGGCGAACGCGAAAAACGCGAGCGGAAGCACTGGATAGCGTGTTACACCCGCTGGAATGAATATCAGCCCTCGAAGATACGGGACGAAGTTGGTCACGAACACGCCGAGGCCACCGTACCGCTTGAACCATCGTTCGGCTTGGTCGATACGTTCGGACGGGATGTGGATTCGCGATGATGACTGCATTGATGACAGCCCTTCCCGGCGTGCGAGGTAGTAGACAAGGAGCTGCCCGGCGACGAAGCCGACTGTCGAAACGAGGATGATAGTTGCGGTCTCGATGCGGTCTGCGGAGACTACGAGCACGTAGCCCGGCAGAATCACTGTCGTGGGAATTGGTTTCGCGATGAACGCCCCTTTCATAATGAAAAAGACGAATAGAGCAGGGAGCCCGACGTATCGGAGAACAGATAATATCACGTCAGCAAGCGTCTCGAGCATCTAGGTGTAGTCGCTGCTCGGCAAAGAACAAAATTACGGCGTTTTCAGGCAGTCGACAAGCAGCAAGATTCACTGGGAATTTTCTATGCGGCTTCGGCAACGGTGAGATCGTCTTCGTCCCGTAGCTCGATACCACGGCACCTCAGGGCGGCAGCGAGGGCCGCCGTGGAGGTGCCCCCGCAGGCGGCGGCTTCCTCAAGGGTCACAGCTCCGGACCGGTACATCGCTAGCCCGGTAACAACAGCGTGGCGGGTCATCGCTTTTCTCCACCCACAGCCGGCACTCGGGCTGTTTGAGAATGCGGCGTCGTATCCGCTGTTCGGGTTGTGATTTCGGTCCCACAGCACGGACACAGGTAGTGGAGTGTGCCGTCGGCTTCGACGGTTGTCCATCCCCCGTCGTAGCGACTGCTGTAGGAACAGGAGGTGCAGAACAGCTTTCCCTTCTGGGTGTAGCTGTTGTGGGCGGCCCCGTTGGCTGAGTTGTTCGTGCTCACTATATATCGAGTGTAACGCCAATCCATACTAAAGCTTTCGAATATATGCTGTTTAGGCCTACAACTGCGTATTCAGTCGCATAAATCCCATATATCTAAATGAATATCAGATAACGGTCCGATGGGCGCTTTCCCGATTGAGATTGCGCAATTTGTCGGCGCGTGGAACGACAACTCCGAAACGAAACACCCCTTCTCCCCCGGCCTGTATCGGCACCGCGAGCGCTGTCCTCACGACCCACGAACCCCGGGAGTATTAGGACGCGTCGTACAACATCTCTCCGTACTGCTGATGCAGCCCTCCACGCGTGACCGTCCGCTGGCCGCCCTGCTGGGAGCGAACCTCCTGCCGTTAGCGGGGGTGCTCGCACTCGGCTGGGACCCGGTGTTGGTGTTGTTGCTGTACTGGCTCGAAATCGGAGTGGTACTCGTATTCAACGTCCCAAAGGTGTTGCTCGCACAGGCCACCCGCGACGGGCGGCTCCCCGACGACATCGCGCTGTGGGACGGCGGACCGGCGTTCAGACTCAATTTGCTCTGGCTTGCGGTGTATGCGCTCGTTATCGCCGGGGTGCTACACATTCTGGTCGCGGTGGTGACGCCGCTCGAAGCGACGCTTGCGCAGTTGCTGCGGTCGGACGCCCCGCCGCAGGTAGCGGGCACGGTACTGCTCGCAGCCGTCGGGACGGTCTTCGGGCACGCCATGGCCCTCCGGCGGTTTATCACCGACCGGGAGTCCCAACGCGTCACGCCGACCTTTCAGGTGTTCCGCCCGGCTGTCTATCTGTGGCTCCTCGCCGGCATCGTTATGCTCGCCGATGGCGGGCTCGTTTCCGAAGACCAGTTCGCAGCAGTCGTCGTCGGAATCATCCTCGCAAAGAGCGGGTTCGACATCCTGACCGAGCGCGCCGTCACCATCACGCCGCCGACGCTTCCGGACCGGTTCCGCAGGACGCCGCCCCCCGGCCAGCCAGCGCTGTGTGTCTCACCGGCATCGCGACCGCTCCTCGCGGCGTACGTGCCGCTATCGCTGGTCGGCGTCGGGTTGGCAGCCACCCTCGGCTTCTTTACCTACGGCCTGTTCATCGTCGAACTCGCCGGCCTCGGCTCCCGCGGTGAGCTTCTGTGGGGCGTGCTCTACGTCCTCTCGACGGTCTGTTTCACCGCCGCCGCAGTGTGGGCCATCCACCGGCGGTATACGAACATCGAGTACCGGATTTACTCCTCGGGAATCGCGGTGTACAACACCCACCACGACACGCTCGTCCGGTTTGTCCCGGCTACTGATATCCGGAGCTGTGAGCCCGTTTCGGGGCCGATTACGTGGCTGTTCTCGGCTGCGAGTGTCCGCGTTAGGTATCGGCAACGCCGCAGATTCGGGACGATTGCTATCGGGCCGTTCGACATCGAGATGCCGGAGCTGCGGGACGAAGACGAGGACGGGGAGCTAACGCTCCAGTACGTTGGGAACGCCGATAGCATCCGTGCGATGCTCTGAGCGCCGTCGTCTGTTCCCGGCGCTGTCTAGCGGTCCTCGGCAGCCATCTCTCGTCTGCGGTCGAGCAGCCACACGACCGCGGCCAGCCCTCCGGCGGCAAGGGCCGGCCAGCGGTCGGTACTCAGGTACAGCCCCGGCGTCGGCGGCGTATATTGGGTGAGCGGCCAGAAAACGGCGTACGAGCGACCGGTGGGAGTAAACAACAGCATGTCGAGCGCGTGGTGTGAAAGCGCCCCGAGAGCGAGCATCGCAGCAACGAGCCGACGGTGACGCGCCGGCGTGAGCAACGCCCCGACAGCCACGACGACGGCCGTCCCGCCGAGCGTGTGGAAGGCTCCCCAATCGACGGGAACGCCGAGAGTTGCCTCGACGTGCTCGCCCGGCAGGAGTAACGCAAGCCGATTCAAATCGGGCGTGACCGCCCCGGCCATCGCGACTGTGACATACGGAGCGGTCAGCGACCGCCAGCGCCACGACAGCGCTGTCGCGAGTATGTAGGCAGCTAGCACGTGTGTTAGCAGTTCAGCCACGGCGCTCACCCCGCGGGACGACAGCCCGCGCCGTCGTATCGAGCCGCCAGTGACGGACCGCCCGGAACAGCACCCACAACACCGCCAGCGCTGACACGGCGTACATGTAGCCGACTTCCCACGGGTCCTGTACGACCGCTCTCTCGGCGTCGACCTGTGCGACAACGGTAGCGTCGGTCCCAGCGCCGGTGTCGACCGGCCCGTCGACGGCTTCGACGGGGCCGAAGACCCACAGCTCTTGGCCTACGGTCACCGCGGGGCCATCCCGGACGACGTAGGCGACCGTGTTGCCATCAACGCTGGCGGTGATGACCACAGGGTCGGTTGCGGCGACCGTCCCGCCGATGGATGCCGGCGACTCGATGGGATGGTCCGGCGAGACGCCGAGGTCATCGACCTCGGGGTAGTCGTGGCGGTCCGGCGCGGGCTCGGTAGCGCCGTAGGCGACACACAGCCCGACAGCAAGCAGACACACGCCGACGAGCAACGCGGCTTCGACGCGACGGTGCATGACGGGGACTCGCCGGCGATAGGTATTATATGGTCCCCATCGAGTTGCTGCAACGTGCTCCGACGAGACGACCTGACGCGGCGAGACATTATCGTTGGCGTCGGTGCGGTACTGGGAGTAACCGCCCTCGGGTCCGCACCCGCGGTGGGTGTCGGCTCGGAGACGGGCTGGTTCGAGCGTCCGTGGTTCTACCCGCCCGAATTGCTCTTTCCGGTCGTCTGGACGCTCCTGTTTGTCCTCATGGGCGTGGCAGTGGCAATCGTCTGGCTGCGAGGAACTGACAAACGGGCGGTTCGGGTCGCACTCAGCACGTTCGCCGCACAGTTCGTGCTCAACCTGGCGTGGACGCCGACGTTCTTCGGGCTACAGCGCCCCGACTTGGGACTGGTCGTGGTCGGCGCGCTCTGGGTCGCCATCCTGGCTACTATCGCAGCTTTTGGGCGAGTCAGCCGCCTTGCGGCCGCGCTGCTGGTGCCGTATCTCGGTTGGGTATCGTTCGCGTTTGTCCTCAACTACGCCATCTACGCCGCTTGGTGAGGCCCATAGATTCCATCGCTTCCCGGCGTCTGTTTTTCGCCGCGGGCGTCGCAACAGCGGCGGCGATGTCGGCCGCTAGACAGCCCAGCGGCTAGCTTATCGCTTCTTACTACTTGATGGCCGTTGCCGTCCGAACTGTTGTTCCGTTCTCTGCATCCGGTGTATTCTCGCCCGTGGGTTGCGATACCGCCATTCATGCCTTTGGGTTATCAAACATAGACTTTTTATGATTAAGTTGCATAACGAGAGCGATGGCACTCGATTTCACGCCGAAAACCGTCGACGACATCGCCCCGGAGCGGCGGCCGTCGTTCCGGCTGGCGCTCGCTCCGGTGTTGGCGGTCGTCCTCTTTTTGGGGGTCGGCTCGGCCGTGCTCGGGTTGGACCCTCACGTTCCGCTACTCTGGAGTATCGTGTTCACCGGCGCGTTCGGTCAGTATCTCGGGTATTCGTGGCCCGACCTGTATGAAGGCATCTCGAACGGGCTCTTGATGGGCCTGCAGGCGATTCTCATCATATTCACGATTTACGCCCTCATCGCAACGTGGGTCGACGCCGGAACGATTCCGGCGATGATGTATTTCGGTCTGGAGTTGCTTTCGCCGCGGGTGTTCCTCCCCGTCGCAGCGATTCTCGCCGCCGTGGTCGCGTTTGCAATCGGGTCGTCGTGGACCACCGTCGGGACGCTCGGCGTCGCCTTCGTCGGTATCGGGACGGGACTCGGTGTTCCCGGCCCGATGACTGTCGGTGCGGTCATCTCCGGTGCGTACGCCGGCGACAAGCAGTCGCCGCTGTCGGATACGACGAACCTCGCCGCCGGGGTGACAAACACCTCGCTGTATGACCACATCTACCGGATGCGAACCGGGACAGCCATCGCGTTCGGGCTTGCCGTGCTCGGGTTCGCCGCCCTCGGGCTGCAGGCTGGCGGCGCTGTGCCGGCCGACCGCATCGCGGAGATTCAGACCGCCGTCGACGGGACGTACAATCTCTCGCTGTTCGTCTTCGCACCGCTTGCGATTACGTTCGGGCTGGCGCTTCGCGGCTATCCTGCTCTTCCCGTGCTCGTCGTGGGCACGTTCGCCGGCGTCTGTACCGCCATACTGGTTCAGGGGGCGGCGTTCGTCCCCGCTTGGGAGGTTTTCATGTCGGGGACCGCCCCCGAAACCGGGTCCGAACTGGTTAACGACCTCCTCGCGACCGGCGGTCTCACGGGGTCGGCTTGGACGATAACCATCGTCGTTGCCGCGCTGGTGCTGGGCGGGTTGCTTGAGCATACCGGTGTGCTTGCGGTGCTGGCCCACCATCTCTCGCAGGGCGTCCAGAGTTCGGGCGGGCTGATCGCTGGAACCGGTGTCTCCGCGATTCTCATCAACGCGCTCACCGCCCAACAGTACATGAGCATCGTGCTTCCGGGGATGACGCTCCGGAATCTCTACGAGGAGTTCGGACTGGATAGCGACGAACTCTCGCGGGCCGTCGAAGCGGCTGGTACCCCGACCGGTGCCCTGATTCCGTGGCACGCCGGCGGCGTCTTCATGGCCTCAGCGACCGGCGTCGCGACGCTGTCGTATGCGCCGTATTACTTGTTCGGCTTCCTCTCGCCGCTGGTGCTCTTTGCGATGGCGCTGAGTGGCCGGGGCGTGCCGACGACCAGCCGGGACGAACACCCCCACCGCGCTGACTGAGGTCGTTTGTGGGCCCGTTTTCACTCTCTGCCCCCGCCCAAAGGTTCAGATAGCTCCACTGTCTTCTTTCTCCATGGCATCTGATACCACTCGACGACAGTTCCTCATCGCGGCGTCGGCCGCTGCGACGTTTACGGTGGTCGCTGGCTGTTCCGAACCCGAAGAGGACCCGCCGGGATACCAGTTCGAGGACGTTCCGGAGGACGGTGACACAGCCATGGCCGCCTCACCCGAACAGGAATCCGGTGGTGCCGACCCCGCCGCTGAGGGCTCCTGACGGCTGCCTCCGGAGCGCAGAAACGTCGGTACGCCAGCCTCGCGACGATTGCAGCCCTCAGTCGGCCGGCGTCACCGGCTGTTTGGTGACATCATCGACGGTGCGGAACTCGCCGTCGTCTTCTTCGAACGCCATTCGGTCGCGCCAGACGAAGTAGACGTACGGCGTCTTCGCAACGACGTCTAGGTAGACAATGACAAACCACAAAGCGGCCGACAACGGGATGTTCAACGCGCTTTTGGAAGTTCAACCACGAAGACGGCCCCTCTCGGCTCGTTGTCTTCGACCCAGACAGCACCGCCGTACCGCTCGACGAGCGTCTCGACGAGATACAGCCCGATGCCGGTGCCGGCGCTTTTGGCGCTCTTTTTGCCTTTGGCGAAGATGTCGTCCTTCTGTGCGTCAGGGATGCCCGGACCGGTATCGGCGATGCGAACCTGTACTGTGTCATCGGCCGCTTCGACGGTCACGACCACGTCCGGGCTGTCCGTATCGGCGTGTTGGATCGCGTTCTGCAACAGATTCCGGAACACTGCCGCAAGCATCTCGTCGGCCTCGACAACCGCCTCCGGTAGCGGTCGCTCGACCGTAATGTTGGCCTCTTCATTGCCGGTGCGAATCTCTTCTATCTGTTCTTCAAGCGGTTGTGCAAGGGGCAGCGACTGCTGTTCGGGATGGGCATCTAACATTGCCGCCGCCAGATCGCGGGCTGTCTTTGTCAGCCCGATCGCCTCCTCGGCTTTCTGCCGTACTGTTTCGATGTCGTCTTGGGCCGTTCCGTCGACTGCCTCCGACAGCAGGTCCGCATACCCACTGATGACGTTGAGGTCGTTTCGGATATCGTGCCGGAGCATCTCGTTTAGGAGCTCAAGATTGTCGCGCTGGGCTTCGAGTTGCCGCTCGTATTCTTTCCGCTCGGTAATATCCGTGTGTGCGCCGACCACCCACGTGGAGTCGTTTTGTTCGGTCACCTTCCCCCGAACAGCCACCCACCGCGGGTCCCCGTCTTCGTGATACATTCTGAACTCCGTCTCGAAGCGGCCACCGCGGTCGAGCACTCGGTCGATTTCTGTTTGCAATCTTTCTCTGTCGTCCGGATGGACCCGCTGTTCGAACGCCTCGATAGTCCCTTCAAACGAGCCGGGCGATAAGCCGAGCAAGCGCTCGACGGTGTCATCCCAGTAGACCTCGTCGGTCGCCACGTTCCACTGCCAAATCCCGGTTTCAGTCGCCGTAAGGGCGATCTGGAGCCGCCGGTTCGTTGCCGCTAGCTCCGCTTGTTGGGCTTTCTGTTCGGTGATGTCCTCTGTGGTCGAGACCCCATAGCGGATTCGCCCGTCCGCATCGCGGACCGGTGCGGCGCGGACTTGATGCGTACGCCCGAAATACTCCATTTCAATCGAGCGTTCCTCGCCGTCGAGTGCCGACTCATACAGGTCGACCAGCCGCGCTTTCGTCTCGCCGTCGAATATGTCCTCAACCCGGCTCCCCTCTAGGGATTCGGGACCAACGTCGGCCCACTCGAACCCGCGTCCACGGGCGATTTGATACCGCAGGTCGCTGTCATACAGGAACACGCCGCCGCTCGGGAACTGCTCCGCTATCGTCTGGTAGAGCCGTCTGCTGCGACGATGGCCGAGGTGTTCATGCATGAACGACAGCACACTGTCCAGTAGCGCACGCTCTTCGGCAAGGAACGGGTCGTTGGCGTCGGCGTGGTCGTCGGCACGATACCCGACTGTCATTGCCAACTCCGCATCCCAATCAGTTGTCATCGACACCGAAAGCTGGTCGTCCAGCGGTTCGTATCCGTCTGTCGTGACCTCGATGTCGTCGTAGACCAGCCTCGCTTCGGTGCGGTCCGGATGCTGGAACCACGTCGGGATGTCGAAAACGAGGCTCTCAAGCACGCTCTTGGTCGATGCCTCCGTAGCGGCAAACAGCTCGGCAGTCCGGTGGAGCGCATCGAGTTCGCGGACCCGCTCGCGCAGGTCGGTCTCGGTTTGCTTTTGTCCGGTGATGTCTGTCGCGATGCCGCAGGTCGCATACGGCTCCCCGGTATCGTCGTACAACGGGGTGATGTGGGTGAGATACGCCCGCTCGCCGGCTTCTGTCGCCACCGTCTCTTCGGACTCGATGGTCGCTTCGGCTTCCCATGCTCGCCGGTCGTTGCTGCGGAACTGGGCGGCCACATCGTCAGGGAGAACGATATCAAGCGGCTTGCCGACGATATCGCGTTCTGCAGGGATACCGAAGAGGTCGCGCAACTGCTGGTTTACCAGCAGGAAGTTGCTCTCCGGGTCGCGCAGCCAGATGGCGGCGTCCACGCTGTCGAGTACGCCACGGAGCTGCCGCGTTCGCGCCGTCAGCTCCTGTTCGTACGCTCGCCGGTCCGTCACATCCCGGAGATACACCGAGAGTCCGCCCTCGAAGTCGGGATAGACGTACACCTCCAGCCAGCGGCCAAGTGCCGGGAAATACGCCTCGAAGCTCTCGGCGGACCGGTCTTCCATCGCCGTCCGGTACTGCTCTATTACGGATGTTTCCCGACTGTCCGGGAAGACGCTCCGCAGGTCGCAGTCACGAACGTCGGCCGCATCCCATTCAAGCAGCGGCTCGGCTTGGTCATCGATGTACGTAATCTGCCAGTCGGCACCCACTTCGACGACACCGTCTGTCATTCGGCCGACGAGCCGTTTGAGCCGCTGTTCGCGCTCGCGTGGTGTCGATACCGTATACTCCACGCCGGAGACGCGTGCCGGTGTGCGGAGTTCGATGATGGCTTTCGTCCCCGACTCGCCGGTGTCGAACGAGAGCGTGCCGCCGACGGCCTCGATTGCCCACTTGCTCAGCCACAGCCCAACGCCAACGCTGTGTACCAGCGGCGTCTCCTGACCCTGTTCGAGTGCTGCTACCTCCGTCTCGGGCAGTCCCGGGCCGTTGTCCTCGATGATGATACGGATGTCCTCGGCCGCATGGACGCGAATGCTGATTGTGGGGTCCGGCGCTGTGTTATGCTCGGCGGCGTTTTCGAGTAGCTCTTCGAGTGCGACCCGCAGGCTGTCGGTCGCCACGACCGGGCAGGTGTCGGGAGCCTCCCATTCGACGGTAATCTCCGGATACGCCGACTCTAGGTCTGTGGCCAACTCCGGAATGAGTTCGGCGAGGTCGTACTCGAACGCCGCGGCCGTCTCGGGCTCTTTGCCGACGAGATTGCTGTACTTTCTGGCTGTCTCGCTTATTTCGTGGAGCCGACCCGCCGTCTCAGCGATGGTCTCTGCGAGGTCACTGTCTTCCGGGTCGGACGCCCGCTCGGCGAGCAGCTTCGCGTTGCCCTCGATGACGGTCAAATCGTTGCGGATGTTGTGTCGCAGTATCCGGGTGAGTATCTCCCGAAGCAATCCCAGTTGGCTTTCCCGTTGCTGCAGCAGCTCCTCCTGTGTGACTCGGTCGGTGATGTCGTTGCAGACGATGACGAAGCCGTCGTCAGCCGGCCCGTGGTTTTCGGCGCGGTCGCCGTCCGCGATTGTCGCGACCGTTGTATCGGTGATGCGTCTGTCTCCGTCGGCGTGCTCGATGGTGACCTCGCCGTCCCATGTCGCTCGGCTCTGGACGGTTTCCCAGAACGCATCGTCGAAGGTGATATGCGAGTCCCCCGGCTCTAACGCGCCGATTTGACGGCCAACTAGTGCCGTTTCGCTGTATCCGGTAAGCTCCTCAAGCGCCGGGTTCGCCATTTCGATAGTGCCATCCGCGGCGGTGATAGCCACGGCGTTGTCCGTCTGCCGTATCGCCCGCTCGAACCGGCGCAGTGTCTGTTCTCGCTCCCGCAGCGTCGTCACTGACTCGCTCAACTCGAGCGACTGCTGCCGACGGACGAGCAGCGATTGTATCCGCCGGACCAGCTCTGTGCGGTCAATCGGTGCCGAAATAACCTCATCAATCAGTACCGCACCTCCGTCATGCGATGCCGGGACGCCGGCTTCGCTCCCGCGTGACTGAATGAGCACAATCGGGCAGAACACCGGATGCTGGTCGTCCATCGCGTCCGAGAGTGCGTGGCGGTAGCGCTCCAACAGCCGGTCCTCGACGAGATATAGGTCCGCATCAGTCACCGTCTCGCCCGAAACGACGGTGACGTGGTCTGCAAGCATATCCCGGATGATGCGTCGGTTCCCGTCGTCGACCACCAGCACCTGTACGGTCGCATCCACATCGTCGAGCGCCGGCGGCTGCGGATAGCGGTCCTCCGGCGTGGCTCCGCCGTCGGTCATGGCTCCGTGTCGCTCGATTCGAGCCGGTGTCCGCGTGTCGACGGTGTTCCTTCGAGGAGCCCTTGCAGATGGTCCAGCGGCGCTCCGAGTTGTACCCCCTCGTCGGTTATTTCGAACTCGCGAATCCCGCTTTCGAAGGAGCCGGTGCGTTTCTTCAGCATTCCGATGACACGGCCGAGCGAGCCGCCCAACTCGACGTACGTGAGAAACAGGAGATTGTCGGCCAGCGGGCTGATGTTCCGGCTTGTCGCTGACGTGAGGCCGGTTATCTGATGGACGGCCTCCGTCATGAAGACCGCAACATCTAGCTCGTTCAAATGCCGAAGGAGCGCATGCAAATCCCGCTTGAGCGTGTCCTGTTCGCCTTGGATGGATGTCGTGTAGCCGGAGAACCCGTCTATCATCGCTGTCGTGACGCCGCCGTCGACAACGTCGGTTCGAACGATGTTGGCGAACTCCTCGGCAGACATCGCGTTCGGTTCGATACGGGTGAGTTTGAGCCGGCCGTCATCCCGGAGCGCATCGATAGGCAGCCCGATCGCCCGACACCGCTTTTCGAACGTTTCGATGCGCTCTTCGAACAGGTAGACGGCCGCGGTTTCGCCCTGCTGTGCCGCCCAAAATAAGAAATATGCTCCAACCGTTGTCTTGCCGACGCCGGGCGGACCGCTGATAAACGTCGTCGTACCGTGTTCGAACCCGCCGCCGGTGAGCGAATCGAGTTCCCCAACGCCGGTTGCGACGGGGTCGAGACCACGCCGCTCGGCGGGCGATTCGGGCGGCGTGAGCTTCGGGAACACCTCGACGCCGTGGGCGCGGATTTCGACTCCGTGGGTGCCGCTCTGTTGGCCGCGGCCGCGGTTCTTTTCGACCTCGATTCGACGCCCCGTTTCGCTCCGTGACAGCCGAACGACGCCGTCGCTAATCGACAGAATCTCCGACGCCGTCGAGTGGGTGTCGCTGACCGATGTCGTCCCGAGGACGGTAATCTCGTGTTCTTTGAGAAAGCGAATCAGCGAGAGGACACGCTTGCGGTAGTGGTAGTCCGACGCCTCAATATACCGAAGCTGCGTAATCGGGTCGATGACGAGGCGGTCGGGGTCGATCTCCGTAATCGCCTCGCGGATTTGCTCTGTGTATCGCTTGCCCTCGACCTCGCTGGCGTCGACGAGGTCATACGTTTCGTCTTTCTCAAAGAACGCCGAATCCGGGCCGAGGTCAAGGAATTCGGCACCCGCAATATCAATGCCGAACTGGGCGGCGTTTTCGCGGAGTTCGGATGCCGACTCCTCGCCGTGGACGAACAGGGCGGTTTCGCCGGCGTCGAGGCCCGCCTCCACAAAGTGGCTGCAAAGCGTCGTCTTCCCCGTGCCGTGCGTTCCGACGATGAGATACATCCGGTTCCGAAGATATCCGCCGCGGAGCAGCTGATTCAGCCCGACAACGCCACTATCACCCTGCATCATGGTTGGTGACGGATTACTCATCTTAGACACTAAAACGTGATACCAAATAGCACTACCCCTTCCAGTCAGCGAACACTGGTAGCCGGTGACCCGCCTCGGGGGCAAGTGGTTCGAGACGCCGAAGGCGTCTCGTCATCACGGAAGACTTCGTCTTCCGTACGACCCCGAGGCACTCGGCCTGTCCCGCCTGTAGTGCACATCGACTGGACACCCAATGGAAGTGGTGTGCTACCATATAGACTCGCCCTGTTCAGCCGCTCTGGTTTCAAACGCTCCGTTGAGGACGCAGCAGACGAGCGTGATGATCGTCGACTCTTTGAGCTCTCCGACATTGTTACCATTCTCAAGAGTGAGCGAGAGGACGCCACCATTTCACCCTGCAAAAACACGAGGCTTTCTCCTCGAACTACTGCGATCCACGCTCTCTGAGATGTCGAAGTGGCGTATCGCCGACCCGGGATGGACTGCGCTGTTGGCGGTGTGTCGACACCGACGGCTCGAACCTAGGGCGGGTATTGCGCCGACACGGCTCAAACGCTGCCGCTATCGACTGCGATATGCTACTTGCAGCCATACTCGATGTATGGCTCCGCCCCGGCGACGACAGATTCTCAGCATCGGTGGGCTTGGACTTGCCGCAGCCATCGCGGGCTGTGGCGATACAGCGCCGGATGACGATACGCCCGAGTCGGTGGACGACGACGAGACAGATGCGACCCCAGAGCCCGACGACGACGACGAGCCCGCTGCCGGCGACGAAGCCGCCGACGAAGACCAGCCCACCAACGTCGCAGCCGACGCGGCCGTATCGTTCGAGGCACCGCTGGATGGCGAGACGGCAGCCAACGGCGTCGCGGTCTCGATGACCGCGACGAACATCGAGATACAGCCGGCCGGCGAGGCGACCGACAACGCGGGGTATTTTTCTATCAGCATCGGCGAGGGTGCCACCGACCCCGGCGAGCCGGTGCCACACGGCGACGCCCACGTCCACTACGAGGATGGCGACACCCGCGATGTCCTTGAGCTACCCGTCGGCACACACGAGCTGACGCTGCAGGCCGCCGACGGCGAGGGGCGTGCGCTCCCGCTTACCGACACCGTCGCGGTGAGCGTCGAGTCGGGGTCGTTCACCATCGCCGACCCTGCCGCGGACGAGCCGGCCACGTCGCCGGTGTCGTTCGCGTTCGAACCCAGCGGTGCGGTCACCACAGCGGCGGCGGAGACGCCGCTTTCCGAGGCCGGCCAGACGGCCGGCTACTTCGTCGTCGGGTTTGGAACGGGCGCGACACCGACCGGCGAGCAGATACCGCGTACGGATGCGGTTGTCCACCTCGACGACGGGGCAACGACGGCGGACATCGAGCGCTCGCCCGGCGAGTACGAACTCACGGTACAGATGGCAACTCCCGACGGGCGCGCGTTACCGGCGACAGACACCATGTCGCTGACCGTTGTGGAAGCCCCCGAGACGGTCATTGTCGGCCCCGGTGGAACACAGAACTTCGAGCCCGAGGCCCTGACTGTTTCGAGTGGTACGACGGTCCGGTTCGTCTGGGAGGGCGACTTTCACAACATCGAGGTTCGCAGCCAGCCCGACGACAGCCAGTGGGAGGGCGTCCCCGAGACGCGAAACGAGGGGTTCGAATACGAACACACCTTCGAGGTGCCGGGCGTCTACGAATATCGGTGTGAGCCACACCGGCTGTCGATGCAGGGGACGATTACCGTCGAGGAATGAACGGACGGCGTCGGCCCATCCCACCCCACCTTTTGCCGCGGTTCGTCTGCCGAAGCCGAGCGTCATACTTCCTGAGCGATTCACAAACCCGTCTTCCGCAAAATTATTGTATGGTTATATACATATTCTTACTGGGGGAATCGGCGGATGGGTCATTCGGAGAGCGCTACCGAGTGGCGGTGTACAGACTGCGGAGATACATACACAACGAACACTCGGTCGTGTCGCGTATGCGACGGCCAGTCATTCGCGCGATTCGACGAGCGGACGATTGTATACGAGCGCTACGAGGAGGACGACGACGAGACGCCTCGAACCATCCGCCATCTAAACAAGGACGCTATCGCGTATTTGTTGACCGACACGACGAGTCTGCGGATTGGGGTTGCCGTTGCGGTGTTGCTGGTCGCTTTTGTTGCCAATTCGCTCGTAACGGACGTAATCGGCGGGACTGCTGGAATGGTGGCCTGGACAGCCGTCGTGGGCGGGTACGTGGTCGCCGCGGTTTCCAGACGTCCCTCGGAGGGGGTTACCATTCAGTCTCTCGGCGGGCGTGTCTCCTTCGGCGGTGAGCCGGAGCCGTACCTCGAACGTTTCCAGCAGCGGGCCGATGTGCTCTTGCGGTATGCTTCGGGCTGGAAGACCCCTCTGTACATCGTCGACCGCGAGTACTGGTTCGTTCCTGCCCGCCTCGACGGCCTCCGCTATCGCTCGGCACCTGACGACTGGAGCCGATATATCGCGGTCGGCGGTGGATTGCTCGCCGGGCTTGCCGCTGGAGGACTTGCGAGCACTGCATACGACCTCCCTATCTCCATTGGCGTCGGTGGGGTGGCGGCACTCGTCGGTGGCATCGCGCTGTGGCTGTATCTACGTAGTCCCACAGACCTTGATACGCTTGTCTTCCGAACCGATGGCGGAACTCGGGCGCTGTTCAAACTGCCCGCCGAAACCGCTGCAACGGCGGTCGAGCAGTACGAATCGGCGATGGCTGAACTCGACGAGCCCCTGCTCACGGTCGAGCATGACGACGGGCTAACGGAGTACGTCCCCCGGTCAAAACTGCTCGTTGCAGGCCGCCGAACGGTCACGTGGACGTGGCTGTCGTTGGTTGTCGGCGCTGTCATCGCCGTGCTCGCTGGCGTGCTGACGTGGCTCGTGACGGGCGTGGTTGGGGGCACTACTGTGCAACGGACCGTCGCGTCGGCTCTTGTGGCCGGCCTCTTTGTGCTTGCAGTCTGGTTTTCTACCCGACCTTCCGACGAGGGAGAGCTTTCGTCGCTTGCTGCGAGCCGCGCCATCCCATCCGCAGAACTCGACCGGGTCTTCGAGGCGTTCACCGACACCTTCGAGACCACTGTCACGGTGACGGGGACGACGCGGACACCGTTTCGACGGGTCCAGTATCGGACGCAGGTTGCTCCGGAACAGGTCGAGATACTGGACTACTACGAAGGCAGGTGGTATCTCCTCCGGTATGCGAAATTCATTGCCGCCGTTGTCATCGCGACCGTCGTGACGACGCTTCTGGCGCGAGCCGTGGATGACGGACTGCTGTGGCTCTATTTGTCCGCCATCGGCGGGCTTGTCACGCTTGGGGCACTCGTTGTACTGTCTCTCGAAGACGACGACGCGCTGATTCGGCTCCAGCTTCGGGATGGCTTGCTGCGACGCTACCGACTCGAACCGGACGACGCTGCTGCCATTCGCCAGACCTTCTGTGACAGTCAACCAACGGTGTCGACAACGGACGACTCGCTGTTTTGGACGCAGCATCGATACGCCAATCTTGAACGGGCGGGCGTCGTCACTCCGTCAGTTCCCTCGCTGGGGTGGGCTCGGAAGCTGGTCGTGCTGCTTCCGCTCGCTTTTGCCCTTGGGGGCGCTGTCTATCTCGTTTCGGGCTACGACCTCGGCTTGATTCCCCCTGCCGTTGTCGCTGTCCTCGGCGTCGTTCTCTCGGTCGTGGCCTTTGGCTGGCTGGCCCCCGAGGAGGGGACACAGGTTGTCACCGCCAGCGGACGGCTTGCTGCTCCCAATGCCGATGCCGAAGCGGTCTGTGAGCGATTACAAACGATTCGGGGGGATGTCCTCGAGTTCGATGCTGGGACGCGCGATGCTGATACGTGGTATATTGTTCCACAAGCCATCGCAGCACTCAAAAAGTGGCGACCGTCGGCGTTGCCATTCTTCGTGGCCGGTGTCCTCAGCCTTATCATCGGTGGTGGGGCCGCATACGGTACGTTCGACGCAGTTGGGTCGTCGACGGTTGGCTACGTATCCGCCGCCATTGTTGGCCTGTGTGTCTTTTTTGTCGTCGTATTCGTGCTCGTGGGTCTGCTGGAGCGGGCCGGTATCCCAGTCTGGGACCGAACCCGCGCGGACCTCGTCGGTACCGAGCGGATAGAAACGACCGCCCAGACGGGCGCTTCCGAATTCGAGGCGTTCGACAGTTTGCCCGCCCAGTCCGAAAGCGACCCGACCGTCTACCGCGTCGGACGGCCCGAAAGCACAGCGCGACCCGTCGTCGACCGGGTCGCCGACGTCTTCGGGTCGCTGGGCAGTTCCAGCGCGGGGCGGGACGGCCCGGCGTCGGTGGACGACACCCCGGCCCCGGCGTCGACAGCGCAACCGCGGACCGCAGAGCGCGGCGTGGACGCCGCCGATGACGGGGAAGCGCCGGAGCGGGAGGAGAACGCGCCGGAGCGGACACACCCCGAACAGCGCGCCGGGGACGCCGCCGAGACCACAGCCGACCCGGTGCCGTCGTCGGGGGCGACCGACGCGGAAACGGAGTCCCGCGAACCGGCTCCCTCGGATGTCTGGTACAAACTACTTGTCGGGGGCGTGCTCGTCTGGGGTGCCACGTTCCTGTTTCCGCCGCTCGTCGTCGTCGCGTGGCCGCTGTTACCGGTCGCGACGTTCTTCGACGCCCGTCGGATGTATCGGCTGACGGGGACGCCGCGGTTCTGGTGGGGCTACGTGCTCGGTACGCTGGTGCCGGTGCTCGGAATCGTCGTCGCCATAGCGTACGTCCTGCGACGCCCGGACACGGTTCCCGAGGCCGACACCTGAACGTGCCACGGCGGGACGGTACGTGGCCCGGACGGCACGGACGGGGCCTCCCTCGAAAGGCGGCCCACCACCCACCTCTGTGTCGTGTCCGTCCCCGCCCGTCGAGCGGAGACACACACCACCGTTCGGTGAAGTGATGGTGTGTGTTCGTGCTCGCTGTTCTGCGGTGCGTGTCGGCGGTTGGCTGAGAATTGCTGAAACGGTGGTGGGTGCCATCTTACCCAACGCTGGACTCTCCGCCGTCGCGTTGTTGGGTAAGACGGTGGGGGGGACACACCACTCTTTCACGTGAAGCTCGGGGGGACGGCGGCGTGTACTCCACTCTTCGGGTGGCGAAAAAGAGCGCCAATGTGGTGGTGTCTCTGCTGGTTCGGGCGGCGGGACTAGTTTGAAGTTTACGGATTTCGTACTAGAGTGTATGCCCCCACGTTCCGTCTCAAAAACACCATCGCAGGACCTCGAAGCCGGAATCAATCAGCTTGCGACCGTCGGACGACTGCTGGAGCATCCAGCGCTTGCTCGCGTCTACGTCTACGCTTGCTATTACGGACCAGCCACTCGCCCACAGATCAAGGAGGCTCTGGCGATTCCGAAGACCACGGTCTACGATCACGTCGAAACGCTCGAGGCGCTCGGTATCGTCACGCTGGAAGGTGACCGGCCTGTCGAAGTGACCGCGGAGCCACTACAAATCACGACCGACGGCATTGTGGTGACACCGACGATCCTGCATGCAGTCGCGCTTCAAGAGGTCGATGAAGACGTCTCGTACTTCGTGGAGCGATATGGTGTTGGGAAAGTGGCTGCTGCAGTCCGACAGGCTGGGCTGCACTATGCAGGTCAAATCACACAGCGGATGGTTGCCGATCCACTCGACATTCCGACTGGCGAGGCAATCAGTATCGTTCTCGCTTTGAGACCTGCGCTCGCAGTCGGACAAGAATACGATCCACACTTCGATGTCATCTTTCCAGACATCGCAGGTGATATCGAGTTCGAGACTGACCTCGACGTGGCCGCCCCGCTTCCGAATTCAGAATCGTAATTTGCCTTCCGTCTCATGGACGAGTCATCTCCTCTCTCCCCCGAGCACGTCACATTAGTCGATACGAATGTCTTCATCAGCGCAGGGAATCCCGGAACGTCCAAACATCGTCGGTTCCGCCAAGTCGTTCGACGTGCCAGCGTCACTCTCTTCGTACCCTCCCGCGTTGAAGAAGAAATCGAACAGGGAGGCGTCAGACCAGCCTTGGAGCGCGCTCAAGATGAGGGGTGGGCCAAGACTGTTGATGCACCGACTGTGTCACACAGCAAGGCGACGACCGCTCAGGATATTGCACGGCGGGCGATCGCTTCAAAATCTACAGACAAAGACGAACATGACGTCGAGAAAGCGGATCCGGTGTTCGCTGGTCTCGCTGTCGAATATCTCCTCGATAAGAAGACGGCAGATACCGTGACGGTGATCACCGCTGATCGGATTGCCTGTGAGGCGATTGAAACCGCAATATCCTCGTTGGGCTACACTGGTCAAGTTTCTATTATTACGCTCTGGGATCTAATTGATGCCGAGGACGATGATTTCACTCTGATTTAATTAAAACGGTGGTGTGTGTTCGTGGTCGTTGTTCTGCGGTGTGGAGGCGGTTGGCTGAGAATTGCTGAAACGGTGGTGGGTGCCATCTTACCCAACACCGGACTCTTTGCCGTCGCGTTGTTGGGTAAGACGGTGGGGGGGACACACCACTTTTTCACGTGAAGCTCGGGGGACGGCGGCGTGTGCTCCACTGTTCGGGTGGCGAAAAAGAGAGGAGATGTCGCGAGTTCTTCTGGCGAAGCGGTTCGCACTGTGGTCGAAAGAACTCGCGACATCCGCTCTCCCACAACCGACAGGCGAGTCGTTTTCGTGTGGGTCTCGCCCCATGCGCTGGGCGTGCTCGTTTCGGGGGCTTCTCACAGATATCGTGTCTGGTGGTCGTTCGGGCTAGCTGACGCACTCCGGCGACCCGTCTTCGAAATGAAGGGGGTGTTGTCGAAATGAAAGGGGTGTCATCGAAATGAAGGCCCCGTATTCGAAATGAAACACTGTCCGTCTTCTCACACCCAGTGGGGGAGAGTCGAGGCGGAGCGGCCACCGTCACACACCGTTTTCGAAGTGAAATCGTCTGTCGCACCCCAGGACGTGAGACCGCCATCGAAATGAATCAGCTAGCGTGGCTACAGCAGCTACCAATAACGCCACCCACTGTCCATATGGCCCAATATCCGGATTTTGCGAATCCATTTCACTTCGAAAACGGTGTGTGGGTGTTCGAGTTTGGCCGCCCTAGCCACAGTATTTCATTTCGACAACGGTGTGTGAGAACCGATTTGAGAAGAACACCAGTGAAGCATTTCAAATCGATAACGGTGTGTGGGCGGTCTTCTGCACAGCCATTTCCGCCGACGGTGGACAGCACAACCACACTCCCACGAAAGTCCCAAAGAAGCGCGCACAGACCAGAGTACCCTACAACCGGCGTCGGAGAATGTCGCTCGCGGGGTGGTTCGGCATGAGCCGAGACCCCCACGCGAGGGATCCCCACCCTCCAAGGTGGAGAGGATGTCAATGTGCCTCAAGCCGATGTGCCCGGTACCTCTCCACGGTCAGGAGACCGGGGGAACCGAATTGAGAAATCGATGTTCTCGGCTCCATCACGGAGCAGTGGCTTCTTACGGGAGCCGTCGTCTTCGAACTCGATCACACCGAGTGATTCGAGCTCAGTCAGATTGCGGTGGACTTCGCGGTAATCGCGGTCAACAGTCTCAGCCAGCTGACGGATGCTTGCTGGCTCCTCGGAGACGATTGCCTCGATGAGCTCAAGATTTGCGGTACGCATGAGTCGGGCGATGTCGTCGAACTCCTCGAAGTTGAGGATGAATCGCACGTCCTGTTCGATCGGCTTGCTAGTGTCACCCGCTTCAGCCTGTCGCAAGCGTTCGCGTGCCGCCTGGCGATGCTCCCTGGCTTGCTGGAACGTGATTTTGAGTGTGTTTTCGGTCATGGGTTGTGTTCGATTTCTTTGCGGAACCGGTCACGGAGGTCCATCATCCCCGGAAACTCGATTTCGGTGACGCCCTCCGGTGTGTGACACTCGTGTCGGCCGACAGTTTCGTTCTCGTTGTCGTACCGGAGGATGGTGTCTCGGCCATCCGTATAGCCGTAGTGGAGCGCATAGCGGTAGCCGCTGGGATACTGCGGGTCATCGGTCTTGATGATCTTTCGCCGGATCACACGGTTGCCAACGCGGTCCTCGACGTCTTCAATGACCGTATGGCCCATCAATACCCTATGGTACGAATCCCACCACAGTAAATGTATGGGAAGAGCCTCATTCGAATATGGTGTGTGAGAGCTGCTTCTCTGGGGAGCACCAGTGAAGCATTTCAAATCGATAACGGTGTGTGGGCGGTCTTCTGCACAGCCATTTCCGCCGACGGTGGACAGCACAACCACTACTGCACCCACCGCCCACCTGAGACACTACACGCGCAGGCGTGGGACGACCCAAAACCACACCCACCACCTCCGGGCGGCATCGAGCCGCGCCCACCCCACGCCTCGGCGGCGACGCCCAGCGGCGGGCCACCAGACACCCTCCATCGCAGGCCCCCACGCGCGTCCCCCCACGCCAACAGAAACACCTCACCCCACCCCTCAAGACCTCCCGACAGCGGAGCGACCGCCGACCCCACTCAACGCTATCTTAACCAACATTAACGAATAGACATCGTTCTGTTGGTTAAGATACGTGCGAGCGTAGTAGAGCGAAGCAGCTAGTTAATTGACATCCTCCGCACGGCTGAAGCCGTGGGATTCCTCGGTGGGTGATTTAGGCCATGCCTGACTCTGAGGCAAGATTCCCCTCACGGGTACTCCGGTTTGTGGGCTCGACTCGGCGGGTGCCCTACCGAGCCGATCTCCGACCTGCACCAACCGGTCAGTGAGCCGTTTGTCACCGAACTCAGCAGACTGGAATTCCTTTCGAGCCGTGCCAGAAACATCGATCTCACACAGCCCCGCCTCGTCTAGATCAGTCCGCTGGCTTCGTGAGCCGCTCTGCATCTTGGTCTCTTTCTCGACGAGCTACAGCGATAGGAGTTGTGGGTGACAGATTCATCCCACGGCTAAAGCCGTGGGCTTTCTCCTGTATCCCTGTAAGAGACAGCCCTGAAGGGGTGGGCTTCCGTTCGTCACACTGTCAGCCCGGCCGCCCGCCAGCACCACCCAGCCGCGTATAAGCGCCGATAACGGACTCAGAAAGCGCCACCGACTCCAATTCTGCTCCGGTGTCAACGAGCGTTCGTTCCAGCTCACTGTCGGCAATCGTCGCTTCGGGGAAGACGACCGTCCGCTCAAGGCTCGAATCAGTGATCTCTGCGTCGGCCATCACGTGGACATTCGACCCAAGCGTCACGTCGTCGCCGATAGCCGCCTCAGGGTGAACATAGCTGTCGCCATCGAGTGCCCAAGCGACCGCGTTGAGATAGCTCTCCGGCGTGCCGACATCGAACCACGCGTCATCGAAGGGCACGGCCTGTACGGTTTCAGGCGTCTCCTCGACGAGCCATTTGACGAACCATCCCGGCTCGTCCGGGTTGTTGCCGGCTGCAAGATAGGCGTCAAACTTCGACAGCAGCTCGGCCGGGAAGCCGTAACAGGCAACGGAAACGAGCGAACTCGACGGATCGTCGGGCTTTTCGGCGAAAGTGGTGACTTCGAGGCTGGTATCGCCGCCGACCTCAGCGTCGCTGTCTGTGGGTGTCGCAGCTGCTGTGTCGCTCCCACCGTCCGTCTGCCCTGCTGGCGCTGCGGTTTCGAGCACGCCGTAGCTGCTGGCGGCCGCTGGCGTGCCGACATCGTAGGCGGCCAGTGTCGGCCCACCGTGTGCCTCAAACTGGTCGCAAAACCGCGCAAGCGACAGCCCGAGGACGTTGTCGCCGCCAACGACCAACGTGTCATCGTCGAGGGCTTCTCGCTCGACGAGTTGTGCCAGCGCCGCAATCACGCCCAGCTTCTCGTCCTCGCCGGTCGTCGACTCGACGCTGACCTGTGGTTTCTCGAAGTCCGTTTCCGCGAGATGGTTTCGGATGAGCGTCTCGAACTGCGCGTTGGTGCTGACGAAGACGTCGTCGATGCGGGATTCGGCTTCCAACTCGGCCAGCAATCGATCGAGGACTGTTCTTTCCCCGAGCGGCAGGAGCATCTTCGGCCGATGGCGCGTGACCGGCCACAGTCGCGTCGCATAACCGCCAGCCAGAACGATAGCGTCCATTGGCTCGGTCTGTGGGTGGCTGATATATAAAAGGCGTGGCAGAACGGCGCAAGTCCAGGGATGGGAGAATTGACTTTGACCACGTTTCAGTCACAACCGTCTCAATGTCCGGTAAAGTGCGTATCGCTGGAAGCAGCTGTCGGATAACACACTGTGACCCGATACCAAAAGATTTGCACAGGATGGCTGACCACTCGCCCACAGTGAAGCTCCCGGTACCATTGTTACCGTGGTCAATACGCTGGCTTGGCGTACTTGCCGTTGCAGGGCTCATCTTTTATTCATCGCTAGCTACAGTTCCTGAGACGGTAATCGATGAGACTGACCCAGGTATTGTTCCGCTCCATCTGTGGCGACACATCCTCGCGTACTTCGGCCTCGCAGGTGTACTCGCCTATGCGACCGACCACTGGGCGATCCCGCGCTGGCGGAATGCTGTGTTAGTAATTGCGGCCGCAGCGCTGTATGGTGCCTGTATGGAACTCGGGCAAGCATTCCTCCCGCATCGGTCTGATTTTCTCCTCATCGATGTCGCGGCGAACACGCTCGGCGCCAGTGGTGTTGTTGTATGGTATGCACTCCGCCCATACTTGGAGTTGCAGCCGATGGCAACGCTCGCTGCTCGAGTCCGAGGTTGGTACGCCGACCGGTAGGCAATACGAGATTGTGCTTTCCGAGAGGAGGGCTTTCGCTCGCTAGGTATCAATCAGTCGAGCTCGGCGGACTCTCTGGCGTCGTTGATGAGAGCTTCGCCGGCTGTTAAAAGCGCTTCAACGCGGTCGTCGGTGGCCGCCTCGGCGTATATCCGAAGTTTCGCTTCGGTGCCGCTGGGTCTAACCAGCAGCCACGCTCCGTCCGCCAGCAGGAACTTGCTACCGTCGGCGTCGTTAATTTCGTCGACCGCAGTACCGGTGATGGACTCGGGCGGATGCGATGTCAACGCCGCCATCGTCGGCGCCTTCTTTGCGTCCGGGCACTCGAGACTCCGCCGGGCCTGCTTGATGTCGCCGTAGGTGTCTACCAGTGTGGCGAGCCGGTCTGTGAGTGGCTGGTCGGCGGCGGCCATCGCTGCCAACACCCCGGTCAGAACACCGTCTTTCAGCCGGATATGATCTCGAATCGTGAATCCCCCGCTTTCCTCGCCGCCAATGAGAGCGTCGTGCTCCGCCATTGTCTCGGCGACCCATTTGAAGCCGACCGGCGTCTCGACAGCTGTTGTGCCGTGGGCGTCGGCGATACGGTCGATCAGGAATGTCGTTGAGACCGTCCGGACAGCCGGTGCGGGCGTATCAGTCGCCGCTAGCAGATAGTCGTACAAGACGGCAAACAGCCGATTGGCATCAAGCGGCCCATCCTCAGTCACGACGGCGACCCGGTCGGCATCCCCATCGTTTGCGATCCCGATGTCGGCCGGCCCATCGACGACTCGGTCGGTCAGCGCTGCCAGCCGCCCGGGCGTTGGGTTAGGGGCGCCACCGCCGAACGTCGGGTCACGACCACACCGAAGCCGAATGACATCGGCGCCGGCGGCGGCCAAAGCTGCATCAGTACAGCCACGGCCACTGCCGTACATCGCATCGTAGGCAACCGTTACCCCTTCGAGGTCAGCGCCGAGCCGCTCAAGGACGGCGTCGACATGTGGCCTACAAAAATCGACTTCTTCACAATGACCGCTGAGCGGCCGATCACGCACCGGAGATTCTGTCGCCCCATCTGTTATTTGGGCTTCCGTGGCTAACGGTTTGGGTCCGATATCCGGCTTCGGTGCCAGCGGTGGTATATCGACTGATTGGAGGGCTGTCTCGATAGCATCTGTCTGCTTGGGTCGCGCAGGGGCACCGTCTTCCGGGATGAATTTGACACCGCTATCTGAAGGTGGGTTGTGCGAGGCGGTAATGGTGAGTGCGCCGGCAAGATCGCGGTCGACGACCGCATACGCTAACGCTGGCGTGGGACAATCACGTTCGGCAAACAGGACATCATGGCCGTTAGCAGCCAACCCGGCCGCGACCTCGCGGGCAGCTTCGCTGGCGCCTGCCCTAGCATCGTAGCCGACCGCAACAGGGTCTTCCCGTCGCCCACGTTCAGCTACAACTGTACTCACCGCGGCGGCGACCGCCTGCAGACGTATCGGCGTCAACGCCTCTCTCGTGTCTCGCCAGCCGTCTGTGCCGAACGCAATGGTCTCGATGTTTGCTGTGTCCATAGTTATGTTTGGACAAGCAGATGGAATGCAGACTGAATATTATTGGGGTCCGACATCTGCGTTCAATCTGCTAACGTAGGCTATACATTGTGCTTGCGTATGCCCATGCAGTGAGAATCGGCGGCAGCGTCGATTTTTGATTTAACCAACAGAATTCGCCGGACGCCTCGTTTTGTTGGTTAAGAAAGCAGAAAGCATCCTGCCCGGCTCCTCCTGATAAACACGAAAAATTATCACGTAAGGCTCCAATCCAATTCCATATGCAAGCAGTCGTCTTGGCCGCCGGTGAGGGGACCCGCCTCCGCCCGCTGACTGAAGACAAGCCGAAAGGGATGGTCGAAATCGATGACAAGCCGATCTTGACGCACTGTTTTGACCAGCTCGTCGACCTCGGTGCTGACGAACTCGTCGTGGTCGTCGGTTACATGAAAGAAGTCATCATCGACCATTACGGCGATGAGTACCGCGACGTGCCGATTACCTACACCCACCAGCGCGACCAGCAGGGGCTTGCCCACGCGCTGTTGACCGTTGAGGAACACATTGACGACGATTTCATGCTCATGCTCGGCGACAACATCTTCCAGGCCAATCTTGAGGATGTTGTCCGGCGACAGCAAGAAGAGCGCGCTGACGCCGCCTTTCTCGTCGAAGAGGTACCGTGGGATGAGGCCAGCCGCTACGGCGTCTGCGACACCAACCAGTACGGCGAAATTACGGATGTCATCGAGAAGCCCGACGACCCGCCGTCAAATCTCGTGATGACCGGCTTCTACACGTTTACACCTGCTATCTTCCACGCTTGCCATCTGGTGCAGCCCTCCGACCGCGGCGAATACGAGATTAGCGAGGCGATCGACCTGCTGCTTCAGTCCGGCCGGACGATTGACGCTATCGGACTCGAAGGCTGGCGGATCGACGTTGGTTACCCGGAAGACCGTGACGAGGCCGAGCGCAGGCTGCAAAACGCGGCGGCTGATGAGACTGAAAGCGTCGCCGTAGAGTGAACTGTCTCGGGAGCAAGTGGTTCGAGACGCTAGGCGTCCCGTGGTTTCGCCCTGTTTCCATTGCTCGCGACTTTTTAGGTCTTTGAGGGCATCGTATGCTGTGAAATAAATGAGTCTCTGCCCCTCGATGCTTCGGTTGGTGCTGTGTTGTTCGATAGCCACAACACCTATTAGTCAGACAGCCGTTGTTCTATGTGGACAACACAGGTGCTCGGATGCCAGCGAGGAAGCTCTTCGAGGACGACGATGAATTCCCGGAAGGCGACCGATGGGAAGCGCTTGCCTGGGATGTCTCCAAGAGCGACAAATTTCCTGAGGGGCTGAAGTACAGTTTTCAGTACCTCGGGCCGGCAGACGAAGAGATCCTGCGATACGACAACGCGAACGACGCCCACGGTGTTGGGCGGCACCACCGCCACTCCCGTGGTGAGGTCGAAGGTATCGAATTCGAGGGCCTTCGGTCGCATATCCAGAACTTCCTCGAGGAAGTCGAAACCATCCATGAGCAAGAATACGCCTGACAACCCCCACGAACCGCCAGAGGATGCCGAGTACCCCTCGACGCTTCGTATCACGTCGAAGCCGTTTGCGGACCACAAAGAGAGCGTTCTGGATCGTGCTGAGCGCTGGGAGCAGGGCGAAGAAGTGCCACACGTCGTCAATTTCCAAGACGCTAGCCGTCTCCAGCGCATCCTCACGTCACGTCGCTTGGAGCTGGTGCAGAGTCTGATGGGTTCGCCCGCCGAGAGTATGCGTGCCCTCGCCGACCGCCTCGGTCGGGACGTAAGGCAGGTCCACGACGACCTCCAGATCCTGAACGAGTATCGGATCGTCCACTTCCGCGAAGAGGGGGGCGCGAAGAAGCCACACGTCCCGTACGACACAGTGAAGATTGAAGTCGAACTCACTAAGTCGCTCGACGACGCATCCGAATCGCCGGCGTCAGCGTGAACCGCTCCGGGGTCAAGTGGTTCGAGACGCAGAGCGTCTCGTCATCACGGAAGACTTCGTCTTCCGTACGACCCCGAGGCACTCTGCCTGCGTTTTCTGTAGACAGAGGTAGTCGACTTGGCGGTGGCAATGGCAACGTTGCTATCGCTGGCACTTGGAGTGTCCCCGTCGACCCACGCGTATTTAGCCGCCGCCGCACACACCACCAGTATGAAGCTAAATGTCGTCGGCAGCGGCTACGTGGGAACGACGCTGGCCGCCTGTCTGGCGGAGATGGGCCACAACGTCTCTGCGATCGACATTGACGAGGCAACCGTCGCCGCGCTCAACCAAGGGTCGGCCCCGATCCATGAGCCGGGGCTCGAGGACCTGCTGGCCGACCACGTTGGCGACCGCCTGCAGGCGACGACCTCGTATGCCGACGCGGCGGCGGCCGACTGTAGCTTCCTGGCTGTCGGCACGCCCACCAACGACGACGGCAGTATCGACGTGGCGCCGCTTGCTGCGGCCGCCGAGATGCTCGGTGCGGCGTTGACAGAAGCCAACGGCGAATCCAGCAATAGCGGTGGCAATGTCGGTTCTGGCGCCGATGGGAGTGCCGACGCCGCTGCTGAGGACACCCACGACCACCTTGTCGTTGTCAAATCGACGATTACGCCGCCGGCGGTGGCGACGGTTCGGGAGGCGCTTGCCGACGGCGCAAGCGTCGATAGTGACCAACTGGACATCGAGGTAGCGACCAATCCGGAGTTCCTCCGGGAAGGCAGCGCGGTCGAGGATTTCCGCAATCCCGACAAGCTCGTGTTCGGGACGGCATCCGAGGGGGCACTGGAGACGCTTGAGACGCTGTATGCGCCACTGATGGCGTCGACTGACGCGCCCGTCGTCCGAACGGACCCCGAAACGGCGATGATGATCAAATACGCCAACAACGCGACGCTGGCGACGAAAATCTCGTTGGCCAACGATATCGGAAACATCTGCAAGGCGTTTGGCCTTGATGCCTACGAGGTAATGGATGCCGTCGGGCTCGATGACCGAATTGCGGGGGCATTCTTTGAGTCCGGCGTCGGCTACGGCGGCAGTTGCTTCCCGAAAGATGTCGCCGCATTGCGGGCGGCGGCACGCGAGGCGGGGTATGAGCCGCCGTTGCTTGGGGCAACGACGACGGTCAACGACCGCCAGCCCGATCGGCTGCTTGAGCTGCTTGCTTCACACATCGACATCGAAGGCGCACGGGTTGCCGTTCTGGGGTTGGCGTTCAAGCCCGGGACGGACGACATCCGCAACTCCCGGGCGATTCCGGTTATCGAGGGGCTACTGGACCGTGGAGCGACCGTCGTTGGCTACGACCCTGTTGCGGCCGAAAACATGCGCGAGCGGTTCCCGTCGCTAACGTACGCGGACTCGGCGGCTGAGGCCCTCGCTGATGCGACCGGTGCGGTTGTCACGACCGACTGGGACGAGTTTGCGGCGCTTGATTCGGCCTTCGATGAGATGGCCACGCCGGTGGTGGTCGATGGCCGCCGGATTATCGACCGACGCGAGGGGATTACGTATGAAGGGCTGACGTGGTGAACCGTCTTCCTTGAGGCCCCGGCCGAACGCGAGCTTCGGGAGGCGATCGAGGAAACTGACGCCGTCGAACGGTTTCCCGAGAACTTGCCGTTCGACGACCTCAAGTTTCGGTGGAGATGACTGGAAACACCGGAATGTGGTAGCCGTAGCGATCAATACGGATCGTACGGCTCGACCTGAATGATCTCTTGGACATCGTCCGTCCAGAACTGCTTCTCGGCTGTCGCAAACGTTCCGCCGTGTTCGAGAGCAGCGGCAGCGATTAGTGCATCGAGTTGGTCGACAGGCGCTCCTCGACTGAGAAGGGCCGCCTGTAACTCTTGGGCTTCGATCGCGGTTTCCATTCCTGTCTCGAGGACTTCCATCGAGGAGTCGACACTCCGAACGATCTCGTCAGGCGTGGCGTCAATATGTCCGTAGAGAGATCCCATGAGCGCTTCAAAGAGAACGATGGACGGAACGCCCCAGCGGTCGCGTTCAAACGCCGCAAGGAACGCTCTTGCTTCGTCAGTACCGTTCAGGTAATCACTCAGCAGGTTGGTGTCAATGACGAGCAGCGTCATCGGTCCAGCTTCTCGACGTGGTCGTCCATTCGGCTCCGCATCCGGTCACGGATCGCTTCCATGCCCTCCCTAGATTCTTTTGGGTCCGACGATGCAACGCCGAACCCAGCCCACTTATCGTCGGATGTGAGCCGAATGATGACGTCGTCATAGCTCTCACCTTCGCGTTTGTAGAGATCGAGCCGGGACTTTGCCTCCTCTGAAAGTCGGATCGACGTGCTCATGTATGCATTATTGTATGCACGCGAATAAACGTGGCTATTCAAACCAGTCCAGATATTGTCGGAATAATATGAAAGTGCCAGTTGCGTAGACACCTCGGTCTCGGACAGACACCGTCTGCGTCCAGTCGACCGGCTGTCAGCAATTCGTGGTCGTTTCTATAGCACGCCTCTCTGTCTATGTGTTCGGTCGTATTTTCGCGAGGAGGCTCCGGCAAGAGCTGTTGCCGTCAGAATACGCTCCAAACTAGTTGGCATTTGCTGCCGTCCTCAGGTGGAGGCGAATGCCGATCTGTGTCTACACAACTGAGTCAGAGCAGACGACTTTTTATGCTGGCCAACGCAGGCGGTGGCAATGCAGGTGCTTGTCACTGGCGGGGCGGGCTTTATCGGCGGCCATCTCGCCGAACAGTTCGCCGCTGATGGCCACGATGTGGTGGTGCTCGATAACTTCGAGCCATACTACGATCTTGGCATCAAAGAACACAACGTCGAAGCGGCCCGTGACGCCGCCAAGGCAAACGGCGCCACGTACAAACTGATTGATGGCTCGATTACGGACGATGATCAAGTGGACACACTGGTTAGTGAAGCTGATGTCATCTACCATCAAGCCGCTCAAGCAGGCGTTCGCAAAAGCGTCGAACAGCCCGCGAAGGTCAATGCCTACAACGTTGATGGCACGGTGACGCTTTTGGAGGCAGCTCGCCGGCACGACGTCGAGCGTGTCGTGCTTGCCTCGTCGTCGTCGGTGTATGGCAAACCGGAGTATCTGCCGTATGACGAAGCCCACCCGACAACGCCTGTGTCGCCGTATGGCGTCTCGAAGCTGGCGGCCGAACAATACGCCCGCGTGTACAGCGAAGTGTATGGCCTACCGACTGTCGGGCTGCGCTATTTTACCGTCTACGGGCCGCGCATGCGACCGAACATGGCGATGACGAACTTCGTCTCGCGGTGTTTGCACGGCGAGTCGCCGGTCATCTATGGCGATGGGACACAGACGCGGGATTTCACCTACGTTGCTGATATAAAGCGGGTGAACGCACAGCTACTGAATGACGACAGCGCCGATGGCGAGATTCTGAATATCGGTTCGACTGATACGATCGATATCCAGACGCTGGCCGAGGTCGTCCGCGACGAAATTGATCCGTCGCTGGACATTGAGTATACAGACCCCCGAGAGGGCGATGCCGAACACACCCATGCTGACATCTCGAAAGCCAACGCGTTGCTTGGCTATGAGCCGACTGTCGACATCCGTGAGGGCGTATCGGCGTTTATTGATTGGTACCGAGAGAACAAAGCGTGGTACGACCCGCTCGTGCGGGGCTCCTGAACCGTTCCTGTAGTAGTGAAACACCTCGGGAGCAAGCCCCGAGGATTCGCCTTCTGGGGCCAAGCCGTTCGAGACCCTCGATTCTGCTCTGTTGAATAGCGGTGCTTCTGGGACTAGTTGTAATCTGGCTACTCGCATGAGACGCCGTCGGTAGTAATCGCACAAGACAGATAGCCATACACCAGCACAGAGGTCGCTATTCAACACAGCAGACTAAAGAGCACAGCTGGGCCGAGACGCCAGAACAGCGGCACATATGTAGCGAAAAGCTGTTGGAAGACCGGATGGTTTTGACAGCGCCGGCAAACGCCGTGAGTGCGGCAACGCCTGCGATGCCACCGAGCCGATACCGCTATCTGCGCATATTCCGAATAGATAATTTAAGTGAAATAAACGCTACCGTTGATATCAGAGCATCGTTCTGCGTGAGCAGATATTACGGAAAACCAATGAGAAAGCGCCGTGCTTTAGCGCGGGGAGGAGGTCAATCTGCAGCCACCCACTCGGTCGGAGCCGTTTTACCCCGCGGCATCGCAGACGGGTGTATGTTCGGCACGAGCGGTATTCGCGGTCCCTTCGGCGAGACGGTCACAGCGGAGTTGGCGCTCGACATCGGCCGTGCGCTCACAACGGCAGGGTACAACACCATCGTCGTCGGTCGCGACCCACGGACGACTGGCCCGCTCCTTGTCGACGCGCTGTCGGCGGGCATCCGCGAGGGCGGTGGCAACGTCATCAACGTCGGCGTTGCATCGACACCGACTGTCGCTCGGAGCGTCGGCTGGCGGGCAGCCGATGCGGGCGTCTCGGTAACGGCCTCACACAATCCGCCCGAAGACAACGGTATCAAACTTTGGTCACCATCCGGCATGGCTTTCGACGAAGCCCAACGGAGCGAAATCGAGACGCTGCTGGCGTCGGACCGCTTCGAGTCGGCGGCGTGGGATGCTGTCGGCAGTGAAGAACGTTGGGAGGCAGCCACCGAGCAACACATAACGGCAATCGCTGATACAGTCCCGCAAGTCGAAGACGTGCATGCAGTCGTCGATGTTGGCAACGGCGCTGGCGACCTCACTATTGACGCCCTTCGCGCCCTCGGCTGTACCGTCGACACGCTCAATGCCCGCCCGGACGGTCACTTCCCGAGCCGTCCCAGCGAACCGACCGCGGAGGCCTGTACCGCACTCCAAGCCCATGTCGAAGCGACGGCGGCCGATATCGGCATCGCCCACGACGGCGACGGCGACCGGATGATGGCTGTCGACGAGACCGGGCGGTTCGTTGGCGGCGACGAACTGCTGGCGCTTTTCGGCCGCGCGGTCGCGACGGAGGGCGACCGCATCGCTGCGCCGCTGAACACCAGCCAACTCGTTGACGCTGCCTTGGCGGAGGTTGGCGCTGAACTCGTTCGTACCCGCGTTGGCGATGTGTACGTTGCCGAGCGGGCACGCGAAGCCGATGTCGTCTTCGGCGGCGAGCCGAGCGGGGCGTGGATATGGCCGACGACGACGCTGGCTCCTGATGGTCCGCTTGCTGCCGCGCGTGCAGTCGAACTCGTTGCCACGAATGGGCCACTATCCGAGCAGGTTGCGTCACTCGAACAGTATCCGCTGCGGCGCGAAAGCATCCCGGTTGACGACAAGCGCGCTGTGATGGACGGCGTCACCGAGGCTGCGACCGACCGATACGACACCGTCCAGCAGCTTGATGGCGTCCGTATCGAACGCGACGACGGCTGGATGCTCATCCGCGCCAGCGGCACCCAGCCGCTTGTCCGGCTGACTGCCGAAGGGACAACCGATGCGGACGCCGCGTCGCTACTGGCTACGGCCCGGGATATCGTGGCGTCGGCTCGGCCTGCATGAACGGATGATGGCCGTGATGAATCGGGTGTCCAGCGCTTTTCGCTGCCGTGATACCCGGTGGTATTTTTGCGGGTCGGGTCGGAGAGTCGATGAGAATGCCAGACCGGACGGATGTATGCGTGCTGTTGCCGACGCTTGACGAGGCCGAGACGATAGGCGATGTTATCGAGGGCTTTCATGAGGAGGGCTTCGAGCACGTACTTGTCGTTGACGGTGACTCGACGGATGGAACGCGGGCCATCGCCCGCGAGCACGGGGCCCGCGTCATCACGCAGTCGGGCAGCGGAAAGGGACAGGCAGTCCGGGAAGGTGTCGAACAGATTGACCAACCGTACGTGTTGATGGCCGACGGCGATGGCACGTATCGGCCGGAAGACGCCGACAAAATGCTCACGCCGCTGTTTGCGGGGCGGGCCGAGCATGTCATCGGCGACCGGTTTGCCGACATGGAGGCGGGGGCGATGACGCGGTTGAACGCTGTCGGTAACCGCCTCATCAATCGCCTGTTTGCAACGATTCACGGGCGTGACTTACAGGACATTCTGTCGGGATACCGGGCGTTTACGACCCAATCGTTCGAGCGGTCGCAGCTCTCGGCTGATGGGTTCGGCATCGAGACCGAGTTGGCCGTCGAGTGCGTCCGTCGCGGGGTTTCGACTGCGGTCGTGCCGATTCGGTACGAGGCTCGGCCGGGAGGGTCGGAGACGAACCTGCATCCACTGAAGGACGGCGGCCGCATTCTGCTGACGCTGTACCGGCTTGCGCGGATGAACAATCCGATTTTCTACTTCGGGAGCGTGGCGGCTGTCGGGACCGCCGGTGGTGTGGCACTGGGAGCGTTTGTGGGCTACCGGTATCTGACTGCCGGCGTTTCGCATGAGGTCTTGGCGCTTTTGGCAGCGTTTCTGGTGTTGCTGTCGGTCCAACTGCTGATGTTCGGGGTGCTTTCGGATATCATCGTCTCAATACACCGAGAGCAAAGCCGCCGGCTCGACGATATCGCCGACCAACTCGAAGAACAAAACGACGAGTAACAATACCGAGGCGCTGACGGCCGGCTATCGTCGGTCCCGCGTGACCGTTTCGCCGGGCGCAGTCCGAGCATCAACACCTAGCACGACGCCGGCGTTCAGGCTCGTATTAATACCTGTCTTCGCCCGGTCGCCCACGATAACGCCCAGCTTCCGCCGGCCGGTGTCGACGCGGTCACCTTTGACAGTCACGCGAACTGACTCGTCGTCGTGGCGGAGATTTGCGACCATCGTCCCAGCGCCGACGTTGACGTCGGCTCCAAGCACCGAGTCCCCGACATACGAGAGATGTCCGACTGCGGTGTGGGCCATCAACACTGAGTTCTTGATTTCGACGCCGTTGCCGACCCGGACATCGGGGCCGATGACCGTCGCTCCGCGTACGTAGGCGTTCGGCCCAACGTCTGCGCCTTTGTGAATGACGACCGGCCCCTCGATGTACGCACCCGAACGGACGCGTGCGCCCTCCTGTACGACGACCGGTCCGTGCAGGTGTGCGCCCTCTTCGACGGTACCAGCAAGCCGCGTCTCCAATCCATCAAGCGTCGCCGTCGTCGCCTCCAGCAGCTCCCATGGTCGGCCGACATCAATCCACGCCCCGTCGTAATCAACTGTTGTCACCCGCTCGCCGGCGTCGATAAGCCGTTCGATAGCGTCGGTGAGCTCGTACTCGCCGCGTGGGCTTTCGGCCGTCGCTGCAATCGCTTCGAACACCGACGGCTCAAAGGCGTAGATGCCGACATTGATTCGGTCAGTCGGCGGGTCGTCGGGCTTTTCGTACAACGCGCTGACAGCCCCAGCCTCGGTTTCAACGACGCCGTAGCTGGTCGGGTCGGAGACCGTCGTCGTCGCCATGGCGTGGCCGTCAGCGTCGGCAAGCTGTCTCAGCAACGGTTTGTCACAGACGACATCGCCGTTGAGAACGAGAAACGAGTCCGAAACGATGTCGGCCGCCTGCTCGACCGCGTGGGCGGTTCCGAGACGCTCCGTCTGTTTGACGTATTCGACGGGGACGCCCTCGTAGTTGTCGCCGATGCGTCCGCGTATCATGTCATCGCGATAGCCGACGACGATGACAAACCGGTCGACCAGCCCAACACACTGCGACAGCGTTCGTTCGAGCAACGACGCCTCCCCGACAGGCAACAGCGGCTTCGGACGCGTCTCGGTCAATGGCCGCATGCGAGTGCCGCGACCGGCGGCGATAACAACAGCATCCATACGCCGCCCAAGCGTCGCCGGTGACAAATAGCGTCCGGTAGCTTTCCGCGGCAGTTTACTCAACAGTGACGCTCTTGGCTAAGTTCCGTGGCTTGTCGATGGGTCGGCCCTTGTTTGCGGCGACGTGATAGGCAAACAGCTGCCAGTAGACGTTTGCCGCGAGCGGTTCGACGAGCCCAATGTTCGGCACCGGAAGCTGTTCGTCAACCGCCGGCCGTGTTCCGTCCCCGTCCGCCGAGGCTGCGGCGATAACGGGCGCGCCGCGGGCCTGTACCTCCTTGACGTTGCTGTGGGTCTTTTCGGCCCGGCTGCCGTCTGTCAGCGATGCCAACACGGGCGTTTCTTCGGTGACAAGCGCCAGCGGGCCGTGCTTGAGTTCGCCGGCTGCAAACCCCTCGGCGTGGTCGTAGGAGATCTCCTTCAGCTTGAGTGCGCCTTCCAGCGCGACCGGGTAGGCGAGCTCGCGGCCAATAAAAAAGAACGCCTCACTGTCCGCGTAGGTGTCGGCCAACTCCTCGACGACCGGCTCGTTGTCGAGGACCTGCTGGACCGCCCCCGGCAGCGCTCGGAGGTTTTCCAACAACGTCGAGGCACGCCCAGCCCGCAGTGCGTTGCGTCGACGGCCGACATAGACCGCCAGAAGCGCCAGCGTCGCCACCTGTGAGGCGAAGGTCTTTGTCGCCGCCACGCCGATTTCGGGGCCGGCGCGGATGAAGACGCTGTCGTCGACCTCGCGAGTGACGGTGCTGCCCAGCGTGTTCGTCACCGCGAGCGTCTGTGCGCCCGCCTGCTTGGCCGCTCGAATCGCCGACAGCGTGTCGGCGGTTTCGCCGCTCTGGGTGACAGCGACCGTCAACGTCCGCCATGGGTCGCGGCCGCCGCCGAAGTCGTATTCGCTGGCGATGGTTACCGACGCCCGCACGTCGGCGAGCGTCTCGAAGAGCCGGGCGGCATACAGCCCAGCGTAGTAGGACGTGCCGCAGGCGACGAACTCGATTTCGTCGAGCGACTGCAGTTGCTCTTCGGACAGCGAGACATCGAGGTCGACATCGCCACCGTCGACATCGAGCCGGCCGGCTATCGTCTGCCGGAGCGATTGGGGCTGTTCGTGAATCTCTTTGCGCATGTAATGCTCGTAGCCGCCTTTCTCGGCGGCGTCGGCTTCCCACTCGATGGTCTCGATAGCGGGGTCGATGCGCTCGCCGTCGCGGTAGACTGTCACGTCCCCGTCAAGGACGGCAATGTCGTTGTCTTCGAGATAGCTAACTTGGCGGGTGCGGTCGAGGAAGCCGGTCACGTCGCTTGCAACGTACGCGCCCGTTTCGCCGTGGCCGACGACAAGCGGGCTGTCGTGGCGGACGGCGATGATGCCCTCGAAGTCCTCGAAGACGACACAGAAGGCGTAGCTACCGTCGAGGCGGTCGGTAACTGCCTGTACTGCTTCGACGTGTGCGTCGCCAGCGGCCCGCCGCTCTTCGAGGAGATGCGGGATGACCTCTGTGTCGGTCTCGCTGGTGAAGGTGTGGTCATCGAGGTCTGCCTGCAGCGTCTCGTAGTTCTCGATGATGCCGTTGTGGACGACGGCGATTTTCTCCGTACAGTCTGTATGTGGATGAGCGTTCGTGTCGGTTGGCGGGCCATGCGTCGACCAGCGGGTGTGGCCGATAGCGCAGTTCGCCTCGCTTTCGTCCGGGGCCGCCGCAACGAGGGCGTCGACCTCACCGCTCGTTTTGTAGACCGATGGCGCTCCGCCATCGACCAAGGCGATGCCGGCCGAGTCGTAGCCGCGGTATTCGAGATTTCGTAGCCCGTCAAGAACAGGGGCAAGTGCATCGCCGTCGCCGACGTAGCCAGTGATGCCGCACATGGCTAGCCGCGTCGCACCTCCGTGTCCGGTTCGATGGTGCCGCTGATAGTCGCGTTATCGGCGACCGTTGAGCCGTCACCAAGTACTGTCCCCGGCAGCACTGAAACGTTGCCGCCGAGGGTCGCGTTGTCGCCGATGACGCCGCCCAATGGCACCTCCGCGTGGACTTCGCCATCGATGACGACCTGTTTGGCTGGCCCACC